>JBMFMQ010000027.1:0-18959 GCA_049970595.1 Candidatus Ratteibacteria bacterium | reverse complement strand
CTTAAGTTTGTTTCTTAAAGGGGTTTAAACCCTTTTAAAATCCCCAAAAGGTATCAACTCCCCCAAACCCCCTCACTCTTGAGGGGAGTTCAAGGTATTCTTATCTGTTCTGGGCAAAAAACGCCAGAAAAAGCACTTGGGGTTGTTTCAAACCCCAGTGCTTTATATTTGGTTGAGTTAGTTTTATCTTCATTTTTTATTTTTTTCCATTTCAGCAACAAGTATATTTGCTTTTAAAAGTGAATCAAATGTTCCAGCATCTGTCCACCAACCATCAAGAATTCCATATGTAAGTTGACCCATTTGGAGATATTTATTATTAACATCTGTTATTTCAAGTTCCCCTCTTTCAGAAGGTTTTAAAGTTCTTATTATATCAAAAACCTGGCTATCATACATATATATTCCTGTAACTATAAGATTTGATGGAGGTATTTTTGGTTTTTCAATAATTCTTATAATTTTTCCATCTTTTATTTCTGCAACACCAAATCTTTCTGGATTTTCAACTTCCTTTAATAAAATCCTTGCTCCTTTTGGTTGTTTTTCAAATATCTCTACCTCTTTTTTAATACTTTTTTCTACAATATTATCTCCAAGAATAACAACCATTTTTTCATTATCACAGAAATGTTCTGCAAGAGAAAGAGCATGTGCGATTCCTCCTTCTCCTTCCTGATAAACAAAACTTAAATGTGAAAGCCCAAATTCTTTTCCATTTCCAAGCAACTTTAAAAAATCACCTGCTGAATTTCCTCCAGTAACAATCAATATATCTTTTATTCCTGCTTCAACAAGTGTCTGAATTGGATAATATATCATTGGCTTGTTATAGACAGGAAGAAGATGTTTATTTGTAACTTTAGTTAAAGGATATAATCTTGTCCCAAGTCCTCCAGCAAGAACTATCCCTTTCAAAAATTCCTCCTTTCCCAGTTGTAAGGTATTTCTGGTGTATCAAATGGTAATCTCAATTCATCAGGATTTTTGTAATTGTAAACATTTGTTGGAATATTAATAATAATACATTCACTTTCACTTATACATTTAAAACCATGATAAACCTCTCTTGGAATATGTATTAAAACTGGATTATATTCACCAACAAAAAACTCATTTATTTTTTTATATGTTGAACTTTTATCTCTCAAATCACATAAAACAACCTTTGCCATCCCCTTTATGCATGTTAAATTATCATCCTGAAATCTGTGTGCATGCCATGCTTTTATAACACCAGGATATGCAGTTGTTATATATACCTGTCCGAATTCAGTAAAAATTTCATCATCTTTCCTTAAAATTTCCACCAACCTTCCTCTCTCATCAGGAATAATTTTTAAAATTTTTACTTTAACTCCTTCTATAAGTTCCATAATTTATATTTTACCATAAATTTTTTTATATACCTCTTTTTCAATTTTTTAGCCATCTTTTTCTTCCTTAATATTAAAAAATTTTAAAGAATTTTTAAAAATTATATATGATACTTCTTCCTTGTCTTTATCTTTTATTTTTGCAATTTCTTCAACTATATATTTTACCATAAATGGCTCATTTCTTTTTCCTCTTAATGGTTCTGGTGCAAGAAATGGTGCATCTGTTTCAACCATAATCTTATCAAAAGGATAAATTCTTGCTACTTCTTTTACATTTTTTGCATTTTTAAATGTTAAAATTCCTGTAAAAGAAATAAAAAAGCCCCTTTTTTCACAATATTTTGCAAGTTCAATATCTCCTCCAAAACAATGAAAAACGACTTTTTCAGGCAATTTTATTTTTTCAATCAATTCAATCAAATCATTTTTACTTTCCCTCTGATGAATTATCAAAGGAAGGTTGTTATTACCAGCAATTTCAACCTGAGCAATAAAAAACTCTTTCTGTTTTTCTTTATTCTCCTTTGAATAATAATAGTCAAGTCCTGTTTCTCCTACTGCAATCACTTTTTTGTTGCTTAAAAGTTTTTCAATTTCTTTCAAGTGTTCAATACTATATTCAGATACATCAAGAGGGTGAATTCCAACAGAAGCAAAAATAAAATCATAATTTTCTGCAATTTCTATAACTTTTTTACTACTTTCAATATCTGTTCCTACATTCAAAATATATTCAACATTCTGACTCTTTGCCCTTTCAATAACTTGGTTTCTATCCTTATCAAATTGCTCAAAATCAAGATGGCAGTGAGTATCAAAGTATTTCATTTTTAACCAATTAACCAATTGGTCAAATAGTTAAATCAGGATTTTCTTTTTCAAACTTTTCAATCAATTCTATATCATAAATATCAATATCTCTTTTTGTCTCCTTTTTCATTTCTTTTATAACCTTTAAAGGAGCAACTGGTAGAAAATTTTGTCCAAATTTAATTTTTTTTACCTCTTTTTTCACTTTCTCAAATTTCTCTTTTTTTTCTATTAAAATATCAAATATCTCCCTTCCTTTTTCATCTTCAAAAGTAATCCATTGCCCTTCAATTAAAGCAACAGTGTTAACTGAAAGAATATCTTTTTGTTCGGTTTTAAAATTTTCTTTTTCAAAAATTTCAAATATCTTATAAATTATTTCTTTATCTCCTGGAATAATAATATCAATATCAAGAGTTGTCCTTGGGATTCCATAAAGAACAAGAGCCATTCCTCCGACAATATAAAAATCAATATTCTCTTCAATCAGTTTTTTTAATATATTCAAAATTTTGTTTTCAATGTCTTTTTCCATTTATTTCTGTATTTTTTAAATATCTTTTTTTTATCTTCTGATAAATTTTCATATAAAAACCAGGCATAGGAAAGTGACCAGATTATTTTTTCCTCAGCCGGAAGTTTTGAAAAATTCTTCATATTACTTTTTTAATCTTCAATGAGAAATCAACTGCTTTTGCTGAATGTGTAATATAACCTACAGAAACTCTATCAATATCAAGATTTTTTAAAATTTTCAATTTTTTAAAATCAATATTCCCACTGACTTCAATTTCGCAATTTCTTTTACCTTTTACAAACTTACAGAACTTTTTTATCTCCTTAATATTTGCATTGTCAAACATAATTATATCAACTCCTTCCAGATATGCATTCATTGCCTCTATATAATTACCAACTTCAATTTCAATTTTATATTTACCACCTACATATTTTTTTACTCTCTGGATTGCTGTTTTTATTGCTGAAATTTTATCAATTTTATCTTTTTCAACAATTGCTTTAATATGATTATCCTTTATCAAAACCATATCATATAGACCTTGCCTATGATTTTCTCCACCACCAACTTTTACAGCATATTTTTCAAGTCCTCTTAAATTTGGGTGTGTTTTTCTTGTATCATATATTTTGAATTTCCCATCTGCCTTTCTTACAAGTTTTCTTGTTTCAGTTGCTATTCCAGATAGTTGCTGTAAAAAATTTAATGCAGTCCTTTCTCCTTTTAACAATTCTCTTATTGGACCTATAACTTCACCAATTTTTGTTTTTCTTTTTACATAATCTCCATCTCTGTATTTAAAATTGAATTTGAAATCAGAAGAAAGTAATAAAAAAACTTTTTTAAAAACCTCAAGCCCGCATAATACTCCTTTACTTTTACATATTAAATCAGAAGAAACAAAAAAATTATTAGAAAAAATCCCATCTGTAGTTATATCACCGCTTCCTATGTCTTCATCCAGTGCCTTTTTTATAATTTCATCAAACTTTTCCATTTTCAGAAAGAAGGTCTTCTTTTGTGAAAATTGCTTCAAGTTTATATCCTTTCTTCTTTAATGCTTCATCTGCACCTTCTTTTCTGTTAACAATACATATAACTTTTTTAACAATGGCACCATAACTTTCAACTGCCTCAATTGATTTTACTAATGAAGAACCTGTTGTAACAACATCATCAACAATTGCAACATTCCATCCTTTTTTTATATTTCCTTCAATTAATTTCCCCATTCCATGCTCTTTTTGAAAACTCCTGACAATAAATGCATAAATAGGTTTTTTCTCTATAAAACTTATTAATGAGACACCTGCTGCTATAGGGTCTGCTCCAAGAGTAAGTCCTCCAATTCCATTTATTTCTTCATCCTTTATCATTTCAAAAATAATTTTACTTATAAGATATATTCCTTCAGGGTCAAGTGTTATTAGTTTTCCATCAATATAGTAATTGCTCAGTTTTCCGCTTGAAAGTTTCACTTCTTTAAAAACAATTGCCCTTTCTTTAAATATTTTAAGTAATTTTATCTTTAATTCTTCAATTTTTCCCATAAATACTCCTTTTTAAAATTTTAACATATAAGCAATTGACAAAAAAATGAGATAACAGGCATAATAAAAAAATGAAAAGTAAAAAGTTAAAGGAAATTGAAAAAGAAGCAAAATTATGTAAAAAATGTCATTTATATAAAAAGAGAAAAAATGTGGTTTTCGGGAGTGGAAACCCTTATTCAAAAGTCATATTTATAGGAGAAGCACCAGGCAAAAATGAAGATGAAAAAGGAATTCCATTTTGTGGAAAGGCAGGGGAAATACTTGATTTTCTTCTTGATACAATTGGTCTAAAAAGAAAAAATGTTTATATTACAAATGTTGTTAAATGTAGGCCTCCGGGAAATAGAAGACCAAAGAAAAATGAAATTGAGAAATGTAAAGAATATCTTATAAAACAAATTGAAATAATAAAACCAAAAATTATTTGCTGTCTTGGAGATATTGCTTTAAAATTTATATTTGAAAATTATTCAATTAAAAAAAATAAAGGAATAACTGAAATGCATGGAAGAATTATCAAATTAAATAATTTTAAAGTTTTTCCAGTATTTCATCCTGCTTATGCAATTTACAATAGAAAGATTTTAAAGGTAATGAGAGATGACTTTAAAAAATTAAAGGAGTTTTTATGTTAGACATTTATACTTTAAGCGGAAGAATAAATTCCCTTGAGAAAAAATTCATCAATTATGAAAAGTTGAAAAGACTTATTGAAAGTAGAACAATTGAAGAATTTATAAATTTACTTGAAGGAACATTTTTTAAAATTCCCCATATTTCTGTTCCAGAAGATATATTAAATTTTTTTGAAAATGAAAGATTGAAACTCATTGAAGAAATAAAAAAAACATTTGAAGGAGAAATTGTTTATTTTTTCCTTCTAAAATATGATTATCATAATCTTGCTGTTATAGTTGAAGGTAAGGAAAACTATTCATTCTATGGGAACATAAATTTTTATACGCTTAAAGAAGCATTCCAAAAAAATGATATTTCAAAAATTCCTGAATTTTTAAAAAGTGGTTTTAAGATTATTAGAAGTTCAGAGCAAATAAAAAATAAGATTCTATTACTTAAAATTGACTATTATCAAACTTTATATAAAATTGCAGAAAAAATCTCTGAATTTACAAAAAATTATGTAAAAATTGAAATTGACTTTGCAAATCTTGAAACATATCTTAATTTAAAAATTTTTGAAGAGAAAATTGAATTTTCAAAATTTATTGAAAATGGGAATATAAAGGTTGAATATTTTTTAAATGAAGATATTTTGAAAAAGTCGTTTAATTCTAAATATAAAAAGGAAATACAATTTTCTGAAATCAACATTGAAATTGAAAAGTATAGGATTTTAATTGATTATTTGAAGGTAGGAAGAATAATGCCATATGGAATTGACAAAATAATTTCTTTTTATATAGCAAGGGAAATAGAAATAAAAAATTTGCAGAACCTTACTCTATCAAAATTTTATAAGCAGGAAGGAGATTTTTTAAATAAAATTTCAATAAAACCCTATCAATACAGGGAGGATTTATGACACCAAGGGAAATTGTTAAAAGGGCTATTTTATTTAAAGGACCAGAAAGAATACCATATGATTTACCTCAACCCTATGGAAGTGATTTTTTATATGTTGGACCAGACCCTGAACCTGACTGGAAACCACCTATTCAAACAGAAACAAGATGGATGGATGAATTTGGATGTATATGGGAAAAATTGCCTGGTGATTTAACTATGGGGCAGGTTAAATTTCATCCTTTAAGTGACTATTCTGACTGGTCAAAGGTAAGATTTCCTGATTATGAGAAAAAAGAAAGATATATAACTGCAAAAAAACTTATTGAAAATAATAAAGAAGAAAAATTTGTTCTTGCCAGTATTCCTTTCAGTTTAATCCATCGTCTTGAATATTTAAGAGGACATGAAGCAGCATGGACAGACCCTTATTTATATCCAGAAAAACTTGATAAACTACTTGATAAACTATGTGAAATTGCAATTATATCTATTGAAAGATTTTCTGAAATAGGAGTTGATGGAATTATTTCTTGTGATGATTGGGGACTTCAAAATAGATTGATGGTAAAACCAGAAATATGGTATAAGGTATGGAAAGTAAAATATGAAAAAGTATATAGATTTGCAAAAGATAAAGGGATTTTAACATTTCTTCATAGTTGTGGATATATAGTTGATATTCTTGATGGTCTTATAGATGCAAATTTAAATGTAATTCAAATGGACCAACAGGAAAATATGGGAGTAGAATATTTAAGTGAAAGATTTGGAGGAAGAATATGTTTTTGGTGTCCTGTTGATATTCAGAATACAATGGTAAAAGGGACTATAGAGGATGTTAAAAATTATGCAAAAAAACTGATTGATTATTTTGGAAAATTTAATGGTGGATTTATAGGTAAATGGTATGGTAGTCCAAAAGCAGTTGGTCATAGTGAAGAAAAAATAAAAGCAATGTGTGAAGTATTTATTGAATATGGAGGAAGATTTTATAAAAAATAAATTTATGAAATCTCAGAAATAACAGATTTAATATATGAAAAATCTTCTTCTGCAAAATATTCTCTATCTCCTTCTCTCGGACTTTCAATACATATCGGTCCTTTATAATTTTTCTCCTTAAGTATTTTTAAAAACTCTCTATTGTTTATAACACCATCTTTTAAAGAACATACAATATAATTTAAAACACTGAGTCCCTTTAAAATAAACAAATTTTTAAGATGTACATAATATAATTTTTCTTTGCATATTTCTATTGTATCCTTTAAAGAAGTGGCATCTTTACGAAGAATTATGTTTCCATAGTCAAGATTGATTCCAACACTCTTTTTTCCTATTAAATCAACAAGTTTTTTTGAACTTTTAGCAGTATCGTGTAAATAACAATTGTGAATTTCAAATGCAAAATAAAATCCAAGTTCTTCAGCAATATCACCAAGTATTTTAAATCCTTCAACAGCCCATTCCCAGTGTTCCTGTTTTGCAAAGTTTGAACCATGTTTTTCAAATTCAAAATAGGAAAAATCCTGGTTTATAAGAGAACCTGTCATAGTATTGCAGACAGTGAGTTTAAAATATTTTGACGCTTTTTTATAAAAATCTATTGCATCTTCAATTTCTCTTTTTCTTACATCCGGATCAGGGTTCATCAGATTAGGTCCTGGACCACCAAATAATACATATTTAAGTTTTGATTTTTCTACGGCTTTTGCAAGATTTTCAATATATTCAGAATTACTCATATTCTCCATTTTTCTCCTGAATTCAACACCATCAAATCCAATTTTTACTGCCTTTTTGCATACTTCATCTAAGGATTGCCCCTGTTCCATATAATTCACATGCATTATAATTAAATTTTCCATTTTTCCCTCCTTTTTTCCAATATTATACTTTATTTACCTAAAATATCCAGTTCTATTTCTTTCCATTTGCCAGAGTTAAATAAGAAATTTTTGACTTGACAAAAAAATTTTTTATGATTATAATATGTATAAACATTTAAACAAATAAAATGGAAACAAGAATAAAAAGAGAATATGGAATAACACTCCACTATCAGATAAGAAAGGAAATAGAAAAGTATATAAAAGAAAACAATTTTACAGATAAACCACTACCACAGGAAGAAAAACTTGCAAAAATTTTTAATGTAAGTAGGGGCACTGTAAGGAGAGCAATTTTAGACCTTGTAAATCAGGGGGTTCTTTATAGAATTTCAGGGAAAGGGACCTTTGTAAACAAAAAAACATTGTCAATTGAGAAAATAACAATATTTTCACCATGGCAGCTCCATAAAGAACTGGAAATAGCACAGAATACTTATGAAGATATTTTAATAAAAGAATTAAGAAAAGTTATAACAAAGAATGGATATACAATAATTTTAAAAAATTTAGAGAAAGAAGAAATTGAGTTTGCGGAAACAACAAAAGAGTCAAATGGAATAATAATTTTAAATCCATATAGAAATCAAAAGAATATTATAAAAAGGGTTAGCAAATTTTCAATTCCAGCAGTTTTTATTGGAGCAAATTTAGAAAGAAAAGATGTAAATTATGTGGCTTCTGACAATAAGATGGGGATAAAAATAGCAGTTGATTATCTGATTTCAACAGGCCATAAATATTTATTTTTCATCGGTGGAAGTCCAGAGAGTTTTGATACTTATGAAAGATATAAAGAGTTTTTAAATTATTGCAAAGAGAGAAAAATAAAAGCAAGTGCATCAGTTTTTGATAGTAATCTTAACTGGCAAAATGAGACACAAAAACTTTTATTAGATATTTTAAAACTTAAAAAATTACCTGATGCTTTTATAACAGGAGGAATAACACTATCATTATATTTGATTGAGGCAATAAGAAAAGCAGGTAAATTAATCCCTGATGATTTTTCATTAATTGGTTTTGATGATTTCCCAATATGTTCTCATTTAAATCCACCTTTAACTACAATTTCTCAGCCAATTGACTTACTTGCAAAAAATGGGTTTGATTTGCTTAAAAAAGAAATGAAAAAATTATCTTTAAAGAAAGAACAAATAATATTGCCATTAAAACTTGTAATAAGAGACTCATGTAAAAGAAGGGAGGTGATGGAATATGAGGGTAAGATATAAAAATTCGGGATAAAAAAGAAAAAAATAAAAAAGAAAGGAGGAAAAATAAAATGAAAAGAAAAATAAAAAAACATGGCTTCACATTAATAGAGTTGCTTGTTGTGGTGGCTATAATAGCCATCCTTGCAGCAATGCTTTTACCTGCATTAAGTAAAGCAAGAGAAAGGGCGAGAAGTGCTTTATGTATGAGTAATCTAAAACAACTTGGTCAGGCAATGCATATGTATCTACTGGATTATGATGAGTATTTTCCTCATTATTCAGCAAGAAGAATACACAGAGCACTTGCAAAATATCTAAATTATCCTGATGCTCAATACCAATATGGTGGTCCAAGAGGTGTTTTTAGATGTCCAAGTCATAGAGGTCCTTTTGGAGGACCTTCATATACTCTCAATGTTTTTCTTGGTGGAAGGAATTTTTATCTTTATCCACAAACTCAGGATAGATTTCAATGGGTAAAACTTTCAAAAGTCAGGTATCAAGAAAGGATTATTATGATATGTGATGGTAAATATCTTGCAGACCCAAGATTGCCTTATGATAGAACTAAGGACCAAATTTATAGTTCAGGTACTCCGCCCGATTATGAAACATATGTTTTCCCTTCGGTTTACTATGCTAGTATGAATGGAGGCCCTTCACCAAGGCATAATAGGATGATAAATGTTGTTATGGTTGATGGCCATTGTGAAGCATTAAAACCAGAAGACACATTTAAAAATGCAACAGACCTTCCTCCAGGACATAGAGGAGGCACTTTTTATCACTGGTATTCTGGATGGTTTTATTGATTGTTAAAATTTAGAAAGATTTGAGATGGGAGGAAAAAATGAATTTCTATCTTTATATACTTTTGTTAATTTTTTCCTGTAATCTCTTTTCTGAGATAAAAATGGAACAGGAGAAAGAGTTATTAAAAGTTAAAAATGGGAAATTAGAGATAGTATTTAATTTAAATTCTTCTTATGGTACAGCAAATATAAGGATTGGGAATAAAAATTTATGTGATGTAGTTCCTGGATTTGTTAAATTATACCCTACGGAAGAAAAGGGGAAATACAAGACAGTTAATTACTGGATACCCACAGGTGTTCAAAAACTCCAATATTTTATAAAAAGAAATGAAAAGAAGATTGAACTTGTTGTTTTAAGAAATTTTGATGATTTTTATGTAAGGGATTATTTTATAGTGGAAGAGGAGAAACCATACATAACTTATATAACAGAATCGGAAAAAAGAAAAACATCCTTTTCTTTTGAATATTCACTTTATTTCAATTTAAAAGATTCAAACCAGATAATATGGAGAAATAACAGCATTACTCCAGAAAATCTTGGAGGATACTGGGATAAATTCATTGAAGTGAAAGATTCAAGATGGATATGCGGATATAATAAAGGAAAATATGGAATTATTATTATAAGAGACTATAATTTTGACCCGGATCCTGCTTGGCACCATTATAGATTATTTGGAGGGCCTTGTCTTGGAATAAAAATCGCACAGAGAGATTTTTTAACAAGAAGACAATTTAGAATAATTCCTTTTGAAAATTTATCTCCAGAAGATATAATTAAAAATATTGACTTAGGAGATACATTCCCAAGTACTTACTCATTTTCAAATGAGAAAAAGATATATCCTGTGTTTTTCAAAGAGGGAGATATTAAGATTGATGGAGAAATTGAGGAAGATGTATGGAGAGATTTAAGAAAAGAGACGAATTTTTATAAATTTGATTGGAATAAAACAAACCCATATCTTTCTTCTCAACAGACAGAATTTTCTGCCTTTTATGACAAAGAGAATATTTATTTTTCTGTTAAATGTTACGAAGAAAATATAAAAAATTTAAGAACGGAACAAAAGACAGGTGGACATGTTTGGAATGATGATTGCATTGAAATATTCGTTCAACCTTGTGGGACTGATTATTTTCAATTTGTTGTAAATCCACTTGGTGAAAAATATGATAATAAAGGGTTGGTTGAAAGATGGAAAGCAAAAGGAAAAATTTTTGATAATTTCTGGCAGGTTGAAGTTTCAATTCCTTTTTCAATGTTTGGTAGATATCCGAAAGATGGAGAAATCTGGGGATTTAACATATGCAGGGAAAGAAGACCTGAAGAAGAATTAAGTTCTTGGAATGAAACAAGTGGAGTAGGGGGTTTTCACCAAATAAATAAATTTGGTCAACTGATATTTTCTCCAAAATTAACTCCAGTAAAAATTACAGTGTTTGAGGCAAAAGAGACAATAGGTATTATAAGTGAAATAGTAAATTTTGATGAAAAAATAAGTGAGCAATTAAGAATATCAATATCTATACCAGATAATAAAGGAATTGAAAAGATATATCAAATTGATTTAAATAAAAATGAAAAAGAAATTATCTCTTTTTTCCAGAAAGGATATATAGAAAAGGGATATAATTTAAGTTTTGATATCACTTCAAAAACAGGAATTCCTTTTTATACAAATATATTTGAAAAAACAGGTTATACTGGACTTGTAAGTAAATTATGGCCATTAAGTTATGGGAATAAACTTTATTTAAAACAGGATACATACCACACATTTATATTCTTATTTGGAAATTATACACCAAATCCCAAAAAATTTTCTTTAATTCTTGAAGTTCCAAAAGAGATTCAACTTTTATTTTTGGATAGAAATTATAATTTTAGTTATGGACAGTTTTTCCCCCTTGAAGAAGTAAAACAAGAAATTTTGACAAAGGATAATTTAGATTTTGTTAGATATAAACTTAAATTTTCAAAGGAAATCTCACCGGGAAAATTGCCATCTCAAGATGAAGAGCGTAATTATGAGAGAATTATTTTGCCATTTTATTTTGGGAAAACAGATTTAAAGTCATTTAATATATATTTTCATCTTGAAAGTGGGGATGGAAAAATCAAAGAGAAAGAAAATATATATAATGTGGATGTTATTCCAGCCTTTAAAGCCAAATTACCAAAGAAAATAGAAACAGGTGTATTTGAATGGTGGTTTGGAGTAATTCAGGATTCAGTAAAAGATAAAGACAAAAAAGAAGCAGCAATAAAGACAGCATCTTCATTTAAAGATGCTGGTTTAAATTTAATTGTTTATCGTGCATATAACAAAGAAATAAAAGAGGCATTGAATAAGGAAGGGATAAGGGTAAGACCAAGTTTCTGGTGGTTCTGGTGGGATAATGAATGGTTAAAAGAAAATCCGGATGACTATGCAGTTAATTTTGAAGGCAAAAAAGCAAAATATATGGGAATTGACACAGTTTGTCCTATGGTCTTAATTGAAAATGAAAATGCTTTTGAAAATACAAAAAAACTTGTTCAGAAACTTGTAACTGAAAATGGAAATGATATATGGCATAATACAGAAGGACCTTATAGTTGGGATGTTTGTTTCTGTGATAGATGTATTAGAGAATTTAAAAAAAGATATAATATACCAGAAGATGAAAAATTGGGACCAAAAGAAATAAAATTGAAATATAAAAAACAATGGCTTGAATTTGCTGACTGGCAGCAGGCAATTATATTTGCAAAGATAAATAAAACAATTAAAGAAGTAAATCCAGATGCAAAGTTTGCAAATTATGGGGGGCTTTATGAACCAGAGCATAGATGTAATTGGGAAATGCTTGCAGAATATAAATCAATAGATATAGCAGGTCCAAGTATGTATGAACTTTCACCGGCAACTCTTAAATATTGGGAGGAAGAAATTGGAAAATTTAAAAAGAGGGTTAAAAACATGCCAATAAATCTATGGATAAATAATGAAGCAAGACAAACAAATTATAAACTTTTAAGAAACCAGGCATTAAAAGCAATTACAGTGGGAGCCCAGGGATATAGTATTTATTATGGACAACTTTTATTAGAAGATGGAAGGAGATTGTATGACCTTGGAATAGTCAATACAATTATAAGTGATTTTGAAGATTTTTTTGTTAATGGAAAGAAGATTGAAGGAGAAATATTTGAAGACAAAAATAATTACAATTATTCAATAGATGGATGGCAAATTGAAGATGAAAAAGTATTGTTTATTTTTAATCATGAGGATAAAAATATAAATGAAATAAAGATTAGATTGCCTTTTGAGATTAAAAAAGGAGAAGTTATTTTTGATTATATGAATAAAAAAGAAATGAAATTTAATCAACAAATATCTATTAGTCTTGAGAGCCTTGGTGTAAAGGTAATTTATATAGGTCCTCAAAAAAAATTAAAAGAAAGATTAAAAATTTGGGGAGAAAAAGTTTTAGGTTTTTTATAACCCATCGGTGTTGGAACAACTGAAAAAAAGTTGTAAAATAAAACCAAAATGAAAATCATAACACTTTTTATTTTTTTTGTTGCTTATATTGGTATTATTTTAAAAAGAGAAAAATCTTTATATTTTGTTTTTGGAGGTATTTTTTTTCTTTTGATTTTAAAGGTTATTGAATTGGGTGAGATTTTTAAATTTATAAATTATAATGTCCTTGGAATTTTTCTTGGAACAAGTATTTTATCATATCTTTTTGCATATTCAGGTGTTCCAGGATATATAGTTGACAGAATTGTTGAAAAGAAATATAAAACAGGCATCATTTTTTTGCTTATATGCGTAATTACTGGTTTAATTTCTGCTTTTGTTGAAAATGTTGCTACAATTATGATTATGGCTCCAGTTGCTCTTGAATTTACAAAAAAATATAAGATAAATCCAGTGTCTCTTTTTATTGGTATGGCAGTAAGTTCAAATTTACAAGGTTGTGCTACAATGGTTGGAGATAGTCCAAGTATAATACTTGCAATGGAATCAAACTTAAATTTTAATGATTTTTTCTATATGCCTGGCAGTAAACTTGGAACTTTAAATGGTAAATTAGGGATTTTTTTCTTTGTTGAATTTGGAAGTATTTTAGGTTTATTTGTTCTTTATTTATTTTTCAAAAAAGAAAAAGAAATACATAAAAAATTTGAAGAAAAACATAAGATAAATTCTCTTTTGCCTACATTTTTACTGATTTTACTTATATTTTCTCTTGCAATAACTTCATTCTTTCAAGAGAAATTTTCCTATTTCCCTGCTTTTATATGTCTTACTTACGGTATTATAGGGATTGTTTGGTTTTTTATAAAAAAAGCAGAAAAAATAAATATAAAAGAAATTGACTGGGAAAGTTTCTTTTTACTTATAGGTATTTTTGTTCTTGTTGGTTCTTTAAAAAAAGTTGGATTTATTGAGGATATTGCCAATTTTCTTTTAAAAACAGGAAAAAGTCAATTTATTATTTATTTGATGATTGTATGGATAAGTGTATTTATTTCAGCATTTGTTGACAATATCCCTTATACAATGGCAATGATATCAGGAATAAAGATTTTATGTGAAAAATTGAATACAAATCCTTATGTTTTTCTTTTTGGTCTTTTAATTGGAACATGTGTTGGAGGGAATATCACACCAATAGGAGCAAGTTGTAATGTTGTGGCAGTTGGATTATTAAAAAAGAATGGTTATAGGATAAAATTTTCTGATTTTATAAAAATTGGTCTTCCTTTCAGTATTGTCTCAGTTTTAGGCTCTACTTTACTTTTATGGTATATTTATAGGCAATAAGGATGAGATATGAAACAAATTGAAATATTTGAAAAAACAACAAAACATATACCGCATACAAAATTTCTATATTATGCAAGTTTTACACCTGATTTAAAGAAAAGAGTTTGTGAGAAATTTGGTATAAAAGAAGAAAATATAAATGAATTCTTTGGCTTTTTTGACAGAGTAAGTGTCCAGCCAGAGGAAGAAAAAATAGAAGTTGATTTTTCAAAATATTATAAAGATATTAATATTCCAGAGGGTGCATTTATAAATAACCTTGGTGTTCTTGAAATCCCTGCAAAATATTATCACTTTACTGGATATATAAGTCCTTTAAGAAATGTAAAATCATTAAAAGAAATTGAAGAATTCCCTTTTCCAGAAAGTGAAAGATTTAATTCTTGTGGTATGAAAGAAAAGGTAGAAAATGCACATAAAGAAGGGAAAGTTGCTGTAAGTTGGATAGGACATATGTATGAAAATTCCTGGCAGATTAGAGGATATGAGGAATTTTTAATGGATATGGTTGAAAATCCGAGTTGGTGTGAATATATACTTGATAGATTTACAGAAAGGAATATTAAAATTGCAGAACTTGCAGCAAAAGCAGGAGTTGATATGATAATAACAGGAGATGATGTTGCAAATCAGAAAAGTTTAATGTTTTCTTTAAATATGTGGAGAAAATTTATAAAATCAAGATGGAAAAAGGTTTATGAAAAGGCAAAAAGTATAAAACAAGATATTCAGATATGGTATCACAGTGATGGAAATATTGAGGATATAATTGGAGAGTTAATAGATATAGGAGTTACAATTTTAAATCCAGTTCAGCCAGAATGTATGGATATATATAAATTGAAAAGAGAATATGGGAAATATCTTGTTTTTGATGGTACAATAGGAACTCAATCAACAATGCCTTTTGGAACACCTGATGAAGTTAAAAGAGTTGTAAAAGAAAGAAAAGAAAAAATTGGATATGATGGTGCTTTGATTTTATCTCCTACACATATTCTTGAGCCCGAGGTTCCTATTGAAAATATAATTGCTTTTGTTGATGCCTGCAAGGAATAATCTATTTCAAATACCAGTTTTCCTTCAAATATTTTATATATCTATCACACATATCATCAGAAACATTGGCAGGTATATGATTTCCTACAGCAAATATAAGTCCTTTACATTTTCCATTTTTGACCAAGGAAAGTGTCTTGTCAATATCATTTTTTACTTTTTCCCATTTACCGAATGTCATATCCCTGCAATCAACATAACTTCCAACGAGAACTACACTATCTCCAAAATTTTCAACCATAAAACCAAAATCATTTACTGGTTCAAAAATAAGACCATCAGCACCTGCTTCAATTATATCCTTTGCAAACATATGAAAATCTCCATCTGAACAGAATAAAATTTTTTTTCCTTTACTTTTCAATACTTTCCACAATTCTTTATATCTTGGAATAATTCCCTTTCTATAAAAATCAGGAGAAATAAAAGGACCATTTGACCAGACAAAATCATCATGCTGAATTATTACTTCTACAGATGTTTCACTCCATGCCTTCATATAAAAAAGAGTGTAATTAAAAAATCTATCAATTAATTTTTCAAACTTATTTTTATCACTTGCAGAAAGTAAAAGCATCTCCCATCCAAATGCTTGAATAAGTCCTGAAATAATTGTTTTGTAATATCCACCTGTTATCACTTGTTCAGGAAATTCTTCACATAATTTTCTATATTTTTCCTCATATGAATTTACCTGGTTTTTAAAATCAGGGAAACCATACTCTTTTGCAGGGTCAAAATCCCAAACCTCAAAAACATCTTTAAATGGACAATTTTTCTTTTCTCTTTTATCAGAACCATTTTTTGCATATATAGCATGTCCCATGTCAGTAGCCCTTCCTCTCTCAAGCCAGTTTCCAAAAAGTCCATCATCGGTTATCCATAATAAATCAAAATCCCATATTTCATAAAATTTCCTCATTCTATAAGGATGCTCCTGATGAAGACCTGTTATTTTAGTTATATATTCATCATGATATCCCATACTATATTCTGTATGTGCAACCCTACTTTCCATCTTCAAATTTATTGCATCAAATGCTATTTTCTTACTCATTTTTTACTCCTTTTATTCCAAACGGATTTAAATAAATATATCCTTTTTCTCCATAAATTTCAACTCTTATATATTTTTCAATCTCTGGATTTTTTTTGTAATTTATCATTTCTCCATATCCTATAATTTTCCCATTTGAAATCCATTTAATTTCCTTATAATTTTTACATTTTATTTCAATTTCTCCATTTTTCTCATTTACCAGAATTTTCTTTAAATAAGGCATATTATAACCCTTTATTGCTGAACATATATAAAATTTCCCATTTTTCATTGCTTTTTTAATTTCTTCTCTATCAAATTTTTCAAGCAAAAATTCATTCCAATTTATTGAAAATTGAGTTATATCATGAAAATCATCATTTCCAAATCCCCATACAGGTCTATCAGGCATCATATTTTTTAATATCTCATCCCATATATCTGTATCTCCATAAATCTTTCCTTTTTTTATCTGAACTGATGGATTTAAAACTTCTATTCCAATTAAATTTGGATATTTTTTAAATAGATTAACATAAAAGGAAATACTCCTTTCATATCTTCCAGGATGGGCAAAAACAGAAAAGCCATTTTTATCAGAAACATTCTTAATAATTTCTTCCTCATCAAGATTTTCTAAATTTTCAGGAATTTTGAAATTAAAATAAGCCAAAATGTGATGTTGTTTTTTTCCAAGTTCAATCCCTTGAATTAAAATTATTTCCTTTTCTTTTATAAAAACAAATTTATTATGGTCTGTTATTGAAATTGCAGAATATCCTTTCTTTTTATAAAGGGAAATCACTTCTTCAGGTTTAAATTTCCCATCACTTTGGTCTGTATGGGTATGTAAATTTATCCTACATCTTTTAACATTTTCCCATTTTATATCTTTATAAGGATTAATTAAGGAAACAGTTTGTGCAAAAGAAATATAGCAGTAAAAAATAAAAAATATCTTTTTCATTTTTTAGAATATTTTATCATTATTTCTCAAAAGTTAAAAAGTTATTAGGGAAGGCCCTCTATTGCAATATAAGTATTTTCTGGAGGGATTGATATACCCTTTTCTTTTTTCATTATTTCTGATTTAATAATTTTGAAATTTCTATCAAGGTAATAAATCTTAATATCTTCCTTTACAGGTCCAAAACCCTGGTCAACATTTGTAAAGAAAGTATTTTTGGGAACATCTGGAAATATAATTATTGTGTTTTCCATTTCATTTAAAGAAGCACCTGCAAATCCCTGATTTGAAAGTTCACCCTTTGCTATTAAAATCCTTACATTTTTAAATCTCATCTGTGGCCATTTTTCAAATTGAATGGTATTTTTAAAAGAAGAACATAAGATACCTGAAACAAAACCAATTAAAAGAAAAGATTTTTTCATCATTTTTATTCTCCTTCAAACAATTTAAATCTCCTCTCTCAGTTTTTCAATATACTTTTCTGCAAAAAAAGCAGCAATCATTCCCTCACTTGCAGCAGTTACAACCTGATAAAGAGATTTTTTTATTACATCTCCACATGCATAAATCCCTGATATATTTGTTTCCATTTTCTCATTCACAATTATAAATCCATTTTCATCCATCTTTATAATCCCATTTAAAAAATCAGTATTTGGTTTCTGTCCGCAAGAAATAAAAACACCCTCAACATTCAATTCAGTTTCATTCCCTTCTTTTACATTCTTAATAATTACACCTTTGACTTTTTCTTCTCCTTTTATTTCCTTCAAAGTATAAGGTATAAACACTTTAATTTTTTCATTTTTCTTTAACTCATCCTGTAAATACTTTTTTGCTCTGAAATTTTCTCTCCTGTGAATTAGATAAACATTTTTTGCAAATTTTGTTAAATAAATACTTTCTTCTAAAGCAGAATCTCCCCCTCCAATAACAGCAACATCTTTATCTTTAAAAAAAGCACCATCACATATTGCACAGTAAGATACTCCTTTACCAGTAAGTTCATCCTCTCCCTTTACTCCAAGTTTTTTTCTTTTTGAACCAGAAGCAATTATTAAAACATCACATTCAATATTTTCTCCATCAACAAGTTTAACTATTTTTTTATAACCTTTCAATTCAATTCTTTCAACCTCTCCATTTTTAATCTCTCCACCAAATTTTAAAAACTGCCTTTTCATATTTTCTGCAAGTTGAAAACCTGTTATTCCTTCGGGAAAGCCGGGATAATTTTCTATAAGTTCTGTTAAAAGCATATTACCGCCTGCTAAAAATCTTTCTATTATTAATGTTGGAATTTTATCCCTGGATAAAAAAATACCTGCTGAAAGACCAGAAGGACCAGC
>JBMFMQ010000026.1:0-19073 GCA_049970595.1 Candidatus Ratteibacteria bacterium | reverse complement strand
GAGTTGATACCTTTTGGGGATTTTAAAGGGGTTTAAACCCCTTTAAGAAAAAAACTTAAGAATGTGGTATAATATAAGGAAAGCGAAAATAACTAATGGGGTTCAGTAAAAACTTACTAATTTGAATATGGAGAAAAAAATTATAAAAAGGGAAGATGTTGAATACTTGAGTAAATTAGCAAGAATAGAACTAAAAGAGGAGGATAAAATTAAGTTTGAAAAAGAATTAGAAACAATTCTTGAATATATATCAAAATTGAATGAAGTGAATACAGAAAATATAGAACCAACTTATCATGTTCTTCCAGTAAAAAATGTCTTCAGAGAAGATATCCAATCTGATAGTTCAATTTCAAAAGAGGATATACTTAAAAATGCACCTGATAAGGAAAGTGATTTTTTCAAAGTTCCGAGGATAATATAAATGGAAAAAAAATACTTGCCATTTGAAAAACCAATTGAGGAGATTGAAAAGAAAATTGAAGAAATTGAAAAGAATAAAAGATATGACACAAACACAAAAAATGCAGAAATATTAAAATTGAAACAGTTATTAACAGAAAAGAAAAAAGAAATATATTCAAATTTAACTTCATGGCAAATAGTTCAGATTGCAAGACATCCAAATAGACCCCATACACTTGATTATTTAGAAAATATTTTTGATGAATATATTGAACTTCATGGAGATAGGGTTTGTAAGGATGACCCTGCAATTATAAGTGGGTTTGGAAAGTTTATGGGAATGACAGTTTGTTTTGTTGGTCATCAAAAAGGAAGGGATACCAAGGAAAATATTGAAAGAAAGTTTGGAATGGCACATCCTGAGGGATATAGAAAAGCAATAAGGATAATGAAACTTGCAGAAAAATTTACATTTCCAATAATTACATTTATTGACACACCAGGAGCACATCCTGATATTGAAGCAGAAAGTAGAGGTCAGGCACTTTTAATAGCAACAAGTATTTTTGAAATGTCACTTTTAAAAACCCATATTTTAAGTATTATAATTGGAGAAGGTGGAAGTGGAGGTGCTCTTGGTATAGGAGTTGGTGACAGAATTTTAATGCAGGAATTTTCAATTTACTCAGTTATTTCACCTGAGGGATGTGCTTCAATTTTATGGAAGAATCAAGAAAATGTAGAAGAGGCAGCAAAGGCATTAAAATTAACTGCAAAAGATTTGTTTGAACTTGGAATAATAGATGAAATAATACCGGAACCTCTTGGAGGAGCACATAATGACTGGCAGAAAACATTTGAAATTATGAAAGGAGTAATTGAAAGAAATTTAAAGGAATTGAAAACGATAAAAGTTGATGGACTTGTTGAATTAAGGTATAAAAAATATAGAAAAATTGGATTTTTTAAAGAAGGAGAAGAAAGTGAATAAGATTAAATTTGCATTACCAAAAGGTTCTTTGCAGGAAACAACATTTACAATTTTTAAAAACGCTGGTTTTGAAATATATGCAAATTCAAGAAGTTATTACCTTACAATAGATGACCCTGAAATTGAAGGAGTTTTGCTCAGAACTCAAGAAATACCAAGATATGTTGAACTTGGTGCTTTTGATGCTGGTATTGCTGGAAAGGACTGGATAGTTGAAAATAAAGCAAAAGTTGTTGAAGTTTGTGAACTGAGATATTCAAAAGTTGGTTTTAAACCAGTTAAAATTGTTCTTGCTGTTCCTGAAAAGTCAGAAATTAAAAGTGTTAATGACCTTGAAGGGAAAATAATTTCAACTGAACTTGTAAATTTAACCAAAGATTATTTAAAAAAACATAAAGTGAATGCAAAAGTTGAATTTTCTTTTGGTGCAACAGAAATTAAAGCAGGTAATCTTGTAGATGCAATAGTAGAAATAACTGAGACAGGTTCAACTTTATATTCACATAATTTGAAAATAATAGATATTATTATGGAATCAACTCCAAGATTAATTGCAAACAAAAATTCATGGAAAGATAAATGGAAGAGAGAAAAGATTGAGAATATTGCTTTATTACTTCAGGGAGCACTTCAAGCAGAAGGAAAAGTTGGGCTTAAAATGAATGTTGAAAAGAAAAATCTAAAAAAAATTTTAAAAATTCTTCCTGCTATAAAAAAACCAACAATATCAACATTGACTGATAAAAACTGGTATGCAGTTGAAACGATTATTGATAAAGACAAAGCAAAAGAATTAATCCCTATGTTAAAAAGATTTGGAGCAAATGGTATAGTTGAATATCCACTTAAGAAGGTAATCTAAAAGGAGGGTTTATGCCATGTGGAAGAAAAAGGAAGATTAAAAAAGTTAAAAGGCACAAGTATAAAAAAAGAAGAAAGGCGATGAGATATAAAAAGAGAAAATAATGAAAAAATTTTTAATTTTTCTCAGTTTATTAATTTTATGCAGTTGTATGGGACCTGTCTTGAAGAAGGATAATGTTTTAAAAATATATGTTTCTGGATTGATTTATGAAAATGAAGATGAAAATATCCAGGCAATTAAAGAATATCAAAAAATGATTAAGGAAGGAGAAAAAGAGCCTTATATTTATATAAAAATTGGTAATTTATATCTTAAAGAAAAAAATTATAAAAAAGCAATAGAAAATTTTAAAAAAGCAATAACTTTTGACCCATCAATTTCTGAAGGTTATTTTGGACTTGGTCTTGCTTATTTGTTTGAAAAAGAATATAAACTTGCCACTGAGAATATAGAAAAAGGTTTAAAATTGTCTCCTGATAAAAATTCTTTTAGATTAATTCTATGTGATACATATGTAAGTTTGAATGATTATGCAAAAGCAGAAAAACATTATAGGTTCCTTCTTGATGAATATCCTGAAAATTTTCTTCTTCATTACAATTTAGGTAAAATTTATGAGAATCAGAAAAAATTTAATGAAGCAGAAAAAGAATATTTAGAAACAATTAAATACTCACCAAATTTCTGGGAAGGGTATCTTTCACTTGGAATTTTATATCAAAAAAAGGGAGAGATAGAAAAGGCAAAGGAATTTTATGAAAAGAGTTTAAAAATTAATCCATTAAATAAGTTAACATATTCCCTCCTTTCCATAATTTATTACAGTGAGAAAAATGATGAGAAGGTTAAAGAATTGTTGTTGTCTGCTATAAATAATGGCCTTAAAGAGAAAGAATTTTATGATACACTTGGTTCAATATACTTTGATGAGAAAAATTATCAGATTGCAGAGACATATTTTAATGAAAGTTTAAAAATAAAAGATTCTTCTGAAACAAGGTTTAAAATAGGTGTTTTATATGATAAAATTGGAGATTTTGATAAGATGGAAGAAAATATGAAAAGGGCAATAGAACTTGACCCAAATAACTCCCTTGCATTAAATTATCTTGGTTATTCTTATCTTTTAAAAGATAAAAATATTAAAGATGCATATGAAATGATAAAAAAAGCATGTAAAATTGAACCAAATAATGGGGCATATCTTGATAGTTTAGGATGGGCATATTATAAAATGGGTGATTTAAAAAATGCCAAAAAATATCTTGAAAAAGCAGTAAAACTTGAGAAAGACCCGGAAATTTATGAACATCTTGGATATTTATACTTCAAATTGAAGGATTATGAAAAATCAATCTTATATTTTCTGAAAGCATATGAGAGCACAAATAAAGATGAAATTAAAAAGATGATAGAGAAAGTAAAAGAAACTTTGAGAAATGAAAATTTTAGAAGCAATAAAAGATGACTGTTCTCTGATAAAAAAACTCACAATTAACCAATTAAATCAATTGTGTGAGGAAATAAGAAAATTTATTATTGAAGTTGTTTCAAAAAATGGTGGACATCTCTCTTCAAATTTAGGTTCAGTTGAAATAATAGTTGCAATACATAGAGTTTTTGATATTCCACCAGATAAAATTATATGGGATGTTGGTCATCAATGTTATGCTCATAAAATTTTGACAAGATATGAAAAATTTAAAACATTAAGAAAACATGGAGGAATAAGTGGATTCCCAAATCCATCCGAAAATCAAACAGATATTTTCTTTGTTGGTCATGCAGGAACAAGTATTTCTTCAGCAACAGGACTAAAAATAGGTAATGATTTTAAAGAGAAAAAAGAAAAAGTAATTGCGATAATTGGAGATGGTTCATTAACAAATGGTTTAACATTTGAGGGACTAAATTTCCTGGGAAGTATTAAAAAAGAAATAAAAATTATCCTTAATGATAATAAAATGTCAATTTCTCCTACAAAAGGTGCTTTATCTTACTATCTTACAAAATTTATAACATCTCCTTTAATAAATAAACCAAGGAAAGAATTTACTGAAATACTGAAAAAAATACCAGCAATTGGTGATGAAATTTCAAAGTTAACTAAAGAAATAGAAAAGAAAACAAAATTTTTAATTGTTCCTGGGGTTTTTTTTGAAAAACTTGGAATAAGATATTTTGGACCAATTGATGGACATGATATTGAACAATTAGTTGATATACTTGAAAATGTTAAAGAAATTGAAGAACCAGTGATTTTACATGTGATAACCAAAAAAGGAAAGGGATATAGATTTTCAGAAGAAAATCCTGAAAATTTTCATTCAATAGGTCCATTTAATTTTGAAACAGGAAAAATAATTGAAGAAAAGTTGACAAATTCAAAATTTGTTGGAGAAGTGCTTGAAGAGATGGCAGAAAATCATGAATTTTTTGTGATAACTGCAGCAATGGAAAAAGGACTTGGTCTTGAAGGTTTTGCAAAAAAATATCCTGATAGATTTTTAGATGTTGGTATTGCTGAATCTTCAGCAGTTGTTGTTGCATCAGGAATTTCAAAAGTTGGTATAAATGTTTTTATTGCAATTTACAGCACATTTCTTCAAAGAGCATTTGACCAGATTTTCCATGATATATGTTTACAGAATTTACCTGTTGTTTTCCTTATAGACCGTGCAGGTTTAGTTGGAGAGGATGGACCAACTCATCATGGTGTTTTTGATATTTCCTATTTAAGAATAATGCCTAATATTAAAATTTATGCTCCTTACAGTTTAAAAAATCTTAAAGAGATAATTAGAAATTCAGTTTTTGAAAAAGTGCCTGTTTTTATAAGATATCCAAGAGACATTTTACCAGAAGATTTAAAGGAAGATATCAGGGAAGAAGATAGAAATTTAATATTAACTACTGGTAGTTGTGGATTGAATTCTTATCTTGCTTTTAGGAAACTTAAAGATGAAAAAATTAATATAAGTTTTATTCCTGTATCTCAAATTGTCCCAATTGATAAAAACTTACTGGAAAAAATAAAAAAGTTTGATAAAATAATAACCATTGAGGAAAATATTATTACTGGTGGCTTTGGAAGTTATTTAATTGAAATTTTGTCTGACCTTAAAATAAAAAAAGATGTAATGAGGATAGGATTACCAGATAAATTTATTGAACATGGTGAAAGAGATTTACTTTTAGATAAATATGGACTATCAGAAAGAAAAATATATGAAAAAATAAAGGAGTTTATAAATGATTGAGAGGATTTTTATTTTGGAAAATAAAAAAATAAAAGGAATTGAAAAAGAAAAACAAAAAATCATAAATCTGTTAAAAAGTTGTGGAAAAGTAGTTGAAAAAAATTTTAAAAACCCTGACTTAATTCTAACAATGGGTGGAAATGGAACTATTTTGAAGGCAATTGGTTTTTTAAAAAATGAAAAAACATTAATTTATGGAATTAAATATGGAAAAACTGGTTTTTTGACAAATTCATCTGAAAATATTGAGGATGAAATTAAAAAAATTTTAAATGGAAATTTTAATTTTTCAGAAAGAATTTTACTTGAAATAGAGGTTAAAAAAAATAGAAAAAAAGTTTTTAAAAGTAGAGCACTTAATGATTTGTTAATTCAAAGGAAGGGGATAAGGATAATAGAAATTAGAGTTGAAATAAACAATGAAGAAGTATTTAATTTTAGAGGAGATGGCATTATAATTTCAACTCCAACAGGTTCAACAGGTCATTCTCTTTCATGTGGGGGACCTATAATTTTCCCTGATGTAGAATGTTTTTTATTAACCCCTTTTTCACCTTATACTTTATCAATCAGACCTTTAATCCTTTCTTCGGATAAAAAAATTAAGGTAAATATTTCTCCTGAAGGGAAAATAATATGTGATGGGCAAAAAGAATTTGATATAGATGAAGAAGATTTTATTGAGATAAAAAAAAGTAGAATTAAAGCGAAATTAATTTTAAAAGACAAATTTTTTGATAAATTGTATTCAAAATTTGGTTTTGGAAGATGAAATTCATAGTAAAAGTTAATAAAGAAAGATGTAAAGGTTGCAAATTATGTATTGATGTTTGTCCATCTGGAATTTTTAAAACTTCTGAGAATTTTAATAAAATCGGTTATCATTATGTAGAAGTTGTTAATGGCAAAGATTGCATTGGGTGTAGAAGATGTGTTATAATATGTCCAGATGTTGTAATAGAAATATATAAAAACACAAAAAAGGAGGAAAAATGAAATTAAAGATTGGAGTTATACCTGATTGCTTTAGATTGCCAATTAAAGAGGGTATTAAAAAAGCAAAAGAATTGGGTCTTGATGGAATTCAGCCATATGCAACTTATGGAGATTTAGACCCAAAAAATTTGACAAAAACTGGGAGAGAGGATTTTAAACATTTTGTTGAAAGTTTAGGACTTGTTATAAGTGCTCTTGTTGGTGATTTTGGAGGACATGGTTTTGCAGACCCTAAGACAGTTGAATGGAGAATAGAAAGAACAAAAGAAGTTATTGACCTTGCATATGACCTAAAAGTTAAAGTTGTAACAACCCATATTGGAGTTGTCCCTGAAGATGAAAATGATATTGCATGGAAAACAATGGAAGAGTCATTGCCAGAAGTTGGAAAATATGCATATGATAGAGGAATTTTTCTTGCAACTGAAACAGGACCTGAACCAGCTTTATTACTAAAAAAACTTCTTGATAAAATAGGAAATCCAGGATTAAAAGTAAATTATGACCCTGCAAATCTTGTTATGGTTGCTGGTGATGACCCTGTTAAAGGTGTTTATACTTTATCTAATTATATTGTTCATACACATGCAAAAGATGGGATTAAACTTCCTGATGAAAATGGTGAGAAAAGATGGAAAGAGATGCCGCTTGGAGAAGGAGATGTTAACTGGCCTGAATATTTAAAAGCAATGAAAGAGATTGGATATGATGGATTTTTTACAATTGAAAGAGAAGTTGGAGAAAAACCAGAATTAGACATAATCCATGCAAGGGATTTTTTAAGGAAACTTGAAAAGGAAATCTGGTTAAAGTAATTGGAATGAAAAAAATTTTTCTTTTCATTTTCATTTTTTCAATCTTTATTTTTTCAGAAGAAAAAATTAAAGAGAAAAAGGAGATTGATTTAGAACAGATTATAGAGAAAATTGATGAAATTGAAAAAAGGGTTGATGATATTGAGAAAAAATTAGAAGATATAGGAAATAAGATAAAAAAAATTGATGAGAATTTTATTGAGATGAAAAAGACAATAAGAAATTTTCAGATATATGTTCAACCACAGGCAACAATTAAACCAAGTGAAGAAGAGTGGAGTTCAATTAAAAGAGGTATGACAAAGGATGAAGTTTCCCAAATACTTGGTAGTCCTGAAGAGATAAAAATGCAAAGAGATAAAACTGAAATCTGGTATTATTTTGGTCTTGGAAGAGTTATATTTAATCAAAGTGGAGAAGTTATAAAAATAGAAGAGGATAAATATACACCTAAAACAAGAATTAGGTAAGAAGGAGGCAAAATGGCAGAATGTTTAAATTTAGAGAGGAATTTAAAAAATTGTGGTTGTTCATATATGAGTTGTTCAAAAAGGGGAATTTGTTGTGAATGTTTGAGTTCTCACTGGTCAAGAAAAGAACTTCCTGGTTGCCTTTTTCCACCAGAAGCAGAAAAAACTTATAATAGGTCCCTTGAATATTTCATAAAGGTCTGGAGTGAAAAATTAAATATCGTATAATTATGGATAGGGAGATAGAGAGACAGATTGAAGTTATAAAAAGAAATACTATAGAGATTATAGAGGAAAATGAATTAAGAGAAAAATTGAAAAACTCATTAGAAAAAAATGTTCCTTTGAAAATAAAATATGGTATTGACCCGACATCTCCTGAAATTCATCTTGGTCATGCAGTTCCAATAAGGAAATTGAGGGATTTTCAGAATCTTGGACATAAGGTTATTTTTTTGATTGGTGATTTTACTGCAAGAATTGGGGACCCTACAGGAAGAAAAGAAACAAGACCAATTTTATCTTCTGAAGAAATACAGAAAAATCTTTCAACATATAAAGAACAGGTAAGTAAAATTCTTGATATTGATAAAACTGAATTTGTTTATAATTCTTCATGGCTTTCAAAATTAACCCTTGAAGAAATAATAAAACTTACTTCAATTTTTACTGTTGCACAAATTCTTGAGAGAGAGGACTTTACAGAAAGATATAGAGAAAAAAGACCTATTTTTCTACATGAATTTTTATATCCACTTTTACAGGGCTATGATTCTTATGTTTTAAATGCTGATGTTGAAATAGGAGCAACTGAACAGAAATTTAATTTGCTTTCTGGAAGAACTATTCAATCATATCTTGGACAGGAAAAACAGGTTGTTATAACAATGCCGATACTTATTGGAACTGATGGAAAGGCCAAGATGAGTAAAAGTTATGGTAATCATATTCCAATAAATACAAATTCTTTTGATATGTTCGGGAAAATTATGTCAATACCTGATAGTTTAATGGAAGATTACTTTTCTCTCCTTACAAATATAGAGGTTGATGTGTATAGGAAATTAATAAAAGAAAATCCAAGAGATGCAAAATCATTTTTAGCAAAAGAAATTGTTAAGATTTTTTTTAATGAAGAAGAATCCATTAAAGCAGAAAAAGAGTTTAACAGGATTTTTAAAGAAAGGGAACTTCCGTCTGAAATTCCTGAAATTGTCAGTTCTGATGGAGAAGTAGAAATAGTTGAATTTTTATATAAAACAGGTATGGTTAGTTCAAAATCAGAAGGGAGACGACTTATTGTTCAGAAAGCAGTTAAAATTAATGGTGAAGTTATAAATGACCCATTTATAAAAATAAAGGTTAAAGATGGAATGATATTTAAAATTGGAAAGAGGAAGTTTTTTAAAATAAAAAAAGGATGAAAATGGAAGAAATTAGAAAGATACTCACTGAATATGGTAAAAAAGTAGTTGAAAAGGGACTTGTAGCAGGACCTGGAGGGAATATAAGTGGAAGGGATGGAGATTTTGTTTATCTTTCTCCAAGCGGTTTTTTTCTTGACGAAATAAAAGAAGACCAATGGGTTAAGGTAAATTTAAAAACAGGAGAGATATTAAGTGATTTAAGGCCAACATGTGAAATTTCAATGCATCTTGGAATATATATTGAAAGAGATGATGTTAAAGCAGTTTTCCATACCCATCCACCGATTACAGTTGGTCTTATTTCTGCTGGTGTTAAATTTAAACCATTTTTCCCAGATTATGTTGCTATACTTGGAAGAAATGTTCCCTTAATAGATTATGTTACCCCTGCAGGAGAGGATATAAGGAAAGCAGTATGTAAAGAAATAAAAAAAGCAGATGTAGTTCTTTTAAAAAACCATGGAGTTGTTGCAGTTGGTGAATCAATTAAAGAAGCATATACAAGAAGTTTGATTGTTGAGGAAGCAGCTAAATCTATTTTTGCGGCCAGATGTTGTGGGAAATTGAGATATTTTAATGAAAAAGAAATAAAACAAATAGAAAATCTTGAAGCAGAAGATTACAGAAAAGCACTTCTTAAAAGGAAATGAACTGGAAGATAGGTAGCATCATTTTAAAAGTAGAAAAACCAATTATCATGGGGATTTTAAATGTAACACCTGATTCTTTTTATAATGGAGGGAAATATTTTAACTTGGATAGGGCAATTGAAAAAGGAATTGAGTTAGAAAAAGAAGGTGCTGATATAATTGATATAGGTGGGCAGTCTACAAGACCTGGGAGCAAACCAGTAGATGAAACAGAAGAAATAAACAGAGTTATTCCTATTATAAAGATTTTATCAAAAGAGTTGAAAATCCCTATTTCCTGTGATACTTATAGAAGTAAAGTGGCAGAAAAGGCGATTGAAAATGGTGCTAAAATTATAAATGATATTTCTGCTTTTTCAATTGATAAAAAATTACTTGATGTAATAAAAAATTCCGATTGTGGTTATGTTTTAATGCATATGAAAGGAACTCCTGAAAATATGCAATTAAATCCATATTATCAAGATGTTATAAGAGAAATAAATGAATTTTTTGAAGAGAAGATAAAAATTTTGGAAGGAGCAGGTATTAATATTGAAAGAGTTGTTATTGACCCAGGGATTGGTTTTGGGAAAAGAGTTTCTGATAATATTGAAATACTTAAAAATCTTAATAAATTTAAAAAATTTAATAGACCTATTTTAATAGGGACAAGCAGAAAATCATTTATGGGGAAACTATTAAATCTTGAAGTTGATGAAAGATTGGAACCAACCATAGCAACAAATGTATATGCATTTTTAAAAGGGGCAAGTATTTTCAGAGTCCATGATGTCAAAGAATTAAAAAAAGGTCTTGAGATAATTTACAAAATAGAGAAAGATGAGAATATTATGTATTGATGTTGGTGATAAAAATATTGGAATTGCATTGAGTGATGAGGAAAATTTGATTGCAAGAGGACTTGGAACTATTAAAATGGATGATAATGTTTTAGAGAAAATAAAAGAACTTATTGAGAAATATAATGTTGGGAAAATTGTTTATGGACTTCCTTTAAGAATGGATGGTTCTTTCAGTATCCAAACAGAAAAAACACTTGCATTCATTACAAAATTAAAGGAAAGTATTAAAGAAGTTGAATTTGTTGGTTGGGATGAAAGATTGACAAGTTCTCTTGCTGAAAGATTTCTACTATCTGCTGATTTAAGCAGGAAGAAAAGGAAAAAATTAATAGATAAATTATCTGCCCAGATAATATTACAGAATTATCTTGATGCAAACAGGTCTAAAGATAATACTGATGAAGAACTTGAGTGGTAAAAATTCAGAGATAAATAAGTTTTCAAATTTGTTTTTTTTAATTTTTTTCTGCACTTTAGTAATAAAAATTTTACTTTCCTATTTTTTTCCATTAACAGGCGATGAAGCATATTTTATAGTTACAAGCAAAGATTTTGATTTTGGCTATTACGAACATCCTCCTATGATATGGTGGTTAATTTACTTTTTTTCTCTTTTTGGAAAATACACATTCCATTTTTTTTATTACAGGTTATTTACATGTTTTGTAACATCATTGATAGGTATTTATATATTGAAATTGATTAAAGAAACTGATGGGGAAATTGGATATCTTATCTCCTCAATTTTTTTATTATCACCTGTCCATTTATTTAACTTTCTAATAACAAATGATATTCCATTACTCTTATTTATTTTTTTATCTGGATTATTTTTTTATAAAGGAATTAAGAGCGAAAAAAAATATCATTTTTTAATTTCTGGTGTCTTTTTTGGACTTTCATTTTTAAGTAAGTATTTTTCTGTTTTATACTTTTTTTCACTTTTTGTTTATGTTATTTTTAAAAAAGAAAAGAAACTATGGCGAAATTTTTTTCTATTCGCTTTTGCATCTTTTCCTTTCATTTTTATAAATATTTATTGGAACTATACTCATTGCTGGATTAACTTTTTTTATAACCTTGTTTACAGAAAGAAAAAACAATATTTTGAGATAAAAAATATATTGATATTCTTTTTATCCCTTTCTTTTCTTATAACACCCTACCCTTTCTATCTTCTTGTAAAAAACAGATTTTACTTAAAAAAAATTAAAAATTGTTTCAATTTTTTCCTTTTTTTAATTTTAATTCCTTTATCTTTTTTATTTTTTCTCTCTTTTTTGAGAAAAGTTGGGCTTCATTGGTATATATCTTTTCTTCCTTTTAGTTTTATTCTCCTAAAAGAAGCAGATATTGAAAAACTATTAAAGTCAATTAAATATGGAGTTTATTTTTCTGGATTTTTAACTCTTATAATCATCTCTTTTTTACTTTTTCCTGTAGAAAAGTTTAAAAATCACAAAAAATATCCTCATTTAATAATGTTTTTAAGACCACTTTTATTGTATAAATATATTGAAAATTTTAAACATGATTATATTTTTGCAACTACTGGATACACAGAGTCAGCAATTATGAGTTATTACTCAAAAAATAATTTTATAGTTTTTGGAAGTTTTTCCCATAGTGGAAGAGAATATGATATTTCTTTTGATTTCAAAGAAATTGATGGTAAAAATATTTTGATTTTTTCACTTGAAGATATAGATGAGGGAAAATATAAAGATTTTTTTGAAGAAATAAAAAAAGAAAAATTTAAAATTGAAAACACCACTTTTTATTTACTTTTTTGTAAAAAATTCAATTTTCAAAAATATAGAGATAAAATTTTAAAAGAGACATATGAAAAATTTTATAAAATTCCTGAATTTTTACCTAAAAAAGGAAATTTTTTTAAAGAGAAATATAATTTTTAAGGTTTTGCTGCTTTTTTGACCGCTTTTGCTACTTGTCTTGCAACATTTTTATCAAGTGCAGAAGGAATTATATAATCTGGTGAGAGTTTATTTTCAGGTATATAATTTGCTATTGCTAAACTTGCAGATAATTTCATTTCTTTTGTTATTTTTTTTGCCTTTGCATCAAATGTTCCTCTAAAAATTCCAGGAAAGGCAAGAAGATTATTTATTTGGTTTGGGAAATCGCTTCTTCCTGTTCCAACTATATAGGCACCAGCTTTTTTTGCTTCTTCAGGCATTATTTCAGGAATAGGATTGCTCATTGCAAAAACAATTGGATTTTTATTCATACTTTTTATCATCTCTTTTGTAACAAGCCCTGGACCTGAAACACCAATAAAAACATCTGCCTTTTCCATTGCATCTTTTAAACTTCCCTTTTTACAATCAAGTAAATATTTTGTTATTTCTTCTTTTGCAAAATTCATATTTTCTTTTCTTCCTTTGTATATTATTCCTTCCCTATCACATAAAATAATTTTTCTTGAACCACAATTATATAAAATCTTTGTTATTGCAATTCCTGCTGCTCCTGCTCCATTTATAACTATTTTTACATCTTCTATTTTTTTCCCAACAAGTTTTAAAGCATTTATCAAAGCAGCAAGAACAACTATAGCAGTTCCATCTTGGTCGTCATGAAAAACAGGTATATCAAGTTCTTCCGATAATTTTTTCTCAATTATAAAACATCTTGGAGCAGAAATGTCTTCAAGATTTATTCCCCCAAATGAGGGAGAAATTTTTTTTACTATATCAATTATTTCTTCAACATCCTGAGTTTCAAGACATATTGGAATTGCATCAACTTTACCAAATTCTTTAAATAAAATTGCTTTCCCTTCCATAACAGGTAATGCAGCATAAGGACCAATATTTCCAAGGCCTAAAACAGCACTTCCATCAGTAACAATTGCAACTGTATTCCCTTTCCATGTATAATCATAAATTTTTCTTTTCTCCTTTTTTATTTCAAGACAGGGAAATGCAACACCAGGAGTGTAAGCAAGGGATAAGTCATTTTTTGTTTTTAAACGAATTTTTGATTTTATCTCAAGTTTTCCTTTTAATTTTTTGTGTAATTTTAATGCCTCTTTTGATAATTTTTTCATTTAAATATTGAGTTTTTAACTATAAATCCAGCAAAAACAATTGAAACAATAGAGATTAATTTTATAAGAATATTGAGTGATGGACCTGCGGTATCCTTAAATGGGTCTCCAACTGTATCCCCTGTAACTGCTGCTTTATGTGCTTCTGTTCCCTTTCCTCCAAAATTCCCTTTTTCTATATATTTTTTAGCATTATCCCAGGTAGCACCTGAATTAGCCATCATAATTGCAACAGCAAAACCAGTTGTTAAAGCACCACATAAAAGTCCAACAACTCCATCCACTCCAAGTAAAATTCCAACTATTATAGGAAGAAGGACTGTTAAAATAGATGGAAGTAGCATTTCTTTTTGTGCTGATTTTGTGCATATATCAACTGCTTTTGCATAATCTGGTTTTGTTTTTCCTTCAAGAAGACCGGAAATTTCTTTAAACTGTCTTCTTACTTCTTGAACAATCTGTTGTGCTGTTCTTCCCACAGCCCTTAATGCCATTGAACAGAAAAAGAATGGATACATTGCTCCTATAAAAATACCACATAGAACTTTAAAATTCATAATTGAAAGGTCAATTTTTCCTCCAAGTAAAACTATCTGGTCCTTATATGCAGCGATTAAAGCAAGTGCAGTTAAAGCAGCAGACCCAATAGCAAAACCTTTACCAGTTGCAGCAGTTGTATTTCCAAGAGCATCAAGTGCATCTGTTCTCTGTCTTACAAAAGGTGGTTGATGTGTCATTTCTGCATTTCCACCAGCATTATCTGCAACAGGTCCATAAGCATCAGTAGCAAGTGTTATTCCAAGAGTACTTAACATACCAACTCCTGCAAGTCCTACTCCATAAAGTCCTATTTCTGGATTTGTAAGTCCACCTGCAAAAATGTAAGAAAATATTGTTGCTATTACAACAGTTAAAACTGCAGAAACAGTTGAAAACATTCCTGTTGAAAATCCCTCAATAATTAAAGTTGCATGTCCTGTTAAAGCACTTTTTGCAACTTCTCTTGTTGGGCGATAGGAATCAGAGGTGAAATATTCAGTAAAAAATCCAATAATTAAACCTGCAATTATACCACTTAAAATTGAAATATAAACTCCTTTATAATTTGGTCCAAGAAGTATAATTACAGCAGGATATGAAAAAATAACAACAAGTATTGAAGTAGTATAAATTCCCCTTCTCAATGCCCAGAGCAAATTTTTTTGAGTTGCATCCTCTTTTGCTTTTACAAGTAAAGAACCAATTATTGATGAAATAACACCAATTGTTGCAACAAGCATAGGAAGTGAAATACCTCTAATTCCAAGACCAGCACCATATGCGAGTGCCATTGTTGCTATTATTGCATCTGCATATGATTCATAAAGGTCTGCACCCATTCCAGCAACATCACCAACATTATCTCCAACATTATCAGCAATAACTGCTGGATTTCTCGGGTCATCTTCTGGAATTCCTGCTTCTACTTTACCAACAAGGTCTGCTCCTACATCTGCTCCTTTTGTATAAATACCTCCTCCAACTCTTGCAAAAAGTGCCTGAGCACTTGCTCCCATTCCAAAACATATCATTGTAGAAGTTATATATCTTAATCTTTCCTCAATTTCATATCCTTTATTTCTGTAATACCATGTAAGCAAGTTATACCAGATACTTATGTCCAAAAGGGCAAGTCCAACAACAACAAGACCCATAACAAGACCGGCAGAAAAGGCAATTCTTAAAGCACTGTTTAATGAATTTTTAGCAGCAAAAGTTGTTCTTGCACTTGACCTTGTTGCTATTGTCATTCCTATATAACCGCTTAATGCAGAAAAAAATCCACCTGTTAAAAAAGCAAATGGAACAAAAATTGGTAAATAATTGAAAATAGAGAGCAATAAAAGAATTATAAAAACAACAGAGAAAAATATTCCAACTCCTTTGTACTGCCTTTTTAAATATGCTCTTGCACCTATTCTAACTGCATCTGCAACTTCAATCATTTCTGGTGTTCCTTCTGAATGTTTTAAAATGTATTTTATTAAATATCCAGAATAAGTTAATGCAAAAACAGAACCTATTATTGTTATTAATTGTGAGTAATCCATCTTTTCTCCTTTTTAGTTATTATATAAACTCATTGCTTTTTCAAGATTACTTTTTAAAATTTCCTTTATTGCATCAATCGTTTTCGACATTACTTTTTCAACAATTTCAAGTTCTTCAGGTAAAAAGGGTGATAAAACATATTCAACATAACTTTTATCAATTTTTTTACCCCTTATTCCAATTCTTATTCTTATAAAATTATTGCTTCCAATATTTTCTATTACAGATAACACTCCTTTATGTCCTCCAGGTCCTCTGTTTTTTGTTATTTTCAACTTTCCCAATTCAATATCAAGTTCATCATGAATAATATATAGATTTTCAAGTTTTTCTTTAAAATAATCAAGAGCTATTTTAACACCAATACCACTTTCATTCATAAATGTTTTGGGTTTAAGAACTATTAATTCCTTTCCTTCTATTTCAATCTTCCAGGCATTAAAAAATTTTTTTTTATATATTTCAAGTATTTTCCCACTGCTTTTTAATTTATCAATAACTTTAAAACCAATATTATGCCTCGTTTCAAAATATTCTTTTCTATAATTACCAAGTCCAACAAAAATCATTGTGAAGTTTCTTCTTTTTTAACTTCTTCTTTTTCTTTCCTTCTTTCTTCAACCTTCTGATGTGTTATTACTGTTGGTTCTTCCACTATTTCTTCTACCTTTTCTTCCTCGCTAATTTCTTTTGGTTTTAAAACTGCTATAATTACTTGATTTTCATCTTCAACAACTTTGATGTTGGGTGGGATTTTTAAATCTTTTACAAGTATAACTTCACCTAAATCAAGATTTTTTATATCAACTTCTATATATTCAGGAATATTTCCCGGCAATCCTTCAACTTTTATCTCTCTAAGAAATTGCTCCAAAATTCCGCCTTTTTCCTCTCCAATTGACTTATTCTTAGTAATAACAGGGACTTCCATTATTATCTTTCTTTCGGAACTTAATTTATAAAAATCAAGGTGTATTATATTATCTTTAATAGGGTCTGTTTGTATATCTTTTAAAATAACTGGTATTGTTTCATATTCATCATTTTTTTTAAGTTTCATTTCACCCATAATATTATGAGAAGAAAGATGCGTAATAATTTTTTCTGTTGTCTTTTTTTCAAGTTTAATTGGAATTGGTTTTATACCATACCCATATAAAATACCGGGTATATATCCTTTCATTCTCAATTTTCTTGCTTCCCCTTTACCTTTTTTATTTCTTATTTCTGCATAAAAAATTATTTTTTCCATAAAACCTCCTAACATATTAAAAAATGGGCGCGGATGGATTCGAACCATCAGCCCCCGCGTTATCAGCACGGTGCTCTGCCCTTGAGCTACGCGCCCGTAAATTTATTTCTTTTTCAAAAACTCTTCAACCTTTTCTTTTATTATATCCTTTGTTCCAAGAGCAAAAGCAAGGGCAGTTCCAAAACAAAATGATGCAAGAATAATAATGAAAACATCTCCAATAAAATCAGAGGCAATCCCTATTTCTTGAAGAGCAAGAACTGTTCCAAAAACTATAATAGCAACCTGCGTTATTTTTCCCAAAAAGGGTGCTTTTGCAATCCCGGCATTTCCAGCAGAGGTTCTGACAATCCCACCAAGAAAATTTCCAACAAAAATTGAAAAAATAAATATCAATAAACCAAGAATAAATTTTGGTATAAAACTTAAAATTTTATCTATAACAGTTGAAGGTATCTGTATCCCCGCAAATGTAACAGCAACAAAAACTACCACAAGCATTAAAAGCCAGTAAATAGCACTTCCAAGTAATTGTGAAACTTCAACCGAAATATTTCCTTTTTCCAGCAATTCTTTTAATCCTGAATCATCAGAAAGCTTATCAACTTTTATTATCTTGAAAAACTTTACACACAAAACTTTTATAAACTTAGCAAAAAGCCAGCCAATAAGAAAAATTAAAAGAGCTCCAATTACTTTTGAAAGAGCAAACCAAAACTTTTTAACCAATTCATTTAGAACTCCAGCTCCTTCACTTCCCATTTTTCCTCCTTTTTTGAATTATTTTATCATTTTTATAAAAAATTTCAATTCAATTTTTTAAGGGTATAAAATCTCACTTCTTTAAATGGTTTGAAAAATCTGCCTCCACCTTCAAAAAACTTTGTGAAAAATTCAAGATACTGTAATCTGCTTGTATGAACATAACTTCCGAGTAAATTTATCATTAAGTTTCCAAAATGTCCAATAATGAAGACAAAAAAAGAAATAAAAATTCCAACATAAGGTATATTTTTAACCATCAAAACCATCTGATTAACAACAAGTCCTAATATTGAAGTTGTAAGTCCAAGACCGAAAAGACGGCTATAACTTAAAACATCTCCAAGAAGATTACCCGCTATTACACTATAAACCCCATAGATAGCCCAGAAACCTTTTAACATAATTTCTTTTTGCGTTTTTGCTTTTTCAGACATAAGATAAAGAAAACATAAAATAAGCACAAAAAAAGGACCTTTCAAAAAAATTTTTGTTTTTAGATATCCAATAGTAATAAAAGGAACAAGAATCTGAATCAGTAAAAGTGTAATTGCCTCGCCACAGTATTTTAATGGAAATCTTTTTAAATAAATATAAAGATTCAAAATTAAACCCCAGATAATCTGAATATAACCAAAGATAATTGCAATTAAAAGGAAAAGCATGGCTTTATTTCCTCCTTCAAGAGGATTAAGCAATACAAAATTTTTCAGAAATTTAATTATAAAAATATCAGGAAGTTTATATAATGTATCTCCAAACCACCCACCTGTTAATGAACCTATTATAATAGTTGAAATTCCACATAAAAAAAGCAATCTTAAAAATTTAACAAAATTTGGTAAAAATCTGAATTTTTTCGTTAATATCAAAGAGATTATTACAAGCAAAAGACCATAACCTGCATCAGTTAAACAGAAACCAAAAGAAAATGCAAAAAATAAAGAAAGGGGTCCTGTTGGGTCAATATTTTTATAGGTAGGTCTTCCATAAAGGTCTGTTACAATTTCAAAAGGTTCAATAAATTTATTATTTTCAAGTAGAATTGGAACATTTTCTCCTTCCTCTGGGTCTTCAAAAATTAGATGACTTTCAGGTAGAACTTCAAAAACGGTCTTTTTTAAAATATCTATGTCATTTTCTCTTACCCATCCTTTTATTCCTTTTACAAATT
>JBMFMQ010000025.1:0-19095 GCA_049970595.1 Candidatus Ratteibacteria bacterium | reverse complement strand
AATGGAAAAAATACTTGGATTTTTAAGTGTACTATTGGGATTATTGGCTATTTGGGAAGCAAAAAGGACAGATATTTTAGTCAGGTCAGAGGATGAGAGAGCAAAAAATTTAATAAAAGAAACACAAAGGATGATAGATGAAGGGAATAAAAGGGCACAGGAAATAATAAGAGAAATGGATGAAAGACATACAAAATTACTCCAAGAAATACATGAAACACAGAGGTATATACAGGAGACGCAAAGAGATATTCAGGAGACACAGAGATATATAGCCACATTGATAAAAGCAGAAGGAGAAGAAGCAAAAGAGTTGATAAATAAATTCCTTGAGAAAATTCCAGAAAAAACTTGACAAAAATAAAAGATAAGGTATAATAAAATAAAAAGGTAAAAAAATGGGAAATAAAAATGCTCTCTCTCTCTCTCTCTCGTAGTTATTGTATAAAAAATTCATACCTATTAAATTTCTTTTTCCTATCTATTTGTCTTTTCAATATTTGTCAAAAAAATTGGTATTTATCAAGTTTTGTTGCGGAGATGATTTATTTTTAAAAAGGAGGTGATGCGATATGAGGGATAAATAAAGGGATAAGTTAAAAAAGAAAAAATAAAAGAAAGGAGGAAAATAAAATGGAAAGAAAAATAAAAAAATCTGGGTTTACTTTAATAGAGTTGCTGGTAGTAGTTGCGATAATTGCTATTCTTGCTGCTATGTTATTACCTGCTTTAAGTTTAGCAAGGGAAAAGGCAAGGACATCTGTCTGTATGAGTAATTTAAGACAACTTGGGCTGGCATTTGCAATGTATTGGAATGATTATGATGAAGATTTTCCCTGGGCATACCATCCAGTACATTATAATTATGGACCTTTCTGGTTCGGAGCAATTGCAATTTATACAGGTGCTTCAAAAACACCGGTTACAAGTGCGTACTGGGTTCCACCATATAATAGCCCATTCTACTGTCCAACTTATGTACCTATTGTAAAGAAATATTGGCCGGGAACACCTAATTCGCCAAACTTTAATGCGAGATGGTCTATCGGATACGGAATTTCTGTATATTCCTGGGGAGCAGGAGGGCATCCGGGTATAAGACCGCCATGGAAATTATCAAAAGTAAAAAAGCCATCTGAAACAATGTTATTATCTGAAACAGCAGGAAGTACTTTGTCCACTGTTTGTTGTGGTTATAATGATCCAAGAAATTTTAGAAGGCATGGTAAGGATGCGAATTTTTATAATCTTTATTATGGAGGAACTGGTCTTAAATTAGGAGCAAATATTTTATTTGTGGATGGAAGTGTAAAATTCTTCCCGGATGGAGATGCTCTATGGAATCAGTGGAGATATGGACCGCAGGATAAATATCCATTTACAATGGGTTATTATCGTTAATTAATGAAAAAATATATTATCATTTTTTGCTGTCTGGTGGTTCTTTTCATTTTAAATTGTTTTTACAGGAGAGGAGGAAATTTTGTTGAGAGAAAGAGTGATATAGAACTTGTAAGTGAATTTTTATCAGACAAGATTGTTCTTGCATATCTGCATTTGTATTATGATTTGCCAGAATTTTATTTTGTTCCAATAGAAGATTTGACGAAGTATGATGTTAAAAAAGTAAGAGTGTGGGATGAAAAGGACTTGGTGATGGGAAAATGTGAAGATGATTTAAAAAGGAAACTCATAGATAAGAAACTCAGTATATATTGGCGTGGTCCTTACCTTATATGTCCTATTCCTGGAATAATAAGTAAAATCGGAGACCATATAATAAGAGATGCAACAAGAGATATATGGGGAAGAAGGTACAGAATGTTCTATTATACTTATAATGATAAAAAAAATCCAACGGATTCAGAAAAAAAGATTATTGGAGATGAGGAAGGTGTTTTTATAATAATATCCGGTGGTCCTGATGGTATTTTACAAAGTTGTGCAAGTGATAAAAGTAGTAAGGAGAAGTTAATAAAAACTTCGCCAGATGTTGAAAAAGCAAATAGTTTAAATTTTAAAAACTTTGACCCTTTTAATTTGAACATTACAGAGCCAGATCCGTATGCAGTTATATCAGAAAAAAAGTTAAAAAATTTAAAAGAAAAAGCATTGGAAAATTATGAAATTTTTTTTAGAAAGGAAAGGGGATTATGAAGAGTAATTTTCTATTACCCTGGGGAAAGAAATGAAGAGATTTTATATTATATATTTCCTTTTTCCTGTGGTGATTTTTGCTAACTTTAAGGATGACTTGAAAAAAGAAATTATTTTATACTGTGGATTTGAGGATACCACTGATGTATTTTTAGTACAGAGAAATATTTTTATAAATTCAGAATTTAAAAGAGAAAGCCCTGCCTATACATATGATTTTAAACTATTTAAAAAAAATGAACCAAGATATGTGATGGGGAGAATAGGCAAAGGCATTTTTCTTGAGTCTGGCTGGTATGGTGATTTTAAAAGAGGAACTAAAAATTTACTTCCTTCAAATTGTTCCAAAACCGATAATTTTGAAGATGGATTTGAAATAAATGGGAATGTTAAGTTGAAGGTTTATAAGGATAAAAAAGGGCTTGTAAGTAAAAATCTTTTGAAAATAATATGTGAAGAAGGAAATTTTGGAATAGAAACAAAAACATTTGAAATTCCATATATAATGAGATACATATTTTCTATTTATTTAAAAGGAGAAGTTGGCGGAGAAAGAGTAAAAATTATAATTCAGGACATCACTAATAATGTAAAAGTAGAAAAGGAGTTTGTTTTAACAAAGAATTGGGAGAGATATTATCTAATTTTACCATATGATGAAAGGACAAAAAAGTATGGAGAAATTGATTTAAAAGAGCCAGCAAAAATAAAAATTAAAATTTTAACTTTAGAAGAATGCAGTTTCTATTTTGATGCTTTAATGCTTGAGCAAGCAGGTATATTTTATTCAAATAGATATTCTCCATCTACATGGATTGAAGGCAATAGCGTAAGGGAAAGTGAAATATTAAAGATACCATTTGAAGAATATACATTTAATTTAAGTGAAGGAAGTATATCTTTTTGGATGAAATATGGGGATGAAAATGTTGGTAGAACTTTTTTTAATATTGGATATGGATGGAAAAACATTTTAAGTTTAACAGAATATCCTAAAAATGTTTTGAATTTTTATGCTTTTGGTGGAAGTTATACTGAAAAATTACCTGAACCAAATGTTTGGCATTTTGTGGTTATTTCATGGAAAAATGATAAGTTTTTTCTTTATATTGATGGGATAAAAAAGTGTGAAGTAAATGCAAAAGAAAAAATCAATAAAGAGGTTTTTAAAGAACATTTATTTATACTTCCTGGAAACAGTGAATCAGGTGTATTTGGACCCAAGACACATATAAATGGAATAATTGACGAACTATATATTTTCAAAAAATCAATAGAAAAAGAAGAGATTGAGTTTTTAATGAAAGAAGAAAAGCCAATTATTGAAATACCTGAAATTCTATGTAAATATGAATATTTTTTCAATGTTTTGCCAAGAGATAAAGAAGATTCTCAATTAAAAGTTTCAATTATAAATTCAACTAAAGAAATAAAAAAGATGGATATTATTATTAAATTGAAAGGGATAGAGGGCACATTATTTGAAAAGAATTTAAATCTAAAGGGGAACGAGAAAAAAGAAATAATCTTCAACATACCTACCTATAAATTGGTTCCCGGAGAATACGAATTAAATTTTGAAATAAAAGAAAATGGAAGGATATATAGGTCAAATTTTCCAGTTAAAATTGGTTTGTGGAAAAACGAAGATAAATTACCTATACTTGCTTGGAATGCTGGGGAGAAAAATTTTGAAGAGATGAAGTTGGTAAAAAATTTAGGAGTTAATACTATTCCTTTCTCAAGGCTCTCATATAAAACATACAACTGGGCAAATGAAATAGGAGTTAGCCTTTTTTCGCATATGTATTGTATAGGTGATGCAAGAGAAGGTTATAATGAGGATAGAATACTCAAAAATGATGGAGAACTTGATGGGGTTAATCCTTTGAGTGAATATGTAATAAATTCAACAAAAAATAAAGCAATTGAATGGGTTAATAGTATAAAGGACTTTAAAGAGTTGAAATATATAATTGTAAATACTGAGTGGCAATTACCAATGGATTTTGGAGATAGATTTAAGAAGATTACTTTTGAGAAATTTGGAATAGATTTAAGTAAATGGGAAACAGATAAAACAAAAGCATGGAGATATTTGAATCCATATAACAGATTGGCACCAGGAGCTTTAGGCGAAAGGTGGTTTCCTGAAAATGGATTAGTTAAAAAAGATGACAATTTCTATAATTTTCATTTTTGGTATCATGAAGGGAAAACAAATGAAATAGCAATAAATGAAATATGTCTTGAAGAAATAAAAAAAGAAAGAAGTGATATAAAAACTATTATTGAGCCGATTTTGAGATATCCACCAAAGAAAAAATATAGCGAAAATCTGGATATAGCAGAAGAATGGTTTTATTACGAAAATCCAAGATATGCGATCTGGATACAGGAAAATTTGAATTCTTTGGTAAGGGGGAAAAACACAAAAATTTCTGGCATGCCTCAGTTTTTATTCAAAGCACATGCGCAACCATTTGCTATAACACCTCCTCCTGATTTATTTAAAGAAGCGACACTTTTATGTATTTCAAGACCTTTAGACATGTTAACATTTTGGGGATGGCATAATGTACTTGAAAAAACAAAAAACATGTTCACAATAGAAGAGATGGAAGACAAAACTAAAAATTATGATATAGATAACAGTAAATGGACGAAGGAACAATTGGAAGAAATAAAAAAGGGCGGAGAAAATGGATTAGGTTTTGTTTATGTTCCCGAGACAAAAGATGCTTTCAGAGAAATTTCTTTAAATTATTTTATTCCATTTGGGAAACTGTTTAGAAAATGGGAGAATTATCCCCGGAAGGTTGCTGTTTTAAATTCTTTTGCTTCGTGGATATATTCAGATGTGAGATGGCCATCTTACGGATATTTGGGAGATGCTTTATTGTCTTCTGGAATTCCTTTTGATATTTTATGGGATGAAGATTTTACCAATAATCCAGATATTCTGAATAAGTATGATATATTTATAATGCCCCAGATATATACAATAACAGAAGAGACATATGAAGCGATTAAAAAATTTGTTGAAAAAAAAGGGATAGTTATTGTAGATGATGTTTTTAAAATTAAAGGGATAGAAAAAAATTTGTATGTCTTCCAAAAAGATGAAACAGAAAAAATAAAAAGTTTTATTAGAGAAAATGTTAAGTTGCCAGTAAAAATAGTTGGAGATGATATTTTAATGAATATACTTTCTTTTAAAACTGGTAATTATATTTTTCTTATTAATGATAAGAGAGTTTTTGGAAGGTATCTAGGTAGGTGGCAAAAAATAAAAGAAAAGGGTGTTGACAATGAAGTCACTTTAATTATTAACAAAAATTGGGGTCAATTTTTATATGACCTGAATTCAAAAAAAGTTATTTTTGGTAAAGAAAATGGTAATGTAATAGAATATGAAATTAGTTTGAAAGGTGCGGAAGGTAAAATTTTGTATGTTTCAAATAAGAGATTTAAAGATATGAAAATTTTTGTAGAAAAAGAAAAAATAAACAAAGGAGAAGTTCAAAAATTGAATGTATTATTAAATGGCGAAAAAGGGTTTATGGAAGGAGGTATTCCTGTTTTGGTAGAAATACTTGAGCCAGATAATCGGGTTTTTGATATATCAGATTTTTATATTTGTGAAGACGGGAAACTTGAACTTTCTTTTTATTTACCTATAAATTCAAAAGAAGGTGAATGGAAAGTAAAAGTAAAAGAATTTTTTACAGACAAAGAAAAATTAATTTCGTTTTTTGTTAGATAAAAAGGAGGAGGGAAGATGGAAAAAATAAGATTTTTTGTATTCGGGTTTATGTTTTTGTCTCTTTTTCTTAATGGTAAAGAGTATATTCTTGTTAAAAATGGAAATCCGAATTGTAGTATAGTTATATCAGAAAAGCCGAAGAAATCAGCACAACTTGCAGCATATGAACTACAATATCATATAAGACAAATAACAGGAGCAGAGGTTCCGATAGTAAAGGATAATGAAGAAGTAAAGGGACTAAAGATTCTTGTAGGAGAGAGCAAATATACAGAGGAATTAAAATTAGGGAAGGACCTAAAGACACAGGAATATATAATAAAGTTTTTACCAGATAGTATAGTTTTGCTTGGGAAGGATAAAGATGACTATGGAGAGGTAAAATATGGAGTTCCAGATGGATGGAAAACATTCCCTGACTTTTATGATGAGCAAGGAACATTATATGCTACCTATGACTTTCTTGAAAGATATTGTGGAGTAAGGTGGTTTAATCCAACTGACTGGGGAACAATTTATCCTGAGAAAAAAACACTTATTGTTAAAGGAGAAGATATAAGAAGAAAACCATTCTTTTTAATGAGAGATGTATGGCCAAGTATGTATAATTTTGACCAGTATGACTGGACAACAACAGGACTATGGAAAGGAACCTACTTTAATCCAAAAAATCCTGACCCTGACTATATTGAATATATGAAGATTGCATATGAGAAATTAAGGGAAAAGTATCCAAAAGAGAATGAGTTTATAGAAGCAAAAAGGACACAAGTTAAACTATTTTTACATAGGATGAGGGTTGGAGGAGAAAGATATTTATGTAATCATTCATTATATGGGTATTATGAAAGGTTCTGGGGAGAAAATGCAACAGAAGGGAAGAGAGAAGAATTTTTTGCCAAAGGATATGAAGGAAAACCACCACAATTATGTTATACAAACCCTGAACTAATAAAACAGGTAGCACAGGATGCAAGGGACTATTACGATGGTAAAAAGACAGCAAGAGACCTTAAAATATTCTGGAATCCACAATTACCAAATCCATTTCCAGTTGAGCCAATGGACAATGCTTCTTATTGTAAATGTGAAAACTGTCAGAAACTGATAAATAAAAAATGGGAGAACTCACCTTATTATTCAACTGGACTACACAGCAATTATTTCTTTTATTTTGTAAATGAGGTAGCGAAAGAACTAAGGAAGACACATCCTGATAAATACATAATAACACTTGCCTATAGCACACATGCCTGGCCACCTGATTTTGAGATTGAGCCGAATGTATATATAGAATTTTGTTTTGCATCAAATAGGGGTCCTAAAAAAACTGGAAATTATGAAAATGAGATAAATGCACTAACTGAATGGAGAAAGAGAATAAAAGATAGACCAATATTTTTATGGCTTTATTACACATTTCCAAAAGAGTTTGCTGATGGTGGTAATTATTGGTGTTTTCCTGGCTCTTTTGCACATCAGATAGATGAACAGTTTAAGTTATTTAAAGAGTATAAAATAGGTGGAATTGCTCATTGTGGATATGGACAGGAGATAGAGGCATATATTACCTATAAACTTATGGATGACCCATCATTAGATGTTGATAAACTACTTGATGAGTATTTTAAGTTATTATATGGAAAAGGATGGAAGGAGATGAAAGAATTTTATTTACTTTGTGAGAGAAGATTTTTAGATATAAACAACTATCCTGACAAAAAATATAGTACAAATATGGAAACTTTCTGGGGTTATTTAGGGAATGATGAGGTAATGGGAAAACTAAGTAATTATTTAGAAAAAGCAAAAGAGAAAGAGGATAGAGAAGAATATAGAAAAAGAATAGAGATGTTTGAGAAGGCAATATGGTCATATATGAAAAATGGGAAGAATGAATATAACAAGATAAGAAAAACAGAAATTCCAGAGATAAAAGTTCCTTATGTAAAAAAAGCAGATGGGCAATTAGAAAAAGTAGAATGGGAAAAAGGTATTATTTTATCTCAGTGGTATAACAAAGGCAGTAAAGATAAATCAAAAGGAAGATATGAAGTGAGAATCTTACATGATGGTGATTATCTTTATTTAGAACTGATTGATTTTTGCGATACAAAAAAACTTGTTTCATCACCAACTATTTTTCCTTATGATGACTGGGAGATATTTGTTTCAAAACAAAGAGGTGTTCCATACAGGCAATATGCAGTTGGACCAACTGGCTTATTTGTTTCATTATCACATGGAGAAATGAATTTTGCAAATAATGTTCCTATAGAAATTAAAGGAGTAAAAATTTATTCAGATACAAAAAGTCCTGATAAATGGATAACAAAAATTGCCTTACCACTAAAAGAGATTTTAAAAGATGGGATAAAACCAGGAGATACATTTTATTTAAATATTGTAAGGGTTATATCACCAGAGATTTCAGGAAAAACTTTGGATATAGATTGTCTTGTTCCTTATACAACAGTTCATCAGTTAGGTAGATTAGCAGAAGTAAAATTAGAAAAGGAGGAAGAAAAATGAAAAGATTAATATTTTTTCTTTTGATAAATTTTTCTTTTTTATTATTTTGTGAAGAGAACTGGTGGAATGAAAACTGGCAGTATAGAATAAAAATTAAAATAAAAAATCCAACAGAAAATTCTTTACAGGATATCCCTGTTATAATAAATGGAGAGACATTAAGGAAAAAGACAGGTCTATTAAAGGAAAATATATCAACAAATTCAATAAGGATAATAGATGAAAAAAATAATGAGATACCTTGTCAGGTTGATGAAAAAGATAATACGGGTCTATACCAAAAAACAGGAAATGGCCAATTAGATAAAGATGATGAGATTGTTTTTCAAATTAGTTTAAACCCAAATGAAGAGAAGAAACTTTTTATTTATTTTAGAGAGAAATTATCTCCTTTGCCAGAATATCCATCAGACCTACAATTTAAAAAAGTTGTCTTTGGAGATATGGGTATAAACTATAATGCTGAATTGTCAAACTCAATCATTTCAATAGGGATAAGAGGAAGTGGAACAGAAAAAGATAACCAAGGGAAATTAATACTTGGAGGACTTGGAAAGGCATCAATAACAAGTTTTAAAATAAAAGATAAACAATTAATCTATCAGGGCCATTCCTGGGGATGGAATCTTGGAGGTGGAGGGTACACTCCAATAAGTAATTCTTTGCCATGGGATAATCCAGAAATTTTAATAGATGGTTCTGTAAGAAAAATTGCATTTTGTAAAGCAGAAAATGTGGATAGAAACTTTAATGAAGAATTCAAAGATATAGCATGGGTTCTTTCAGGAAAGATAAAAGGTTCTTATTACAGATATTTTATTCTTTATTCAAAAATTCCTTACTGTGAGATGAAAGAAAATATAAAAATAGAAAGTGCAGAACCAAGATATAATTGTCTATATGAATTTTCCTGGTGCCCGACATATCCAAGGGACTGGGATAATGACAAATTATACATACCACTGGCAGGAAAAGCAATAACAATAAATTTTCAAGACCAAAGGAATTATAAAACGAAAAAAGCAGAAGAAGGATGGCTTGCAATAGCAAATACAAAAGAAAAGAGAGGGCTTTCTTTATTTTTTGATAAAGATAATACAGAAGATATTTTTGCTGATTTTTATGGAGTTGGTGTTAAAAGAGAGGATGTTTTAAGTAATGAATGGAATAAAAAATATTCTCATACTGGGGTAAGGGTTTTTTATAGATATAATGATTTTAACTTAAGACAGATAAGAGAAAACAAGTTTGGATTTTGGGGAATAACAGATGAAGATGCAGAAAAAATAAGAGCAATTTACAAATCAATATGGGAAGGGCTACCTATATCTTTTGGATTTCCTGAAGAAAAACAAAAATGAAAAAATTTCTATTTTTAGTTTTTATTTTTAATTCACTTATCTTTTCAGAAGAAAAAATTGGTTTTACTGTTTATGCAGGAAAAATAAGAAGTTTATCAGACATAGATTTCAACAGAATAGTTAATACAAAAGAAGTCACATATGTTTTAACTCAGGAAGGGCCAAATACTATTGACCAGGAAGCAAAAGAAAGATATAAGATTTTAAAGGAAAAAGGTAAAAAAGTAATCATTGATATCTGGTGGGGGCCTGATGGAGAATATAACTGGAACAAGTATAACTTTCCTGATATATCACAGAATGAAAAACTAAGAAATGAATTTTTTGAAAAAGTTATAGAGCCAGTAATAGAAGCAATTGGTCCTGAAAACATTTATGGAGTTCATATGCTTGAAGAAACAGGTCTTTGGTATGGTTATGAAAAAACAATCCATCCTTATTATAAAAAACCTGATATAAACACTCCAAATATAAGAAAATACAACTGGCTACTTAAAAAAGATACAGGGATTGATATGGATTTATCACCAATATGGAATGATGAGGAAAGATTTGTCTTCTGGAGATGGGTATGTAAAACAATTTCATCATCCTCTGCCCACAAGGTCTTTTGTGAATATATACATAAAAAATATCCTAAAATAAAAGCATTTCAATTTGAAGGATTACCTGATTATTCATCTGGCAATTTTTGTGAATATAAAGTAATGATTGATGATTTTGATGGTATTGTAACTGACTGTTATACCTTACCAAAAGGAATTTATATGTCGCTTGTTGGATATAGAACAATGGCTCCTAAAAAAGAAATAGTTGCTCTTGTGAATGGTTATTTTGGAACTACAGGAACAGATGAAGAAGTAAGAAAAATAAAAGAAGAGAGGGTAAAATATGCTTACCTTGCAGGTATGAATGGCATAGGATTTTTTGAACCAGATGGAGTTAAGGTAAAAACACAGGACTTTCAGGATGAAAAAGTTTTTAGAGACAATATAGAGATTTTAAAACCATATATTACAAAAAATGTTTACAAGAAAAAAAGGGATTTGCTTATAGTTCCAACAAATATATGTGTTGGTGGTTATGGGATAGATGCCTATTTACCTTATTCTGATATTTCTGATTATGATATGATTCCTGCAGCAGAATTTCGTCTCATAAACCCAGATGAATATAAAGTAATAGTAATTTTGGGACCGAATTATCCTGGTAAAAATCCTATGTGGAATAAAAAATATATGAAAGAAAAATATAATGTTGATTCACTTTTTGATGCAGATTTGTTAAATAATTTTGTAGAAAAAGGAGGATGGCTTATTATTTCAGGGCTGCCATTAGAAAAAGGTTCAGGTTTATACTTCACAGAAAAAGAAATTCTTTATGGTTCAGCAAAAGAAAATAAATATTCTATAATACCAAATGATTATGCAATAAAAAAACTTAAACTCAAAGAGAAATATGAACCAATATTTACAAAATCTTCCTATAAATACAATTTTGACACTGATAAACTAATTTCTCTTGGCGAAAATACAGGTTATTTAATATCTTTTGGAAAAGGTTATTTTTTAATTCTGCCACAAATTCCAGTTGGAAGAATAGATGTAAAAATTATAGAAAGAGAAAATTTTGGAAAATTTTTAACAGACATCATTAAAGGCATCTCTGAGCTCCGTCCTCCATAAGAATAATCCTTAGGTCAAGCCCTTATATCTCAATCGTCTTCTAAATTTTTTCTCTGGTAAGTTCGGTTATATATTGCCATAGCCAAATTTTCTGAATACATCTGCTTTGTTTCTCCAGTCCTCAATTACTTTAACCCATAATTTAAGATAGACCTTTTTCCCAAAAATTAATTCAATCTCTTCTCTTGCAAGTTTTCCAATAGTTTTTATCATCTTCCCATCCTTTCCTATTATAATTGATTTTAAATTTTCCCTATCAACAATTATATTTGCTGTAATAACAATTATATTTTCATTTTTTTCTCCCCGTCTTATTTCTTCTATCTCAACTGCAACAGAATGAGGGACTTCCTGATATGTTTTAAGTAATATTTTTTCTCTTATGATTTCAGCAAGTTTATATTCAACCGGTAAGTTTGTTATCATATCTGAAGGATAAAATTTTTCTGATTCAGGTAAATGTAAAAAAATTGCTTTTATTAATTCATCAAGATTTTTATTTTTCAATGCAGAAAATGGAACTATTTCAATAAATTTAAATTTTTTACTGCTTTCATCAATCAATGGTAAAAGTTCCTCCTTAAATTTAAGAGTATCTATTTTATTTATTCCAAGGATAACCTTTTTATTATCAATTTTTTTTAATGCATCAAGTATTTTCTCATCTTCTTCTTTCCAACCATTACATTCAATAAGAAATAATATGAGGTCTGTTTCTTCACAAGATGAATATATTGACTTTAACATAAATTTTCCAAGTTCATTTTTTCCTTCTTCAAATCCAGGGGTATCTATAAAAATTATCTGACCTCTTTCATCATTATAAATTCCTATTACCTTAATTCTTGTTGTTGCTGGTTTTGGTGAGACAATTGAGATTTTTTGTTTTAAAATAGTATTTAATAAAGTTGATTTTCCAACATTTGGTTTTCCAATTATTGTCACATACCCACATTTCATTTAATTACCTCCTCTATTTCCCAGTCAAAAATATTGAATACCTCTTTTTTCTTTTTTAAGTAATACTTATAATTTTCATAACTTACATCAGCAGGAACCCTATGGTCAACATGTGGAATATAACCACCTATTTCAACAACCTCTCTTATTCTTTCAAATTCTCTATCAATTGCTTCTTTACCTTTAATAAGTGCCTTTTTATCAAATCCACCTTTTAATAAAACTTTATTCCCATATTTTTTTCTTAAAAAAATAGGGTCAGAATCACTGTTTATTTCAAGAGGAAACATCACATTTACACCACCTTCAAGCCATAAGGGAACAAGTTGGTTTATATTTCCATCACAATCAACTATTACAACATTTATTCCTTCCTTTTTTAATCTATCTGTAATTTTTTTATATCTTGGAACCATAAATTGAGAAAAATGTTTTGGAGAAATCATAGGCCCTGTCTTAAAAGCCATATCTTCCCAGAAAGCAGCAAAATCAATATTTTTAATTTCTGTTAATGCTTTTTCAATTAATGTTAAAACAAAATATACAATATGGTCCATAATTTCTTCTATTAATTCTGGTTGTTCATAAAAAGAAATAAGACATTTTTCAAATCCCATCCAGTTTCTAATCCATCCAAATAAAGAACCAACACCAATTCCAAGAGGATAATCCCTTTTTTCCCATTCTTTTTTCAAATTCTCCCATGTTTTTTCGTCAGGATACCTTTTTGAAATATCTGGTTTTAATCTTTCTTTAAAATCAATCCAATCATTTTTATTTTCAACTGGAAATTTTATATAATGTGGAATTGTCTGAATCTCATTTTTAAAAATTTTACATATAACTCCATCTGTGGTCTGTTTTATTATATATCTATCTGTTTCTTCTATTATTTTTTCTTCAAAGGATGGAATTAAACCAAAATTTATAGGTATTCCACCAATTTTGTCAAAATTAAAATATTTATCCCCATCTTCATTTGTTTTTACATATTCAGGCAAATTCTCTTTATGCCATCTTGAAAGTGTCTCATTCCACCATCCAAATTCACAATTAAATATTCTATCTACTTTTTGAAAATTAAAAATCCTATTCCATCTCTCCCTTCCAGTCATTTTCTATCTCCTTTTTTAGCTTTTTAAAATTATTATTCTTTATGCTTTCTCTAATTTTCTCCATAAATTTAATCATAAAATAAACATTGTGAAAAGAATTTAAACGAAGTCCTGTTATTTCTTTTGTATTTATCAGGTGTCTTATATATGCTTTTGTATAATTTTTACAGACAAAACAATCACATTCAGGGTCAAGAGGAGAAAAGTCATCTTTATATTTTCCTGCTTTTATATTTATTTTCCCTTTTTTTGTTAAAGTTGAACCAGTCCTTGCAATATGTGTTATGATGCCACAATCAAATAAATCAATTCCAATTTCAACAAGTTCAAGAATCTGAAGGGGCATTCCAATTCCCATAAAATATCTCACTTTATTTTCGGGTATATTTTCAATTATATATTCTGTTATTTTTAATGTTTCTTCGTATGGTTCTCCTATGCTTAAACCACCAAATCCATACCCATTAAAACCAATCTTTTCAAGTTCTTCAATACATTTTTCTCTCAAATCTTTATAAATACCTCCCTGAAAAATTCCAAACAATTCCTGATTTTCCTTTTTATGAACCATTTTACATATTTTTGCCCATTTTAAAGTTAGTTCAACACTCCTTTTTACTTCTTGGTAATCATTCCAGTTTTTAGGACAATAATCAAAAGACATTATTATATCTGCAGCAATTTTCTCCTGTATCTCAATTGATTTTTCAGGTGTTATGAAATGAGTTGAACCATCTATTTTTGATTTAAAAATTGCTCCAAACTCATTTACTTTTACATTCTCTAAACTGAATATCTGAAATCCACCACTATCTGTAACAATAGGTTTTTTCCAGTTCATAAAATTATGGATACCTCCTATCTTTTCAATAATTTCAATCCCTGGTTTGAGATATAAATGGTATGCATTTGAAATAATCATCTCAACACCAATTTCATTTAAATCTTCAGAAGTAAGCGTCTTTACATTTGCTAATGTTGCAACTGGCATAAAAGATGGAGTTTTGACTTTCCCATGTGGTAGTTTTATTTCTCCAATCCTTGCCTTCGTTTCTTTATCATTACATAAAATTTTAAATTCCATTTTAAATTATAAGCATACTATCACCATATGAATAAAATCTATATCTTTTTTCAACAGCAATTTTATAACATCTCTCAATCAATTCAGTTCCAGCAAAGGCACAGACAAGTAATAAATGTGTTGAGCCAGGAAGATGAAAATTTGTTATAAGTCCATCAATAAATTTAAATTTATAACCAACCTTTATAAAAAGATTTGTATATCCATAATATGGTTCAATTTTTCCATTTCTGGATGCAGTTTCAAGAGCCCTTGTTGTACTTGTTCCAACAGCAATAATCTTTTTCCCTTTATTTTTAAATCCATTTAATTTTTCCGCTGTATTTTCAGATATTTCAAGATATTCTTCTCCAACAAAATCTTCATTTCCCTTTAAAATTTTTATTGAGTACAAGCCAATGTGAAGTGTTATAAATTCAAATTCAATACCTTTACTTTTCAGATTTTCAATAATTTTATCTGTGAAATGTAGTCCTGCTGTTGGTGCTGCAATTGAACCATTTTTTTTCGCATAAACTGTCTGATAATAAATTTTGTCCAAATCCAGTGGTTTTCTTTTTATATATGGAGGAAGTGGTATTTGGCCATATTTTTTTATTTCTCCCTTATCTTTATTAAATTTAACAATATAACTCCCATCTTCTTTTTTTTCCATAATCTTTCCTTCCATATCTTGGTTAAAAAATTTACCACCAATATTTACTCTTCCTTTAATAAGAACCTGCCAAGAAAAATCATCAAGATTTTTTAAAAGAAATACCTCTATTTTTCCACCTGTTTCTTTTTTACAGATTATCCTTGCTGGTATAACTTTTGTATCATTTAAAACAATTACACAATTTTCATCTAAATAATTTCCAATATTTTCAAAAATATCTTCTTTAATTTCTCCATTCTTTCTATAAACAACCATCAATCTTGCCTTTCCTCTTTCTTTTAAAGGATATTGAGCAATTAATTCTTTCGGTAATTCAAAATTAAATATTTCCCTCATTTTTTTTGAATATTAAAATTGTTGGATTGATATATATTAAATCCTCAGGCAAAATTTTAAATTTAAATTTTATTATACTGAAAGATGGAAATCTCTGGAAAGTTTTTATAAGTATATAAAGATTAGATTTTATAAATTTCTCATAAAATTGAATTCTTTCTTTCTGTAAATTTAAAGGGTAGGGTGGTATAGGAGATTGGAAAGATGAAATTATAAAATATTCAGGAGATTCTTTTTTTAATTTTTCAAAATCATAGTTTAAAACAAATACTTTATAATAGAAATAATCAAATGGAGGCATTTGAAATTGCCAAGGGACTTCACAAACACCTATAGTTTTGTCTTTTGGTATATTTTCTTTTATCCAGATTCCTGCTTCAGTTCTTGTGTTTAATTTTAAAAATAAAGATTTGAAACTCAAACCATAAATAAAAGAAAATAAAACAGATATATAAAGAACAAAAATTTTGAAATAATTGAAAGGTTTTTTAATATTTTTTTCAATCCAGAATCCATATCCAGTTATTATGAAGGGTGGGACAATTGGTAAAATGTATCTTCCATAATTTTTGGAAAAAAGAGAAATAAATAAAAAATAAAGGGAAATCCATAATAAAAACAAAATATATATTTTTTTATTATAATTTTTTTTATTCAAAATTAAACCAATTATTCCAGTTATAAAAATAGGCCATCCAATTCCATATCCAAGAGATTTAATATAAAATTTCCCACTAAAACTTATTGGTGTATGCTGTCTTAATTCAAAAAGTGGCATTGGAAAAGTTATAAAAAAATATGGATTTGTTATTCCAAAAGATATAATTGCTCCACCTAATATATAAATAAATGATATAAGGAGTTTTTTTATCTCTTTAAAAGTAAGAATAGAAGAAATTAAAGGAATAAAGATGGAGATAAAAAGAGGAATTTTAGTTCCTGTTGCAAGTCCTGAAAAAAACCCTGTAATAAAAAAGTTTTTAAAAGATGGATTTTCAAAATTTTTAATAGAATAATAAAGACAAGCCATAATCCAGAAAAGTCCTGGAATATCAACATACATATAAGAACAATTAAGGATTATTAAAGGAGAAAACGAAATTAAGAATGTTACCAAGAGAGCATTTTTACTATTTTTATATAACTTTTTTGCGATTGAATAAGATAAAATTATCATTCCAGTAGCATAAAAAACAGTTATTAATCTTCCTGTTATATAGAACTTACTTAATTGGTCAGGATTTTTAAAATAGAAATCAATTTCTTTTGTAAGAAAAAGAATTTTCAATTTTGAAAGTATAAAAATGACAAAACCAACAAAATATAAATAAACACCTCCTATTGCGAATTGATGAGGATTAAAATCGAATTTTTCTGGTTTCATTGATGCAAGAACTTTTATAATAAAATACTCATCCGGATGATAACTTCTTATTGAATTATACAAATTTCTTGGTAATTTTTTTTCTTCTTCTTCTGGATGTAAAATAAGATACCAACCATAACCTTTCCATATTTCTTCTTTATAATTTTTTATTATTTCAATCGTTTTGTATAAATTTTCATTTTTGTAAAAATATAAACTATTTAATTTCTTTGAAGGGAGTCCCCATTTAATTCCCAAAATGTAAAAACTGAAGCAAAATAAAATAAAAATGATAAAAAAATTATTTCTTTTTAAAAATTCCATAAATAAATCCTGCATAGTAGAAAATATGTGTTCCTATCGCTCCTATGATTAAATATAAAAAATTTTTTTTTCCTTTTCTAATTGATTCAAACAAAATCAATAAAAAATAAGAAAGAAACAAAACAAAAACAATTTTTTTTAGATATTGAACTATAAATGATAAAAGAAAAAGGATTAGAAAAATTGTAATGAGGGACGGAATTGTATAATAGCATATTTTTTTTAATCTCTCTTTTAATTTTAACTTTTTTAAAACCAAACTTTTATCTCTTCCATAATTAAATATCTGTTTTAAAAATGGTAAAAAAAGAGGTCTTCTATGATGATAAACTATTACATCTGGTGAATAAAAAATCAGTTTTCCATTTTCTCTAATCTTAAAACAAAGATATGCATCTTCACCAGTTAAATATTCACCTGGAAAATATGAAATATTATCAAAGACATACTTTTTTACCAATAAATTACAACTTGGAAGTTCAATCGGAAAATATGGTTTATAAATAATATGTCTTGAAGCAAATTTACCCATAAAGATAAAAGAAGAAAGTATTAGACCACTTAATTTTCCATATATGTTTGAATCTTGAGGGGTCAAATTAGGTCCTCCAATAGCAACTATTTTTTCATTTTCCAAAAAATGAGAAACACCATTTTTAAGCCAGTTTTTATCTGGATAAGCATCTGAATCTATAAAGGCGCATATTTCTCCTTCAGAATATTTAATGCCTATATTTTTTTTTATTGATGGATAAACTTTCCCTGTAGGAATAATTTTTATTTTAGTGGAAATATTTAATTTTTCATTTATTTCATCATCTGGCAAAACAATTATTTCATAATTTTCGTAATTCAATTTTTCACATTCTTCAATACATTTTTTAGTAAATTGGTCAAATTTTCTTGTTGGTATTATAATGGATATTTTAACATTCATTTTTAGAAAAAATTCTTAGATGACCAATTAAAACAGAGACAAACCCTCTAAGATATAATTTAAGAACTTTAAAATTTTTGAGATTTTTTAACTTCTTTAAAATGAAAGGAAAAGAGAAATATATGCTTATCCATGCTCTTTTCCAGATTTTCACAATTTCTTCTGGTTTCAAATTATAATTTTTTAACAATGGTTTACTCATATCATAATTTTCCCACTTTCTACCAAATACCAATAGATTCTCTTTTTCTGCATATTCAAAAATTTTTGTTCCTGGATAAGGAATTGGTATAGAAAACTGACATGTATCAGGGCTTAATTTTTTTATAAATTTTATTGTCTCTTTCATATCATTTTTTGTTTCCCATGGAAATCCAATCATTGCAGTTGCATGTATAAGAATTTTATTTTTCTTTGTTAATTTAAAAGCATTTTTTATCTCTTCTATAGTATAATCTTTTCTGATTAAATCAAGTGTTTTTTGAGATGCGCTTTCTACTCCATATTTTATCATTCTGCATCCACTTTTTTTCATAATTTTTAACATTTCATCATCAACATTATCAACTCTTCCATTGCAACTCCATAAAATTTTTATCTCCCTTTCAATTATTAATTTGCATATTTTAATAACCCAGTTTTTATTACATGTAAATGTATCATCATCAAAGAAAATTTCTTTTATTCCATATTTTTTAATAAGAAGTTCTATTTCTTCAACTATTTTTTCAGGAGAGCGAAATCTGATTTTTCCATCATAAAGCATCTGTGGCCAGGAACAGAAAGTACATTTATAAGGACATCCTCTGCTACC
>JBMFMQ010000024.1:0-19392 GCA_049970595.1 Candidatus Ratteibacteria bacterium | reverse complement strand
CCCCTTTAAAATCCCCAAAAGGTATCAACTCCCCCAAACCCCCTCAATCTTGAGGGGAGTTCAAGGTATTTTTATCTGTTCTGGGCAAAAAACGCCAGAAAAAGCACTTGGGTTGTTTCAAACCCCAGTGCTTTATATATGGTTCAGTTAGTATTTCTTTTACTATTTTATTTTAATTTTTTATAAATACTATGTCAATTGACTTTCTTTAAAAATTTGACATTTCTTGAAAAATAAGTGAAAATATCTTAAAGGAGTAAATATGAAAATATTAAGTAGGATTGTTGGAACAATTTATATTTTGATTGGGATAATCTTTGTATTCTGCCTTTTATCTTTTTTTTCAAATGAAAATCTTTGTGAGAATTTCTTTAACTTTGTAAAAAATAATTCATATAAAGTCGGGATTTTTTCAATTTTTGTTCTAATAACAGGAATAATATGGTTAGTTAACTGGTTTGATTATATATATAAGGCAAAAACTATCTCTTTTGATAATCCTGGAGGAAAAGTAAAGATATCCTTAAGGGCTATTGAGGACTCAATAACAACAACTATATTAAGGCAAATAGATGGAATAAAAACAATCAAGGTTAAAACATTTCTTACTCCAAGAGGTCTTGAAACAAATATAAATTTAAAACTTTTTGCTAATCTTAACATTTCTGATGTTTGCAGCAATATTCAGGAGTTAACAAAAACCTACCTTCAGGATACAATTGGAGTTGAAAGGATAGCAAATATAGAAATATATGTCTCAAATTTAATAGACGAAACTGAAAAAAAAGAAGATGAAAAAAAAGGAGAAAATTGAAGTTTTAAAAAAAGAAATAAAGAAACATATTGAAATCTTAGAGTATGTTTTTACAATGGATTTTCTTGAAAAAATTATTAAAATTTCTGACTTTATTACAAAAAAAATAAAAAATGGGGATAAAGTTCTTTTATGTGGAAATGGAGGTAGTGCTGCTGACTGTCAACATCTTGCAGGAGAAATGGTAAATAGATTTAAGAAAGATAGAAAACCACTCCCATTCATTTCCTTAACAACTGATACATCTGTTTTAACAAGTATAGGAAATGATTATAAATTTGAAGATATATTCTCAAAACAGGTTCTTGCTATTGGTAAAAAAAATGATATTTTGATATGTTTTTCAACATCTGGAGAGTCAAAAAATGTTATAGAGGCAGCAAAAAAGGCAAAAGAACTTAAAATGAATGTAATCTCTTTAACAGGTAAGACCCCAAATACCCTTGAAAAATTTTCTGATTACAATATATCTGTCCCAACTTCACAGACAGAAAGGATTCAGGAAATCCATCAAATCATATATCATTTGCTTTGCTATCTTATTGAGTTAAATTTTTAAGCACTTGCTAAAAATGTCCAAAATAAAAAAATTCTCCGAAATTCAAAAAATATCTGAAAAGTTAAAGAAAGAAGGTAAAATTATTGTTTTTACAAATGGATGTTTTGATATAATTCATCCAGGCCATATAAAACTTTTAAAAGAAGCAAAAAGTTTTGGAGATGTTCTTATCGTTGGATTAAATAAAGACATTTCAGTAAAAAAAATAAAGGGAGAGAAAAGACCTGTAATTGATGAAAAAGGTAGGGCAGAAATTTTATCTTCTTTTGAAATGGTTGATTATGTTGTCTTATTTGGAGATAAAACACCTAAAAGATTAATTAAAAAAATATTACCACATTTTATTGTTAAAGGAGGGGATTATAAAGAAGATGAAGTTGTTGGTAAGGATATAGTTGAAAAATATGGTGGTAAAGTAATTATAGTTGGTCTTTACAGAAATTATTCAACAACAAATATTATAAAAAAGATAAATGGAAGAGATATTTAGAGTAATTGATGCAAACTTTAACAGAACAAGAGAGGGCTTAAGAGTAATTGAAGAAGCAATAAGATTTATATGTAGAAATGAAAAGTTTCTAAAAGAAATCAGAAATTTGAGACATAAATTTTCAAAAAAATTTTTTGAATTTTTCCCTTCTGAAAAACTCATGACTTCCAGAGATATAGAAAAAGATTTAGGGAAAGAATTTAAAAATTTTAAAAAAATTGATTTAAAAAAAATGATTGAAAGAAATTTTTTAAGGATTGAAGAAGCCACAAGAGTGCTTGAAGAATATTCAAAAATTTTAAAGCCCACTGCATCTGATTTTTTCCACGATATCAGGTTTAAAATTTACAGAATTGAAAAAGATGTTTTAAATAAACTTGGAAGGAAAGAGATTAAGATTCCATCACTTTATGTTATACTTAATTTGAATAATAAAGAAAAAGATGAATTTTTAATTTTTGCTGAAAGGGTAATAGAGGGTAAACCAGATATAATTCAGTTAAGATATAAAGGAGAAAATGTAAAATTCTTTTTAGAAATTGCAAAGGAATTGAAAAAAATTATACCTGATGAGATAATATACATAATTAATGACAGGATAGATATTGCGATTTTGTGTGAAAGTGATGGTGTTCATATAGGAAAAGAAGATTTTGATATAGATGATGCAAGAAAGATTTTACAGAATAAAATTATAGGTTTTTCAATAAGTGGAAAGGAAGGCATAAAATATATAAAGGGGAAGGATATTGATTATATTGCAATAGGGAGTATTTTTAAATCTCCAACTAAACCAGAAAAAGAGGTAGTAGGACTTGGTATTTTAAAGAAAATCAAAAGGTCTATCTCTATACCTCTTATAGGAATAGGGGGTATAAATATAGATAATGCAAAAAAAGTTATTGAAAATGGTGCTGATGGAATAGCAGTGATTAGTGCTGTTGAAAATTCAAAAAATGTATATGAAACATTAAAAAAATTAAGGGAGGAAATTTATAAAGGATGGAAAAAAAGAGTAAAAGGAATAATTTAAATTTTCTTAAAGGTATAGTATTCTGGATTTTGATGTTAATTTTTATTTTTGCTCTTACAAAATTTTCTGAATTTGAAGGAAGAAGAAAAAATTTAATTTATAGTGATTTTATAAATGAGGTTAAAAGAGGCAATATTGATGGAACTCTGACAATTAAAAAAGGGATTATTTATGGACAACTTAAAGATGGCAAGAAATTTTATACATATGCTGGTGAAGACCCTGATTTAAATAAAATTCTTTTAGAAAACAATGTATCATTTAAATATGAACCAGGAAGTTGGATTGGAGAAATAATCCCATATATTATACCTGCATTAATTTTCTTTTTTTTATTCTGGATGATTGCAAGACAGGTAAATCTTGAAAGAAATAGAGTTATGTCATTTACAAAAAGCACCCCAATTATTCCAAATCCAAAAAATAAAATTACTTTTGAAGATGTTGCTGGTTGTGAAGAAGCAAAAGAAGAATTAAAAGAAATAATTGAATTTTTAAAAAATCCAAAAAAATTCCAAAAACTTGGAGGTAAAATTCCTAAAGGAGTTCTTTTAATAGGACCTCCAGGGACAGGGAAAACACTTCTTGCAAAAGCAGTTGCAGGAGAGGCAAATGTTCCCTTTTTGAGCATGAGTGGTTCTGATTTTGTTGAAATGTTTGTTGGAGTTGGTGCAGCAAGGGTAAGGGATTTATTTAGACAGGCAAAAAGGTTTTCTCCATGTATTGTTTTTATTGATGAAATAGATGCTGTTGGAAGGCAGAGATTTGCAGGACTTGGAGGTGGTCATGATGAAAGGGAACAAACATTGAATCAACTTCTTGTTGAAATGGATGGATTTCAAACAGATGAAGGGATAATTGTTATGGCTGCAACAAATAGACCTGATGTTTTAGACCCTGCCTTAACAAGACCCGGAAGATTTGATAGAACAGTTGTTGTTACACTTCCTGATGTTAAAGCAAGAGAGAAAATTTTAAAAGTTCATACAAGAAATAAACCACTTGATAGTTCAGTTGACCTATCTACTATAGCAAGAGCAACACCTGGACTATCTGGAGCAGACCTTGCAAATATAGTAAATGAAGCAGCACTTCTTGCAGCAAGGAAAGGAAAAGAAAAAATAGATATGACTGATTTTGAAGAAGCAAAAGACAAAGTTTTAATGGGGGTTGAAAGAAAAAGTTTATATGTAAGTCCTGAAGAGAAAAAAATTATTGCATATCATGAAGCAGGTCATACCCTTGTTCAAAAAAGTTTACCCGAAGTTTATCCTGTTCATAAAGTTACTATAATACCAAGAGGTCAGGCACTTGGTATAACACATATTCTCCCAGATAAAGATAGATTTATTCAAAGTGATACTTATTACAAAAATTCACTTTCTGCTCTTCTTGCAGGAAGAGCAGCAGAAGAAATTGTATTTGGGAAAAAATTTACTGGAAGCGAAAATGATTTGAAAGTTGCAACAGAAATAGCAAGGAAAATGGTATGTGAATGGGGGATGAGTGAAAATTTAGGACCTATTAGTTTTAGAGAACATGAAGCAGTATTTCTTGGAAGAGACCTTGTTCAGCAAAGAGAACATAGTGAAGAAACATCAAGGGAAATTGACAGAGAAATAAGAAATATACTTGAGCAAGCAGAAAAAACTGCAAAGGAAATAATAATGAAAAACAGAGATAAACTTGATTTACTTGCAAATGCTCTTTTAGAAAAGGAGACATTGACATCTGAAGAAATAGATGAAATTCTTTCTATTAAAAAAGGAGAGGAATATGGATTTAAAGAAAATAGAGAAGGGGATAGAATTAATAATTGAAGGTCTTGGAGAAAATGTAGATAGGAAAAAATTAAAAGATACACCTAAAAGAGTTGCTAAAATGTATTCAGAAATTTTCAGTGGAATTGATATTAATCCTGAAAAGATTATTGGTAAGGTATTTAAAGAAGAATATAATGAACTTGTTCTAATAAAGGATATAAATTTTTATTCTATGTGTGAGCATCATTTTCTGCCATTTTTTGGAAAAGTTCATGTCGCATATTTACCAGATGGGAATAATGTTGTTGGGATAAGTAAAATAGCACGACTTGTTGAAGTTTTATCAAAAAGACCCCAATTACAGGAAAGAATGACAAATCAGATAGTTGATATAATTATGAAAGTCCTAACTCCTAAAGGAACAATGGCAGTTATTGAAGCAGAACATATGTGTATGATAATGAGAGGGATAAAAAAACCAGGAACAAAAATAGTAACAAGTGCTATGAGAGGTATATTTTTAAGAGATTTAAGAACAAGGACAGAAGCGCTTTATTTAATTTCTCCATATTTAAAATTATCTTAAAAATGGAGAAAGCAAAAAAACAACACCAATAATCATTAAAATAATACCAAAAACAGCAATAATATCAGATGTTGATTCTTTTTCATAAGTTAATCTTGGTTTAAAAGTTAAAAAAATTCCAGCAATAAGCAGAACAAATCCTAAAATTCCTGAAATTAAATGTCCTTCTCTCATTTTTGCTCAATTTTTGCAAATAATGCATCTTTTAAAATTTTTTCTGGAACAACATTTACAATTTGATTTTTTAAATCCTTTTGAGAATTAACAATTACAGGAATATAATTTCCAGAATAACCTTCCCAGAAAATTTCCTTTTTTCTTTCAAATAAAACAGTTAAATTTTTCCCTATAAATTTTTCTTTTACCTTTTTACTTGATAAACTGGCTATTTTTTGTAATCTTTTAAATCTTTCTTTTTTTATTCTTTCATCAATTTTTTCAGGAAATTTTGTCGCTGGTGTATTTTCTCTTTCTGAATAAGGGAATATATGGAGTTTCAAAAATTCTATTTTTTCAACAGCATTACATGTTTTTTCAAAATCATCCTCTTTTTCTCCAGGGAAACCAATCATAATATCTGTCGTAAAGGTTACATTTTCAATTTTCTCTTTAATCATTTCTATTTTTCTGTAATAATCATCAAAAGTATATCTTCTTCTCATTAAATTTAAAATTCTATCAGAGCCGCTCTGTAATGGAATATGAAAATGGGGACAGAATTTTTCACAAAATTTTAAGAAATCAATAAGTTTTTCATTTATATAGTATATTTCAATTGAACTTATCCTTATCCTTTTTACATTACCAATTCTTTCAATTTTTTCAATCAGTGAAATTAAGTCAGTCCCTATATCTTTTCCATAAGCACCAAGGTCTATTCCTGTCAGAACAATCTCTTTATAACCCCTTTCAGCAAGACAATTTATTTCATCTATTATATCATTTTGGCTCCTGCTTCTAACATTTCCCCTTACATATGGGATAATACAATAAGAACAAAAATTTTCACATCCATCTTCAATCTTAATGAAAGCCCTTGTATGAGAGTCAAAATTACTTATTCTGTTTTTATATTTAAAAAATTCTTCTTTTTTAATTATCTTTACTCCAGCAATCTCATCTTTAATCCCATTTTTCTCAACAAGGCATCCAGTCAGGTATACCTTTTTTTTCTCTTTCAGTAATTTTTTTATTTTCTTTTTTACATCTCTTTCAACTTTTTCAGTAACACAGCAAGAATTAATAACAACAATATCTCCATCCTTAAAATTTTCATTCATTTCAATATTTTCCTTTATAAGTTGACTTTCATACTGATTTACTTTACATCCAAAAGTTAAAATTTCAACCATGAATTGTTTCTATTTTTACACAGATATTTTTGAAAATTCAGTTATAAGTGACTTGTCTCCAATTGTAGAATTAAAAATTTGACAATCATTTTTTATCATTACAGAATTCCCAATTATTGAATCTTTTATAACTGTATTTTCGCATACAAAAACATCATTCATAATAATAGAATTTTCAATTAAAACATTTTTCCCAATATATGAATTCTTGCCGATAATAACTTTTCCTTTAAATAAAGAGTTTTCAGATATTATTGTATTTTCACCAACAATCAACTTTCCTTCAACAGATACATCTGCACCTATAAATGAATTTTTACCCTTTTCTATATTTTCATCAATTTTTTTATAAAGTAATTCAATTTTCCCATCCATAAGGTCAAAATTTGCTTTTTTATATTTTTCAATTGTTCCAACATCAAGCCAGTATCCATAATGTATATAACCATACATATTCTTCCCTTTTTCAAGCAAAAAAGGAAAAATTTCTCTTTCAACAGATACTTCTTTTCCTTCTGGTATTTCCTCAAGAACTTCTGGTTGAAATACATAAACACCTGCATTTATTGTATCTGTAGTTATCTGTTCTGGTTTTGGTTTTTCAATAAATTTTGTTATTTTCATTTCCTCATCTATTTGTATCAATCCATAGGAAGATGGGTCATTAACTTTAACCATTCCAATAGTTAAATAAGAGTTTTTACTCTGATGGAAATTTAAAATTTTTTCAAGATTAAAATCTGTAAGTGTATCTCCATTAAAAACAAAAAATGGTTCTTTCCTTTTCAAAAATTTCTCTGCGTTTTTTATTGCGCCTGCAGTTCCAAGCACTTTCTTCTCATAAGAAATGTAAATTTTAAGCCCCATTTTCTTGCCAATTCCAACTATTTCTTTAAACTCTTCTCCTTTATAACCAATACAAAGAACAACTTCATTTATTCTATAAATTCTTAACAACTCAAATTGATACATGATAAAAGGTATGTTACAAATTGGTAAAAGTGCTTTAGGCTTTGTAATTGTAAATGGCCTTAATCTTGTCCCAAATCCTCCAATAAGCAAAAAACATTTCATTTTCTCCTCCTTCAATTTATATATTATACCTTTTAAATTCAGCCTTTGTAAATTTCAATAATTTCAACTGATTTGAAAACTTAAAAGATGAAAATGATTGTCGTATAAAAAATTCCACTTGACAAATTTAGAAATATGTTATAAATTAAATAAAAAAGAAAGGAGGTGAGAAAAGATGAATAAAGCAGATTTAATTGAAGCAGTAGCAAAAGCTGTATGCACAAAGAAAGAAGCAGCAGCAGCAGTTGATGCTGTATTAGATGCTATAAAAGGCGCTCTTAAAAAGGGAGAAGCAGTAACACTTGTTGGATTTGGAACATTCAAAGTTGTTGAAAGAAAAGCAAGAACAGGAAGAAATCCAAGGACTGGTGAGACAATTAAGATTCCGAAGAAGAAAGTTCCAGTTTTCAGACCAGGAAGTGAGTTAAAGAAAGCAGTCAAATGATGAGATTTTTTTTAGGCGGACCAATTGGTCCGCCTTTTTATTTTATAAAAATATCTTAAATTTTTTAAATGGCGCATATCTGCAAATAATTTTCCCTATAAATTTTTCTTCACTTACAGGACCCCAAATACTGCTATCTTCGCTTTCATTTCTATTATCTCCAAGCAAAAAGTATGATTTAGAAGGAATTTGAATTTCCTCTATTGTGTAATTTGGTTTTTCTTTTATATATTTCTCCTCAAGTTTTTCTCCATTTATATAAATATATCCATTTAAAACTTTTAATTTTTCTCCCGGCAAACCAATAACCCTTTTTACCAAAATCTCATTCTTCCCTTTTGGTGCATAAATGGCAACTATATCTTTTCTTTTTATTTTTTCCACTTTTATTGAAATTAACATATCTCCAATACTTAAGGTTGGTTCCATAGAAGAAGATATAACTTTCAAAAATCTTACATGCTTAATTCCAAAAATATACCCGATTAAAAAAACAATACTTATAAAAACTAAACTTTTTATTATTCTAAACATTTTATATCTTGACACTTTTTTTACTAAAAGGGTATAACTTAACTTAATTATAACATGAAAAGATTTTGACAAAAATGAATCAGGAAAAAGTAGGTATAGAAGAAATACTTGGAAATATAGATATAGTAGAGATAGTGTCTGAGTATGTAAAATTAAAAAAAGCAGGAAAAAATTATAAGGCACTCTGTCCATTTCATCAAGAAAAAACACCTTCATTTTTTGTAAGTCCTGAGAAGCAAATTTTTCACTGTTTTGGATGTGGAATAGGAGGTAATGCAATAAAATTTTTAATGAATATTGAAAAAATATCCTTTTATGAAGCACTAAATATAATTGCAAAAAAGGCAGGCATTGAAATAGAGAAAAATAAAGATATTAAAGAAAGTAAAGAAAAAATAAAAATCATAAAGGCGAATGAATATGCTGCATCTTTATACAATAAAATTCTTTTTTCTTCTGCTGGAAAAATTGCACTTGAATATCTATATCAGAGAAATTTAACAGATGAACATATAAATTTATTTGGAATTGGGTTTGCTCCAGGAAATAATTTTCTCTCAAATAAAATAAAAGAGGATAAACTTAAAAAAGAAGATTTTATCTCTGCATGTCTTGTTGATGAGCATGGAGATATTTTTAAAAATAGAATTATTTTCCCAATATATAATTTAAAAAACGAAATAATTGGTTTTGGAGGAAGGACAATTAATGATGAAATATTACCAAAATATTTAAATACGAAAGAAAATATTTTATTTAATAAAAGCAATTGTCTTTATGGTATAAACTGGGCAAAAGAAAGTATAAAGTTAAAAGATTTTGCAATTTTTGTTGAGGGATATTTTGATGTTCTGAAAATGCATATATTTGGGATGAAAAATACTATTGCACCAATGGGAACAGCAATAACAGAACTTCATTTAAATAATTTAAAAAAATTGACAGATAAAATACTTTTACTTTTTGATGGAGATGATGCTGGAATAAGGGGTTGTATGAGAAATCTTGAAAATATATTGAAGAGAGATTTTGAAGTAAAAATATGTATGTTGCCTTGTGGTTTTGACCCTGATAAATTTATTGATGAGTATGGATTTGAATCATTGAAGAATTTTATTGAAAAGGCACAGGATTTTGTTGATTTTACAATTTCTGTTAATTCACAGATATATGATATTAAAAATCCAAGAGAAAAAGCAAATATTATAAAAGAGGTCCTAAAATTGATTTCATTTATTCCTGATGAAATTGAAAGATATGAATTTTTAAAAAAAGTAGTTGAAAAAATGGATATAAAAATTGAAATTCTTGAAGAATTGCTTCAGGATATGATTGAAAAAAAGATAGAGGAAGATAGATATATTAGAAGAAGAACTTTAAATAATAATTTTTTTGTAGCTGAAAATCTTTTAATGGAGATAGTTCTTAATGATATGAAATACTGGGAAAAACTTACTGAATGGAAGGGAAATCTGACAGATAAAATAGAAAAGATAATTATGATTGGAGAAAAATTAAGAAATAAAGGGCTTGAAATAAATCCATCTTTTTTAATTGGAGAATGTGAAGATGAAGAAATTGTAAATTTTATCTCATCAATTGGTATAAAAGAAAATAATGAAATACCTGAAGACAAAAAAGAGAAAATTTTCAAAGATTGTTTGAAAAAAATAAGGGAAAAAAGATTACGCACAGAAATAGAAAATTATAAGAAAAAAATGAAAGAAAAATCAGAGACAGGCGAAAATTATGAAGATGATTTAAAGGAACTGCAAAAACTTCATTACGAATTGAATAAATTAAAAAAGGAGGGATGAAAAAATGGGCAGAAAGAAAAAAGAAGGAAAAGGTTTTGAGCATGTAAATATTGAAGAAAAAATAAATGAAATAGTTGAACTTGGTAAAAAGAAGAAGTATCTTTCCTGGGATGATATAAATGAAATTTTACCAATGGAAATGACAGATGAAGAAGATATAAATGAACTTTTTGATGAACTTGAATATTATAACATTGATATACTTGAGGATGAAGAAGAGCCATTTACATCTGAAAAAGGGAAGAAAATAGATACAGAAGACGCAAGAAATCCTTTAAAATCATATTTAAGAGATGCAGGAACTTATAATCTTTTAACACATGAAGAAGAAGTTGAAATAGCAAAAGGAATAGAAGAGGCAAAGAAAAAACTGATAAAATTGAGAAAAATGGCAAATCCTTCTAAAAAAGAGATTGAGAAATATGAAAATCAATTATTTAAATTAAGAGAAAAACTTATAAATTCAAATTTACGACTTGTCATAAATATTGCAAAAAGATACAGTAATCCAAAACTTTCAATTCTTGATTTAATTCAGGAAGGGAATATTGGACTTATGAAAGCAGTTGATAAGTTTAAATATAGAACAGGTTTTAAATTTAGTACATATGCAACCTGGTGGATAAGACAGGCAATAACAAGAGCAATAGCAGACCATTCATCAACTATAAGAATACCTGTTCATATGATAGAAAAAATAAATAAGGTTAAGAAGATTGAAGCAAAATATTCTCAACTTGGTGTTGAAAATGAACTTTCAGAAGAAGAAATTGCAAAAGAAATGAATTTACCTGTTGAAAAAGTAAAAAATATAAAGAAAGCAATGAGACCAGACCCTATTTCAATAGATATGACTATTGGAGATGAAGAAAGAACAACAATTGGTGATTTTATAGAAGATAAATTCAATCCAAATCCTTTAAAACATACAAAACATTCTCTTTTAAGGGAAGAGATTGAAAAGGCACTTTCAATCCTTGATGAAAGGGAAGAAATGGTAATTAGGTTAAGATTTGGACTTGACAGAGAAGGTTATCCAAGAACACTTGAAGAAGTCGGGCAGATATTTAATTTAACAAGGGAAAGGATAAGACAGATTGAAGCAAAGGCGATACAGAAATTGAAAAATTCAATTAGAGGGAAAAGATTGAAAATATTTCTTGATGGAATATTTGATTTAAAGCCTACTAAATTCTGAATGGGATATATAAAATTTCTCGGGACAGCAGGTGCAAGATTTGTTATGATTTCCCAGTTAAGATATAGTGGTGGAATTTTTTTTTCAATAGATGGAGTTAATTTACTTATTGACCCTGGACCAGGAACATTAATAAGGGCAGTCCAATCAAAACCAAAATTGAATTTGAACAATATTGATGGTATTTTCCTTTCTCATAGACATCTTGACCACTCCTGTGAAATAAACTTAATGATAGAAGTCATGACAGATGGAGGATTTAAAAAGAAAGGAATTGTTTTTGCACCTGGTGATTGTTTATATTATGACCCAGTTATCCTCTTGTATTGTAGAAATTTTCCTCAAAAAATAGAAGTGATTGAAGAAAAAAAAGATTATAGTTTGAAAAATTTAAAAATTGAGATTCCTGGAAAACAAAGGCATGGTGTAGAAACATATGGTTTTAAGTTAACTACAGAAAAAGAAATAATTTCCTATATACCTGATACCTCTTTTTTTCCTGAACTGATTGAATATTATAAAGAAAGTGATTATTTAATTATAAATGTTGTTCTTTATGAGAAAAAAGAGAATATTCAGCATTTATGCCTTTCTGAAGCAGAAGAAATAATAAAAAAAATAAAACCAAAAAAAGCAATATTAACACACTTTGGTATGACAATGATTAAGAATAGAATATGGGAGAAAAAAGAAGAAATTAGTGAAAGGGTTAAGACAGAAGTCATTATTGCAAATGACGGTATGAGTTTAGAAATTTAAAGCCAGCCAGTATATTTTGCAAGATAACTACAATATTCAAAAAAATTTTCAAGAGATATATCAGGTGGAACTGCATGGTCACAAGAAGGAATATAACCACCATCTTTAAGTAAAAATGGTATAACTCTCTCCATCTCTTCTTTTAAAATTTCTCCTCCTTTTGCAATCTTCCTTTTATCAATCCCCCCAATATAAGCCATATTTTTACCAAATTTTTTCCTATATTTAACAAGGTCATTTCCAGCAGCAATTTCAACAGGTATTGTACAGTTTATTCCGCTTTCAATCCAACAGGGTATAATCTCTTCAATATATCCATCAGAATCACATATAATTAATTTACAACCATTTTCTTTTAATAAAGCAGCCCATTCACTCCAGCAAGGTGATAAAAATTTTCTTATCATATTTGGAGAAATCATACTTTTTTCTTTATAAGCCATATCCTCACTTATGATTATATAATCAATCTTGATTTTTAAAAGAATTTTTTTAAGAATTTGAGAGATGAAATCTTTCCAGAAATTTGCCATTTCAAGAACAAAATCCTCATTTTCAGCCATAAAAATACAAAGGTTTTCAAATCCACACCAATCACGAAGTTGCCAAAAAGGTCCTGATATACCAATTCCAAAAACCCAGTCCCTATCATTTATAATTTTTGATTTTTTTTCAATGTCCGGGTCAATCCTTCCCTCTGTTTCAGGGTCAAATCTTTTTTTCATATTCTGCCAGTCATTTAGATTTTCGACTGGAAATTTGTGCCACTTTCTTGTAACAAAATCCTTTGCACTTCTTAAATAAGAAAAATCATACTTTTTATCAATTTCAACAATCTCTCCCTTTTTTGTCTGAACAATTAAATGCCCTTCTTTTTCTTCTATTATCTTTTCTTCAAAAGGTGGAATCGGTCCAAAATCAAAACTTATATTTATCTGTGGCTTTTCAGGTTTTTCAATTTTTATACCAATTTTTTCACATATAAAATCAAACCAGTTAACATTTTCTGGAAGACCTTCTTTCTTCCACCTTTTCAAAGTTGATTCTCTTGGCCATCCTGGTCTAAAAGGGACTTTATCAACTTTTTCAAAAAGTAATGTTTTTATATATCTTTCTCTTTCATTCATAGTGGAAAAATTGTAAAATAAAAATAGAAAAAATGCAAAAAAAATTAAAAGTTCTTGCTTTTATTTAAATCAATGAAAAATACCTATAAAATCGGAATAGATTCACATGCAATAGGATTAAAACAAGGGGGGAATGAGACATATATCTGTGGGTTATTAAAAGGCATTTCCCAGATAGAAGATACAGATTTTAGATACTTTGTTTTTCTCACAAAAGGTGTTAATCCTCCAGATTTTTTATATGAGAATAAATATTTTAAATTTATTAAAGTTTCAACCAGTCCATTTATCAGATTTCTGATTGATATTCCTCTTATAACTTATAATAAAAAATTAAATTTATTACATACTCAGTACCATCTACCATTTATAAGTTATTGTCCAGGGATTATTACTGTTCATGATGTATCTTTCCTTAAACATCCAGAATTTTTCCCAAAACAATTATATTTGAAATTAAAATTTTCTCTTTTATATAGTTTAAGAAAAGCAAAGAAAATTATTACTTGTTCTAAATTTTCAAAAAAGGAAATAATAGAATTGTATCATGTCAAAGATGAAAAAATTGAGGTAATTTATAATGGAGTATCAGAGAATTTTAGACCTTTAAAAATAAATGAAAAAACAGAAATACTAAAAAAATATTCTATAACAAAACCGTATATTCTTTCAGTTTCAAATCTTCAACCAAGAAAAAATCTTTCACGATTAATAAAAGCATTTGCTTTGCTTGTAAAAAATAATGAAAAATTTCCTTATATTCTTGTAATTGTTGGACGGAAATTATGGCTTTACAAGGATATATTTGTTTTGGTAAAGGAAACAAATCTTGAAGATAAAATAATATTTACTGATTTTATTCCAGAAGAAGACCTTTTATATCTTTATAATTTTGCAGATGTTTTTGTTTACCCTTCTTTGTATGAAGGATTTGGATTACCTGTTGTTGAGGCAATGGCTTGCGGTTGTCCTGTAATTACTTCCAATCTTTCTTCTTTGCCAGAGATAGTTGAAGACGCTGGAATTATTATTGATCCTTACGATATAGAAGAAATAGCCAAAGCAATAAAAGAAGTAATTTGTAATCCAGAATTAAAAAAAAGTTTAAAATTTAAAGGTTTAAAACAATCAAAGAAATTTTCCTGGAAAAATACAGCAGAAAAAACTCTAAAAGTATATGAAGAGGTTTTAAAATAATAATTTCTTAAAACCCTTTATTATTTAATTAGATTATCTTGTATTTCCTGAAGATTGTTGATTCTCCTTTATAAATTTTTTATAATAATTTTCATACTCTTTTCTTGTTGCAAGGTGAATTTGAAATGGATTGAAAGGAGGAAGAATTGATTTAATTTTATGCTTTATTATTCTTCTTTTCTCCAGGTCATCTGGAATTTCATCTGATATTATAAGTATATCTATATCGCTAAGTAAAGGATGCCAGTTTCCCTTTACTATAGAACCAAAAACAATAATTTTAACATCTTTTAAGATTTTTTCTGCTTTCCTTTTAATTATCAAAACATAATCCTTATAATTTTCAAAGAATTTTTCCCTTTCCTCTTTTATATCTTTCAAAATCTGTATATGGGTTTTGTTCATAGCAATTTTTCCCTAATTATTTTTTCCAAAAATTTCAAAAATTTTTCACAATTTTCTACTATGTTTTTTATATGATTTTCTGTGAATTGCTTTGGGAAATATCTTGATGTAAAATAAGCATCTTCAAGGTCACTAAAAAAAACTTCATTTTCCTCATAAAATTTTATTATTTCTTTATTATTATAAGAATTAGCTAGTTCCTTAATAAGTATAGAAAAAAAATGTGTTTTTGGCCAATCACCGACTTTTTTCCCAATTAAATATTTAATCCACATCTGAATTGCCTGTTCAAAATCAAAAGCAGCCAGATTAAATCTTTTCTTTGATAAATCCTCAAAACCCCTTTCCCAGAACTCTTTTGCTCTTTCTTTCATAAATTCAAAACTTTCCATATTTTAATTATATCATAAATAAAAACCATTTTAATAGGATAACTGGTTCTTAATTAAATTATGCAATCTATTTTTGATTTGATATAATAATATATTGAAAAAGGAGAAAAAATGGATAAATTAAGTTGGAAAAAGATGGTAGAAGATGCAAAGAAATTTTTTACTTCTCCTAAACAACTATACCAAAATTTTCAAAAAGAAGGTGGTTTACTTGAGCCAATAATATATGTGATTTTGATATCTCTAATTGGAGAGGTTATTTTGATTTCTCTTTATAGTTTATTTCATCCAGGATATTTTGCATTAAATTTAAATGCTCCAACAATATCAGAAACAAAATCCTTAAAGTAGGAAATATAAAACCATTGATATTGCCAAAAATGAGTTTGGAAATAAAGGATAAAAAAAGATACAGGATTTTAATCAAAGGTAAGGTTCAGGGAGTTGGTTTCAGACCAACTGTTTTTAGATATGCAAATGAATTTTATCTTTCTGGTTTTGTCTGCAATACAGAAAATGGTGTTTTAATTGAGGTTGAAGGAGATGAAGAAAAAATAAATGATTTTATAAAAAAGATAAAAAATTCACCACCTGAAAGAGCAGAGATAAAAAAGATTGATATTAAAAAAATAGAATTAAAAAATGATAGCCAGTTTAAAATAATTGAAAGTATAAAAGAAAAAAAGAGTGATGTTGAAATCTCTCCTGATATTGCAACATGTAATGATTGTTTAAAAGAACTTTTCAATCCACTTGATAGAAGATATCTTTTTCCTTTTATAAACTGCACAAATTGCGGACCAAGATTCACAATAATCAGAAAGACGCCATATGATAGAAATAATACAACTATGGATGAATTTATTATGTGTAAAGAATGTGAAAGAGAGTATAATGATGTTTATACAAGAAGATTTCATGCTCAACCAAATTGCTGTTTTATATGTGGACCTGTTTTAAAACTAATTGATAAAAATGGAAATGAAATTGGTGAAAATCTAAAAGCAATTAAAAAAACTTCTGAATTACTTGAAAAAGGGAAAATTATTGGAATAAAGGGAATTGGTGGTTATCATATTGCCTGTGATGCTGAAAATGAAAAAACAGTTAAAATTTTAAGAGAAAGAAAAAGAAGATATGAGAAACCATTTGCTTTGATGGCAAAAGATATAGATATAATAAAAAAATATTGCTATTTAAACATAATAGAGGAGAAAATTTTAAAATCATGGCAAAGTCCAATTGTTCTTCTTAAGAAAAAGGGAGAAATTTTACCATATCAGATTGCACCTGAAAATAATTATCTTGGTTTTTTCCTTCCATATACACCAATACATCATCTTATTTTTCATTTCAGCAAAAATTTAAATGTTCTTATTATGACAAGTGGAAATTTTTCTGAAGAGCCAATAATATATGAGGATGAAGTTGCTTTTAAAAGATTGAAAGATATTTGTGATTTTTTATTAACCCATAATAGAAAAATATATATAAATTGCGATGATTCTGTTTTAAGGGTTTTCAATAATAAGATTTATTTTATAAGAAGGTCAAGAGGGTTTGTTCCTGAACCTTTTGAAATACCATATAATTCAGAAAAAATAATATTTTCTGCAGGTGCTGATTTAAAAAATACATTTGCTTTTGTTAAAAATAATAAAGTTATTTTAAGCCAGCATATTGGAGACCTTGAAACACATTTATCAATTGAATCATATAAAAAGTCAATAAATCTTTTTAAAAATATTTTAGAAGTTGAACCAGAAATAATTGTTTATGATATGAATCCAGGATATTTTTCTTCAAGAATTGCAAAGGAGATATTTCCGGATTTAAAAGGAATTAAAGTTCAACATCATTTTGCTCATATTACATCATGCATGGCTGATAATTTCTTAAAAAATGAAAAAGTTATTGGAGTTGCATTTGATGGAACTGGATATGGAATTGATGGAAATATATGGGGAGGAGAATTTTTGATATGTGATTATGAAAATTTTGAAAGAGTAGGTCATTTAAAATATTTTCCCTTACAGGCACCAGATGTTTCAATAAAAGAAGTATGGAGAATAGGTGCTGTTTATTTATATAAGGTTTTTGGAGATTCTTTTTTAGATTTTGATATTGATTTTGTCAGAAAAATTGATTTGGAAAAATGGGAGATTATAAAAAGGGCAATAGATGGAAATTTAAATGTTTATTTGAATTCAAGTGTAGGTAGATTTTTTGATGCAGTCAGTTCAATTTTAAATATAAAAGAAAAAATTACTTATGAAGGACAGGCAGCAATAGAACTTGAAATGAGGATAAAAGAAGACAAAAAGTTTTCACATTACAATTTTAATATAAAAAAAGAAAATGGGATTTACATAATTGAATTTGAAAATATAATTAAAGGGATTGTTGATGACTTAATTAAAAAAATTGAGAAAGGAATAATTTCTTACAGGTTCCACATCACATTTTCAGAAATAATAAAGGATGTCTGTAAAATTTTAAGGGATGAAAGAAGAATAAATAAAGTTGCTTTTTCAGGTGGTGTTTTTCAAAATATTTTTTTACTCCGGGATATAGTTGAAAAACTTAAAAAAGAGAAATTTGATATATTAATTCACCATAAAGTCCCTCCTAATGATGGCGGTATTTCTCTTGGACAGGCAATCATCGGTATTTTTCATAATTTATAATATACATTTTCTTTCCCTATTTTTTCTTTTTTTACTTTCCCTTCTTTCTCCATCTTTTTTAAAAAATTTCTTAATGTATTTTGTTTAACTTCTGAAAAAAGATTTTTCATTTCAGAAAATGTAAATTTTACAGGTAAATTATTAAATCTCTCAATTAGATACTCATCTGTGATAACCCTAAAACTAAAATATTCTGGTATCTTTTCCTTGATTTCAATATGTGGTCTTTCCATTATTTTATTTTTAACACTCAAAAAGAACTTTAAAATCCATATTTCAGCAAGTTTTCTGTTCCCTGTAAAAATAACTTTTAAATTTGGGTGAAATGAATAAATTTCAGAAATTGCCCTTGCACAGAATTCTACTTTATAAAATTTAATTTTTTCCGGTTTAAAAAAATCAGAATAATTTGCTTCAATAATAAGTGCATTATATTTGTAATTTTCAAGTTCACTTAAAAATTGGTGGAAAATATGCATGTTTGAAATTGAATCAAGAAAATTTTCAAATGTTTTTCTTTCAACAACAGCAATAATATTTCTATTTTCATCAATTAAGGCATAATCACCACATGTTAAAATTGCTCTTTCTATCTTTGCATTTTGGAATTTATAAGGATATCTTTCATTTTTATCAATTATTATATTTAAATCCGTCTTTATATATGGAAGCAAGCCACTTTTTGGTTTTTTTTCCTTTAATGCTTTTGTTGTGCTCCAGAAAATCTGTTCATATTCTCCTTCTTTTTCTTTATATTTTTTCTTTAAAAATATAAACTGGCATCTTTTATTAGTTTTTCTATTTAAAACTACAACCATTCTTTTTCCATATCTTCTTAAAGACAATATTTCAACTTTTTCAACTACTTCTTCATTTTCTTTTATTTCATTATCTCTATAGCAGAAGATATTTTTAATTCCTGGCCATTTATCTTGAACAAGTAAAGAAAGAATAATTTCATTTCTGTCTGTTATGAGCAATCTATAAGGAAATTTTATGGAATCTGTTTTTGTAATTATCCATTCCATATTATAATTATTATAGGTTAAACTTGGAAAAATGAGAAATCCTAACTCAACCACATATAAAGCACTGGAATTTGAAAAATTCCAAGTGCTTTTTCTGGCGCTTTTTGCCCAGAATAGATAAAAATACCTTGA
>JBMFMQ010000023.1:0-19520 GCA_049970595.1 Candidatus Ratteibacteria bacterium | reverse complement strand
GGATTTTAAAGGGGTTTAAACCCCTTTAAGAAACAAACATAAGAATGTGGTATAATATAAGGAAAGCGAAAATAACTAATGGGGTTCAGTAAAAACTTACAAAATATAAATTTTTTCATCATTGATTGTTTTCGATAAAAGGAAAATTAAATAAAAATGTCGGATAAGAAATATTATGTTAACTTTTTATTGCCAAATATAATCTGAACACACTTAAAAGCCCTGTTTGAAAAAAATATTGTTAAAAATTTTGTTTTAAATTTTTTATTAAAAAATTTTGTAAAATGATATAAATTAAGTTTTTGATAGTAAAATACTTATTTTTTAAAAAATTTAGATAGAAAAATTGAAATTTCATATAAAAAAATTAAAGGAATTGCAACAAAAATCTGTGTGAAAATATCTGTTGTTGGAGTTATTATTGCAGAAAGAATAAATGCAGCTGCTATAGCATATTTTCTTTTTTCTCTTAAAAACTTTGAGTTTATAATCCCAATGTAAGCCAGAGATGAAATAAATACTGGTAAATTAAAAATTAATCCCATAGCAATAAAAAAAATAAAAAGGAAACTTAAATAATTTGTTATTGAAATAAACGGTTTCATGATATCTTTACCAAATGAAAAAAGGACCTTTAATCCAAGAGGAATAATTATGTAAAAAGAAAAAGTAATTCCAAGAATAAATAAAAATGGAAAAAATATAAATATTGTTCTGATAACTTTTCTTTCTTTCTGAGTAAGACCTGGAGCGATAAAAAGATAAATCTGATATAAAATAAAGGGTATTGATATAATTCCACCTGTGAAAAAGGTAATTTTAAGGATAGAAAAAAAGGGTTCAACCACCTTTAAAAATATAATTGATTCTTGATATTTTTTTAAAGGTTTTATTATGAATGAAAGAAGTTTATCAGAAAAAAAGTAAGAAATAATTGAAGCAAAAACAAAAAATAAAGATGAATAAATAATCCTTTTTCTTAACTCTTCCAGATGTTCTATAATACTTAAATCTCTTTCTTCCATTTTTCATTCTTCTTTCTTTTCTTCTTTTTTTTCTTCCTCTACCCCTTCTTTTATTCCTTTTTTAAATTCTCCAAGTGCTTTACCAAGAGACCTTCCTATTTCAGGTAATCTTTTAGCACCAAAAAGAAGAAGAATTATAAAAAAAATCAAAATAAGTTCAGGCGCTCCTATATTAAACATTTTTACCTCCTTTTAATTTTTTTCTTTTTTCTCCTAAAGTAGAAACTCTTATTGCTGCTTCTCCAATTACTGGACAATTCTGTTCACATTGACCACAGCCAACACATATTTCAGGATTTACAACTGGTCTACCTTTTTCTTCTTTATAGACAGCACCAACAGGACAAACTTCCATACACACAAAACAATCTTTATTTTCCCGCCAGACAATGCATCTATTTGTATCTATTTTAGCAGTACCCATTTTAATTTCTTCTATCCTTACTTTCTGAATTGCTCCTGTTGGACAAACTTTTCCACAACTTAAACACAATAAACACCCTTTTTCCCTCGGTATTATATAAGGACTCCCAAATTCAAGAATTCCTTTATTTAAAGGAACTGGCTTAAGACATTTTGCAGGGCATACTTTTAAACATTCTCCACATCTTACACATTTATATATAAAATCATCTTCCTCTATTGCTCCTGGTGGCCTTATTAAACCAAAGTTTTCAGAAAATTTAAATTTTGGTCTTGAAAATATTAATAATCCCCCTACTCCAGCAAAAAATTTTAAAAATTCTCTTCTTTTCATTTTTTATTTTCTCTTTAATTTATTTCTTAATTTTACCCCTATAAGATAATTTAAGTACCCTAAAGGACATATATTATAACACCACAATCTCGGAATTAAAACATTTAAAAGAATTATGAAAATTAAAACAACAAGTAACTTTCTACTTAAAAGAGATCTCATCAAGATTACATATGGGTCAAACATCCAGAATAAAAAAGGAATATAAATAAAAATTGCAGTAAAAGAAGTAAAAATTATAGCCCAGAAAATAAAAATTCTTATGTATTTTGTCCATCCATGTAATTTTATACCTGTTTTCCATCTTTTCCTTAAAAATATTATATTCGCATAATCTACCATCCCACCAAATGGACAAACCCAGAAACAGAAAAAATTACCTAATAATATAAGCAAAAATAGAACTATTAAAGAGGGTAAGAATAAATATGAAAAATGGAGAGTTGAAATGGTTGTAAAAATTGCAAGGAGTAAATCAATCCGAAAAAAAAAGTTTAAAGGAAGTTTTTCTGGGACAGGGAAGGTAGTTTTTTTAAAAAAATAAAAAAATAGAAAAATGAAGAAACCCTGTATTAAAAATCTTAAAAAAAATTTGATTGATTTTCTAAGCATATCTTATCTTTATCTTATCAAGATTCATTGTTCCCAAACCCATTTCAGAACCAATTTTTATATGAGGAACTTGTTCTGGTTTTTTACCAAGTAATATAGAACCATAGGCATCAAGAGCAACTATATCAGTTCCGGCAATTACCATATTCAATTCTTTCAATTCTCCTGGTCCCTGTGGTCCTCTTGTTAACATTATTCTTGTTGCATCAAGAACAATAAGTTTTGTTTTAGGTAAAATATATTTTGTAATTTCAGCAATACATTTATGTAAATCTGTTCTGTGAAAATATCCTCTATCCTTTACAATACCCATAAAATTCTTCATTGCAATTGTAACAACACCACCTCCATGCACTTTTACAACAGGCACATCTATTAAAACATCAGATTCAACAACATCCTTTAAAACTTCTGCTTCTTTTAACACTTCGCCACCAATATAAACCCTTAACCATTCAGTTGGTGGTTTTAATATCCCGCCTGCTTTTTCAACACTATCCTTTATTCCACTTACCACATATGTAACATTCCAGTTATTTACAGGATTATCTATTATTATAACTTCTTTTGCTCCTACCTTTTTACAGAGTTTAACAATAGCAGAAACAACATCTGGATGAGTATTAGCACCCTGCTCTGGTGTTCTGTTCCATGCAATATTTGGTTTTATCACAACTTTTTCCCCTTTTTTTACAAATTTCCCAATTCCTCCCATTTTTTCAATAACTTTTTCAATATTTTTTACTGTATATATTTTAATAAATTTCAGTTACTTCCTCAAAATTTTCTCCTTTCCCTATAAAAATTTCACTTTCTTTTTCTTCTGCAAAAGTAATATCCTTTCTTTTCTTAAAAAAATTAGAAAAACTTAATCCAGCAATAAATAAAAAACTACTTTTTAAAAACTCTCTCCTTTTCATATTCTCCTCTTTTTAAGTTTTTGATTATCAAAAATTTAAAATTTTTCATTTAAAGTATTTTATTAAAATTTCTCCTTTTAGAATTTTATCATATTTTTTGAAATAAAAGAATTTAAAATAATTTTTCAAACATTAAACAACCAATCAGGGGTGAATGAGAGTTTTTTATTTTAAGATTTTGATTGGATATGTGTTTTTTAAAAATTTAACTGGAATTTCAGGCAATCTTTTCTTTAAGTATTCAGTGAACTTTATAAGTCCAGGGGTCTCACTTGCCTCATGTCCAATTTCAATAATTCCTATTTTTAAATCAGAAAGTGCTCTTATGGTATACTCATCTACTTCCCCAGCAATAACAGTATCAACATTGTATGAGAGAATTTTATCAATAAATTTTGAATTTATACTTAATCCTAAACCTCCAACAAGACACCCTACTCTTTTAACCTTTTTTTCCGGTTCTGTTATCCTTAAAAATTGAACTTTATATTTTTTCTTTAATTCTTTCGCAAGATTTTTTATTATTTTATTTTCAAAACCATAAATTCTGTAAAAATTTTCTTTTATCAAAATTTTTCCACCCGAAAGTTCATCAAAAATATCAAAAATAAAATTTTTGTCTATTGTATAATGTAATCTCACAAAATTAATCCCGTTTTCTTCTATTATTCTTTTTCTTTCATCACTTACAATACCTGAACCATCTCCTTTTGCATATTCTGGTGGAAAATATAAGTCCTCATGTGAAATTAAAAGATTAAATTTATTTTTAACAGCAAAATTTAACACTTTTTTTGAAACCATCCAGCATACTACTATCCCTTTTATTTCTTCATCAAAATATTTAAATCTTAATCCTTCCTCATGTCCCATTTTCCCAAATTCATCTTCTATTAATTTAAGAAATTCTTTTGTATCCATTTTATGTTTCAAAATTCATAACTTCATAACTTATAAAGTTCATAATATAATAACTTTTAAACTTCTTAACTTATTTACTTGTATATTCTATTTTCAATTTTTCTTCAACTACTGCCTGGGCTGCAGCAAGTTTCGCAATAGGAATTCTATATGGAGAACAGGAAACATAATCCATACCAACCCTATGACAGAATTTCACACTTTCAGGGTCTCCTCCATGTTCTCCACATATTCCAACTTCAAGTTCTGGATTTGTTTTTCTTCCCTTTTCTATTCCAATTTTAAGAAGCTCTCCAACGCCTTCCTGGTCAAGTGTCATGAACGGGTCTTCTTTTAAAATTTTCTTCTCAAGGTAATAGAATAAAAACTTTCCTACATCATCTCTGCTGAATCCAAGTGTCATCTGAGTCAAATCATTTGTTCCAAAAGAAAAGAACTCTGCTTCTTTTGCAATCTCATCAGCAGTTAAAGCAGCTCTTGGAACTTCTATCATTGTACCAACCATATATTTTATCTTAACTCCGTATTCTTTCATCACTTGTTCCGCTACTCTAACAACAATCTCTTTCTGGTGCCTAAGTTCTTCAACATGTCCCACTAAAGGTATCATTATCTCAGGAATTACAGTTTTCCCTTCATTTGCAAGTTCACATGCTGCTTCCATTATTGCTCTTGCTTGCATTTCTGTAATTTCTGGATATGTTATTCCTAATCTGCAACCCCTATGTCCAAGCATAGGATTAAATTCATGGAGTTGCTCTACTCTTTTAAGTATTTTCTCTTTCTCTTTTATCTTTTCAGGGTCTTCTCCTCTTTCTTTCATTAAAGCAATCTCTACCATTAATTCTTCTCTTTTTGGTAAAAATTCATGTAAAGGAGGGTCAAGTGTCCTTATAACCACAGGATATCCTTCCATTTCCCTAAACAAACCGATAAAATCTTCTTTCTGGAATGGCAATAGTTTATCAAGCGCTTTTCTTCTCTCCTCTTCTGTTTCTGCCATAATCATTTCTATAACATACGGTAATCTTTCAGGAGCAAAAAACATGTGTTCTGTTCTGCAAAGGCCTATCCCTTCTGCTCCAAATTCCCTTGCTTTTTTAGCATCCCTTGGTATATCTGCATTGGCTCTTATTCTTAATTTTCTAATCTCATCCGCCCACTCCATTATTGTCTTAAATTCTCCTGTTATCCCTGCCTCAATTGTTGGAACCTGACCAATTATTACATTTCCTGTTCCGCCATCTATGGTAATCCAGTCACCTTCCTTTACTTCCTTTCCATTTACTGTCATAATTCCTTTTTCTTCATCTATCCGTATTGCTTCACATCCAACAACACATGGCTTTCCCATCCCTCTTGCCACAACTGCTGCATGAGAAGTCATTCCACCTCTACTCGTTAAAATCCCTTTTGCAACTGCCATACCATGTATATCATCAGGACTTGTTTCTTCTCTAACAAGAATAATAGGCTCTTCTTTCCCAAGTTTTTCTGCTTTATCCGCTGTAAATACTATTTTGCCACTTGCTGCTCCAGGAGATGCAGGTAGACCTTTAGCAACTGGTTCAACTTTTGCTTTCGGATCAATAATAGGATGAAGAAGTTGGTCAATTTGTGATGGTTCAACCCTCATTATTGCCTCTTCTTTTGTAATCAATCCTTCCTTTACCATATCAACTGCAATTTTTACTGCTGCCAAAGGAGTTCTTTTTCCTGTTCTTGTCTGAAGCATATATAATTTCCCTCTTTCAATAGTAAATTCAAAATCTTGAACATCTCTATAATGTTTTTCCAATCTATCTGTGATTTCTCTTAATTGTTTATATACCTCAGGCATTTCCTTTTCGAGTTCACTTATAGGTTTAGGAGTTCTTATACCTGCAACTACATCTTCTCCTTGGGCATTTGTTAAATATTCACCATAAAACTCCTTTTCTCCAGTAGATGGATTTCTTGTAAAACCAACACCTGTTCCTGAATCACTACCCATATTTCCAAAAACCATTGTTACTATATTTACAGCAGTCCCAAGGTCATCTGGAATTTTATTAAGTTTTCTATATGTTATTGCTCTTGGATTATTCCATGATTCAAAAACAGCATTTATAGCCATTTTTAACTGTTCCATTGGGTCCTGAGGAAATTCTCTTCCAGTTTTCTCTTTATAAATTTTCTTATATTTTTCTACAATTTCTTTTAAATCATCAGCATCAAGTTCAGAATCATACTGCACACCCTTTTCTTTTTTCTTTTCCTCAAGTATTTTTTCAAACTCATTTTTTTCAATTCCCATAACAACATTTCCAAACATCTGTATAAATCTCCTATAAGCATCATAAGCAAACCTTTCATTACTTGTACTTTCTGCAAGTCCTTTAACTGCCTCATCATTAAGACCAAGATTTAAAATTGTATCCATCATTCCTGGCATTGAAAATTTTGCACCAGACCTTACAGAAACAAGTAAAGGATTTTTGACATCCCCAAATTTTTTACCAGTAATTTTTTCTAATTTTTTCAAATATTTTTTAAGTTCATCTTCAAAATCCTCTGGTAATTGTTTATTATGATTGTAATAATATCTACACATTTCTGTTGTAATTGTAAATCCGGGTGGAACAGGAATTCCTGCATTTGTCATTTCAGCAAGTCCTGCTCCTTTTCCTCCAAGTAAATCCTTCATATCTCCACTGCCTTCCGCCTTTCCATCTCCAAAAAAGTAAATATATTTTTTCTTTTTAGTTCTTGCCATTTTTTACCTCCTTTTTGAAGAACAAATTATTTTAGGATATAAAACTTTAAAAGTCAAATTTTGAAACTGATAAATTTTAATATAATGGCTAATCTTCTTATGTTGAAATTTCAAATGTTGATTCTTATTAAACTTTCATAATTTTTTTCTTTTTATAGGATTGATATGCTTTTTCTGTTACTTCAAGAATGTGAAGGGCATTTTCCCAGTTATTTATTTCTGGTTCTTTCCCTTTTAATATACAATCTGCAAAATACTCACATTCAGCAGTGTAAGGATTTATTTTTTCAAAATCTATCTCTTTAAATTCTCTTACAACATCTTTGCTCTGAGTAGCATCATATCCTGCCTCTCCAAGTCCAAATATACCTTCCATTTTCCCACCAACACTTTGACCAATTGTTCCTTCAGTTAATATTGCTCCTTTAGAGCCATATATTTCCAGTCTTGTTTTGCTTGCTTCATCTGGAATACAAAAGAAACAATCAACTGTAGCGTGGGTTCCTTCTGTAAATTCTAAAAGGGTGGTTGATGAGTCCTCAACTTTGTAATTGTGAACCTGTGTATTTACTATTGCAGTTATATATTTAATCCTGTCATTTAAGAAAAATTCAAGAAGGTCATATAGGTGTGTTGCCATATCAATTAATGAACCACCTCCACCTTTACTTGGAATCTGTCGCCATGCTCCTTTTATTGGAGGATACCAGCATGAAAGTTGTGCTCTCATATAAACAATTTTCCCAAGTTCTCCCTTCTCTATCAACTCTTTTATCTTTTTATGTGCTCCATGAAATTTCATCATATATCCTTCCTGAAGGAAAACTTTGTTTTTTTTACATATTCTAACCGCTTCTTTACCTTCCTTTAAATTTTTGCATAATGGTTTTTCGCACAATATATGTTTTCCACTTTCAGCAGCCATTTTTATATGTTTTAAATGTAAATAAACTGGACTTGCAATATAAACAGCATCAATATCAGGGTCATTAACCAGGTCTTTTTCTTTTTCATAATATTTGGGGATATTAAACCTTTTTGCAATTTCTTTAGCATTTACTATATCCATAACAGCAAAAACTTCAAGATTTTTTGACTCAAGCATTCCAGGTATTGTTTTTCTTGTTGCAATTCCGCCTGCTCCAATAACTCCAAATCTTACCTTCTTTTCCATATCAACCCCCCTTAATCTTACTTCATATATGCTTTTGCCACTTTGTTAAATGCCTCTACATACTTTTCCATATGTTTTATTTCATAAACTGGATGACAGAAGAAACTTATTGTTCTATCTGATAGATATTTTGCTTTTTTACATTCAACTTTTGTATAATCAATATATCTTGCATTAGGGTCATTAAATGGATAATTTAATCTTCCAAACCCAATTCTTTCCGTATATGCTTTTTCTTTATACATTTCAGGCCACAGAACCCCATAAACAGGAACTCCCTCTGCTTCAATCGCAGCAATAAATTGTTTCATTGGAACCTTTAACCTGTCTGTATCAATTACAAAAGGAGCCCACCAGAATGCATTTTTTCTTTCTTCTGTATCAAGTGGTGGATATAAAACAAGAGGATGGTCTTTAAGTGCTTCTATTAAAAATCTTCCATTCCTTCTCCTATTTGGTAAATTCCATGTTGAAAATCTCTCAAGTTCACATAACCCTATCAGTGATTGAATTTCTGTCATTCTATAATTAAATCCAACCCTTCTATGAATATACATAAGTTTTTTCTCAAGTTCAAGTAATCTTAACCTCTCTTTAACATCATATCCATGGTCTCTGAAAGACATACATTCCCAGTATAAATCCTCATTGTTTGTTATAACCGCTCCACCCTCCCCTCCTGTTGTAAAATGCTTGCTCTGGCAAAAACTAAAACAACCAACATCTCCTATGGTTCCAACTTTCCTTCCTTTATACTCTCCTCCATGTGCCTGAGCACAATCTTCAATAACAAAAAGATTATACTTTCTTGCAATTTCAAGAATAGGGTCCATATCACAAATAACTCCATAAAGATGAACAACTAAAATAGCTCTTGTTCTTTCATTTATTTTATTCTCAATATCCTTAGGGTCTATTGTATGAGTTTCATCTACATCAGCAAAAACAGGTAATGCACCGGCCTGAAGAATGCAGAAAGAAGAGGCAATAAATGAATATGAAGGACATATAACCTCATCTCCAGGACCTATTCCAAGAGCAGCAACTGCTGTATGTAAGGCACTTGTTCCGCTTGTTGTAGTAACACAATATTTTGCTCCATTATACTCTGCCCATGCTTTTTCAAATTTCACTCCTATCTCTCCTGTCCAGTAGTTTACCTTTCCTGTTTTCAATGGTTCTGTCACCATCTGAATTGTTTTTTCTGAAAATGCTGGCCACATTGGAAATGGCTCAGTATTTACAGGCTTTCCACCTTCAATCGCTAATTTTTCCATATTCCCTCCTTTTTTTACTTTTTTGTAAAAATAATATAAAATAAAAAACAAAACTTGTCAAGGAGGAAAAAATTATTTAAAATTTTCAAAAAAGGAGGTGCATATGAACCTTATAGATACAATTAAAGGTTCTCTTCTTGAAAATTTCTTTCCAAAAGGATGGGATTTGGAAAAAATAGAAAAGTGTTGTTCTTATCCACCTGAAAAAATTCTTGAAAGACAATCTTGGTGGAATAAAGATTTTCATCCTATCCCTTGTGATACACTTGAAGAATTTAATGTAAAAATGGGGCATGAAATTGCTTATGAAATATGGCAGGCAAAGGAAGAAGAAAGAAATATAATTCTTATTTTACCTGTTGGACCTATGGGAATGTATAAGTGGACAGTTTATTTTTTAAAAGAATGGAATGTTGATTGTAAACATGTATGGGGATTTAATATGGATGAATGGAGTGATAAAGATGGAAATACTTTGCCTCCAACAGAACCTGGTGCTTTTCAAAATGCGATGGAAAATGCTTTTTATGGTCCACTTGGAGAATTAACTGTTCCAAAGAATCAAAGATTTTTTGCAACAAAAAAATTACTGCCAAAATATCCTGAAAAGATAAATGAGTTAAGAGAAAAAGGAGCAAAACTTGTTTTGATTTTTGGTATTGGAAGGGTTTTTCATATTGCTTTCTGGGAACCACATTTTGCTGAAGAATTTGCATCTGAGAAAGAATGGAAAAAAAAGGAATACCGACTTGCTGCAAAACTTCATCCATTAACAATAGAACAGAATGCAATAACAAGTTTTAAAAGCAGAACAACTCTTGTCCCGTGTTTTGCAAATACTATTGGACCTGGAATATTTTTAAAGGCAGACAAAATTATTGGTGGAGCAGATGGAACACTTGGAAGAGGAATGATGTGGCAGGGAATGAGTTTATGGGTTACTTTAAGATATGGTCCTGATATATGGGTTCCAAGTAGTTTCATGCCAACTTTACCTGGAAAATTATTCTTTTTAAAAGAACTTGCCGGTCCACTTATTCCAGAATGTAATTAAAATGGAAGAAATAAAATTAGGAGTTATAATTGGTTTAAGAAATATTGAAGAAGGTTTAGATAAAATAAAAAAACTTGGACTTTCTTTATGCCAGATTGCTTTTGCTGCAGATGAAATTGAAAATTATAGTCCCTATGAAATAAGGAAAAAGGCAGAAGATTATAAAATTGAAATTTTTTCTGTTTTTATGGGATTTAAAGGACAAATTTTTAATAATAAAGATGGACCTGAGACAATGGGTTTTGTGGCACCAAAATATAGAGATGAAAGATTAAAAATTGCTTTTAAATTTTCAGATTTTGTTAAGGAGATGGGTGTTAAATATATTGTCTGTCATGTTGGCTTTATACCGGATGATGAGGAAGACCCGATTTATAAAACATTTCTACCTATAATGAGAAAGGTCATAGAAAAATGTAAGGAAAATAATCAGATTTTCTGTTTTGAAACAGGTCAGGAATTACCTTCAACTTTAAAAAGAACAATAATTGATATTGGTATGGATAATGTTGGAATTAATTTAGACCCTGCGAATTTAATTTTATATGGTAAGGCAAACCCTCTTGATGCAGTTGAAATTTTTGGTGAGTATGTGAAAAGTATGCATGGAAAAGATGGATTATGGCCAAATAGAGATGAATATCTTGGAAAAGAAGTTCCAATTGGAGAAGGAATGGTTAATTTCCCTGTTCTTTTAAGAAGATTGAAAAAGAAAGGTTTTAATGGTCCAATAATAATTGAAAGAGAGATTGCTGGAGAGAAACAATTTGAGGATATAAAAAGGGCAATTGAGTATTTAAAACCTTATCTTTAATGAAAAAATATGAATTTTTGAAAGAGTTTGCAGATATTTTATGGAACAATTAGAAGGCAGAGTTAATTATTTTTAAAAAGTTCTCCTTAGTTAAAACAAACTTCATTTTTTTCATCGCCCTTTCACATCCTTTAATTGAAAGATTTACAAGTTCTTCAATCTCTTCCTCTTTTACTCCTATATCCCTTAATTTTACCGGAAGTCCAATAGAAATTATGAAGTTCTTAAGTTCTGAATTTGTTCCAATAATATTTTCAAGTTCGTATATTTCTTCTTCATAACCATTTTCTTTTAAAAATTCAAGAACATATGGTAAAAATAAAGCATTTGCAGTTCCATGATGGGTATTATATTTTATTGTAAGTGAATATCCAATCCCATGGACTATTATTGTTCCTGTTCTATTTATTGCATATCCAGCGAATGTAGATGCAAGAAAAACCTTTTCTTTACAAAGTTTATCTCCTTCTTGTGCTTTTTTTAAATTTTCTTTTAATAATTTTAGAGATTCAACAGAAAAAAATCTTGAAACAAAATCAGAAATATTGGCAAGATAACTTTCAGCGGCATGACAGAAAGCATCCATCCCAGTAGCAGCAACAAGATGAGAAGGTAAATAATCAAGTAAATCAGGGTCCATAATTGCAACTCTTGGCATAATCTTTTCACTGCTTATTGTCTTTTTTGTCATTTGGCTTTTATCAACTATAACAGCATATCTTGTAACCTCACTTCCTGTTCCACATGTTGTTGGAATTCCTATAATAGGAAGAACTTGGTTTTCATACTCAACTTCTCCAAAATAATCTCTTAAATTTCCTTTATTTTTAGCCATTATTGCTATGCATTTACCAACATCAATCGCACTTCCACCACCTATCGCAACTATTACATCACACTTTTCTCTCCTACAGAATTCAACACCTTTTTCTACATTTTCAACATCAGGCTCAGGATTAACTTGTGAAAATATAGCATATTTAATTTTTTCTTTTTCAAATATATTTTTAATTTTTTCAATAAGTCCTGTTTTATATATAAAATTTCTACCAGAAACAATAAGAACTTTTTCTCCATAATCTTTAACAAATTTCAAATATTTTTCAATTCCTTTTCTCTCAAAATAAATTTTGGTTGGTGAATAAAAATAAATCCCATTCATCCTATCCTCCATTTTTAATAAATTCAAATTCTATGCCCAGATTTTTAAATTTATCAAAAAATTCAGGAAATGAAATATTAACACATTCATAGTTTTCTATAATTGTTTTCCCTTCCGCAACAAAAGAAGCAATAAACAAACACATTGCAATTCTATGGTCATTCCAAGAATTTACTTTTGCTCCTTTTAACTTCTGTTTCCCTTCAACAATAAATCCGTCTTCCTTTTCAACAATCTCTGCTCCAAGTTTTCTTAATTCTGTTACAATTGATTTTATTCTATCGGACTCTTTAACTCTTAATTCATTTGCTCCACTTACAATTGTCTTACCTTCTGCAACAGTTCCTAAAACTGCTATTAAAGGTATTTCATCTATAATATTTGGAACTTCTTCTGGCAAAATAATAACGCCTTTCAATTTTTCGGTATACAAAATCTCAATATCTCCAACAGGTTCATTACATATTTCTCTATTATTTAAAATTTTAAATTCCCCTCCCATTTTTTCTATAACTTTCAAAAAACCTGTCCTTGTAGGATTTATACCCACATTTTTTATTAAAATTTTTGAACCTGGAATTATCAAAGATGCAGCAATGAAATAGGATGCAGAAGAAAAATCACCAGGTATATAAATTTCTTTTCCTTTCAATCTCTGATTACCTTTCACAATAATTTTTTTATCCTCTATTTCTATATTTCCTTCAAAATATTTAAGCATTCTTTCAGTATGGTCCCTTGTCTGATAAATCTCCTCAATTAAACTTACTCCATCTGAAAATAATGTTGCCAAAATTATACAACTTTTAACCTGTGCAGATGCGACTTCCATTTTATAATTTATCCCTTTCAATTTTTTTCCAAGTATTGTCAATGGAGGATATTTGTTATTCTCCCTTCCATAAATTTCTCCACCCATCAAAGATAAAGGTTTTATAATTCTATCCATTGGTCTTCTTCTTAGAGATTCATCTCCTGTAAGAACTGAATAAAATGGTTTTGCAGAAAGAATACCTGATAGAAGGCGCATGGTTGTCCCTGAATTTTTACAATCTAAAATATCTTCACTTTCTTTAAAATTACTTCCTTTAATAATAACTTTATTTTCTTTTTCTTCTATTTCAACACCAAGTTTTTTTAAGCAATCTATAGTTGCAAAACAATCTTCACTTTTTAAAAAATTATGAATAATTGTTTGACCTTCTGCAATGCTTCCAAATATTAAACTTCTATGTGAAATTGACTTATCTCCTGGTAATTCTATCTCTCCTTTTAATGCTTTGGGTTTTTCAATAATAACATCCATTTTAAATCTTCTTTCCCATAATCTTTAAAAATGGTTCAATTTCTTTCATTAATTTTTCAAACATATCAAATGTAAGTGATTGATAACCATCTGATAGTGCTTCTTCTGGTTTTGGATGAACTTCAATTAATAGCCCATCTGCACCTGCTGCTATTGCTGCTTTACTCATTGGAATAACAAGGTCTCTTTTCCCTGTTCCATGGCTTGGGTCAACAATAACTGGTAAATATGTTTCTTTTTTCAATATTGGTATAGCACTTAAATCCAATATATTTCTTGTAAATTCAGAATCAAATGTTCTTATTCCCCTCTCACATAAGATTACATTTGGATTTCCCTCTTTCAATATATACTCTGCACAATTCAAAAATTCAGAAATCTTTGCAGAGAAATTTCTTTTTAGTAATACTGGTTTATCCGTCTTTCCAACTCTTTGAAGCAATCTGTAATTAAACATATTTCTTGTGCCAATTTGGAGAATATCACTAACCTCGCTTACCATCTCAACCTCTTCAGGAGATAAAACTTCAGTAACAACTGATATGCCCAGTATTTCTTTAACCTCCTTCAATATTTTTAAACCCTCTGGACCAAGTCCAAGAAAAGAATAAGGAGATGTTCTTGGTTTAAAAACTCCCCCTCTTAAAATTTTTGCTCCACATTTCTTTACAAATTCACCAGTAATTAAAAATTGCTCTTTGCTTTCTACAGAACATGGACCTGCCATAACAACAAAATATCCTTCACCAATTTTTATTCCATTAACATCAATTATTAAGTTTTCTGGATGAAATTCTCTACTTGCAAGTTTATATTCTTTTAAAATACTTATAACTTCACTCACACCTGGAAGAATCTGAAAAATTTCATCAGATATTTCTCTTGTATCTCCTATAATACCTATAATAGTTCTTTCTGTCCCTTTACTTACATGTGCTTTAAATCCAAGTTTTTCAATTTTTTCTACAACCCTGTTTATCTCGTCTTCTGTAGCATCAGCTCTCATTATAATAAGGTCTGCCATATATAACCTCCTTTCTTATCTTTCTTTTGGATATGAACCAAGTATTTTTAAAAAAACAGATGATTTTTCAACTGCTTTTAATGCCCTTTTAACATTTAAGTCATCCTTATGTCCAACAAAATCAACAAAAAATACATATTCCCATGCTTTCTTTTTGCTTGGCCTTGATTCTATTTTTGTTAAGTTTATATTTTCTTTTTTGAAATATGAAAGTATATCATGTAAGGCACCAACTCTATCTTTTATTGAAAAAAGAATTGATGTTTTATCACTTCCTGTCTTTTCAGCAAAATCATTTCCTATAACTAAAAATCTCGTAATATTTTCTCTAAAATCCTCTATTCTTTCAGCAATTATATTTAAATTATACATAGAAGCAGCAATTTCAGAGGCAATTGCTGCAGAATTTTTCTCTTTAAGAACCTTTTTAACTGCGCTTATTGTGCTTTCAGTTTCAAAAATTTGAACATCTGGTAAATTTTCGCTTATCCATTTTCTACATTGAGCAAATGCCTGTGGATGAGAATATAATTTCTTTATTTTTTCTAAAGAATTTTCCTTTGATAAAAGATACTGATGAATTTCAAGAGAAATTTCAGAAATTATTTTTAAATCACTTTCAAGAAAAACATCAAGAGTGTGTGTTACTATACCTTCTATTGAATTTTCAACAGGAACAACTCCATAATCTGCTCTTAATTTTTCAACCTCTCTAAACACTTCATCAATGGTTCTTACAGGTATATATTTTGCTTTTTCCCCAAATTTTTTCTGTGCTGCAAGATGAGTAAATGTTCCTTCAGGACCAAGATATGCAACTTTTATTTCCTTAAATAGACCCCTATATATTTTAAAAATTGATTCCATTAGAATTTTTATATCTTCTTGTTTTAAAATACCCTCACTTTTTTTAATCAATCTCTCTATAATCTTCTTTTCACGAGATGGGTCAAAAAATAATTTTTTTTCTTTTTCTTTGATTTCAAAAATTTCTTTTACAAGTTCAGCTCTTTTATTTAAAAGTTCAATCAATTTTTCATCAATATCATCTATTTCCTTTCTAATCTCCTCAAGTTTTTTCATTTTTAATCTCCTTTAAAATTTTTAGAATTTCTTCATTTTCAATCTCAACTCCTATTTTAACTTTACCAATTTTCTCAGGTAAAACAAATCTTATTTTTTCTTTTTTAATCTTTTTATCATATTTCATAAATTCAAGAATCTTTTCAAAATCTATATTTTCAAAAGAATAATAAAGACCGAATTTCCTGCTCAATTCTTTAATTCTTTGATAAACATCTTTATCACATAATCCCTTTTTATATGAAATATAACTTTCACCTATCATCCCAAGAGATACACTATCTCCATGGGAAAATCTCTTTATATTTGAAATTTCAATTCCATGGCCAAGTGTATGACCAAAATTTAAAATTTCCCTCAGTCCTTTTTTTTCCTTTTCATCTTTTTCAATCACTTTTACCTTAATTTTAACACTCTCTTTTACTAAAAACTCAAAATTTTTATTAATTTCAGTTTTTTTCATTTCTTCAAGTTTTTCAATAATTTTCTTATTTTTTATAACACCATATTTTATTATTTCTGCTATTCCCTGTTTAATTTCTTTATAGGGAAGCGTTAAAAGGGTGTTAAAATCAATAAGAATAAAAGATGGTTGATAAAATGTGCCTATAAGATTTTTCCCAAAAGATAAATTTACACCTGTTTTACCACCAATTGACGCATCAACCTGTGCAAGCAAAGTAGTTGGAATTGTAATATAATTTATGCCTCTTTTATAAATTGATGAAACAAAGCCACCTATATCACTTATTACACCTCCACCAAGGTTTATAATTGTATCATTTCTGTTAATTTTAAACTCAACAAGTTTATTTACAATTTTTAATACTGTATTATAATTTTTCTGCCTTTCACCAGGAGGAATTACTATCTCTTCAATCTTTCTATTTTCTTTTTCCACTGTTTTTTTTATTCTTTCACCATAAATATTGAAAACATTGAAATCACTTAAAATAACAAATTTATCTCCAAATTTTTCATTTTTTATTTTTTCTCCTATATTTTCCAATCGTTCACCAATATAAATATAATGACTGTTTTCTCCAAGATTAACTTTTATTTTTTCCATTTTCCCTTTTTAATAATTCCATTATTTCATCAACAACCTTTTCTATCTTTTTTTTTGTTGTATCAACTGTATAATCTGCTTTCTGATAATATGGTTTTCTCATTTCAAGCAACTCTTTAATCGTCTCAATTACATTTTTTGATTTCATAAGTAAAGGTCTATCTTTTTTAGGTAAAGTCCTTCTGTAAATTTCTTCTGGTGTTGCTGATAAACATATCAAAATTCCATTTTTTTTTAAATTATTATAATTTTTTTCTCTTATAACAGAACCACCTCCTGTTGCAATAACACAATTTTCACAATTTGATACTTCTTCAATAACTTCTTCCTCTACTTTCCTAAAATAATCTTCTCCTTTAACCTGAAATATCCTTGCAATTCTGTCTTTTTCTCTTTCTTCTATCAATTTATCTGTATCTATAAAGGTCATATTCAATCTTTCAGCAAGCAATTTCCCTACTTCTGTTTTTCCTGTTCCCATAAAACCAATAAGGACAATATTTTTTTTCATTCTTAAGAAGATTTTTAAAACCAGTAATTTTTAATCCTTTCAATATAATTTTTATAATTTGCTTTTAAATCATCAAGGGAATCTCCACCAAATTTTTCAATATATTCAGAAGCAATAATAAAAGCGAGTAAATTTTCTCCAATTATTGAGGCAGGAACAACTCCACATATATCACTTCTCTCATATTCATATTTTTTTTCTTTAAAATCTCTGATATCAAATGAAGAAAGTCCTTTTTTAATAGTTGGAATTGGTTTAAAAAAACATTTTACCCATATATCATTTCCATTCGTTATACCACCTTCTATACCACCTGAATTATTTGTTTTCCTGTAAACTCTTCCATTATAAAAAATTTCATCATGAAATTCAGACCCTAAAAGTTCACATCCACTAAATCCAAGTCCTATCTCAATACCCTTAACACCTGGAATACTCATTAAAATATAAGAAATTTTTGCATCAATTCTTTTTTCCCAATGAACATAACTACCAAGTCCAGGGCATACTCCTTCTACTAAAATTTCAAAAATACCACCTACCGTATCACCTTTTTCTCTTACCTTATCAATTTCATTCATCATTTCTCTTTCTTTTAAAAAACATCTTACAGGTGAATTTTCAATTTTTTCATAATTTTTCTTAATCTCTCTTATATCAGTTTCATCCTCAATTTTTCCAATTTTTTTAACCCTGCTATAAAATTTTATATTGAATTCTAAAAGAAATTTCTTACATATTGCTCCAATTGCAACTCTCATTGCTGTTTCTCTTGCACTTGCCCTTTCAATAACATCCCTTAAATCATCATAATCATATTTTAAAAAACCCCATAAATCAGCATGCCCTGGTCTTGGTATATACCTTTCTCTCCCTTCTTTTCTTTTCTTTATATCCATAAATTCTTTCCAGTTTTGCCAGTCCTTGTTTTCTATTAAAAGAGATATTGGAGCACCAGTCGTTTTACCATTTCTTACTCCACTTAAAATTTCAACTTTATCATCTTCTATTTTCATCCTTTCAGTTCTTCCATATCCTTTCTGTCTTCTTTTAAGTTCTTTATTTATATCTTCTTCATCAATTAGTAAATTTGATACCATACCCTCTAATATTCCAACCAAACATTTTCCGTGAGATTCTCCTCCAGTTAAAAATCTTAACATTTTGTTCTCCTTTAGAAATATTATATCCTATAAACTTGATTTTAAAAAGCCCGCGGCCGGATTTGAACCGGCGACTTGCGCATTACGAATGCGCTGTTCTACCACTGAACTACACGGGCTTTTATTTATTTTACCCCTTTTTATCAGTCATTGGTAATAGATATTCTCCAGGGAAAATAGAGAAATTTTTAAAATAAAATTTTAAGATGAAAGGTAATTCATCAAGATTAACAACACCTAACAAATACTTTCTGGTAATTATGATAGTTCCAAAGTTTTTCATAAGGTATATTTAGTTTTTTCTGTATAATTTATTGCTTACTCTGGTAAAGTAGTTTTGTTATATACCTCTATATACCTTCTTAACCAAATATTTCTTCCCCATATATCATCTACTCGGATACTATGTCCTAACCCAAAAGAGAAAAAACTTGACAAAAATAAAAAATAAGGGATAATAAATAAAAGAGGATAAAAATGGGAAATAAAAATGTTCTCTCTCGTAGTTATTGTCCAAAAAATAAAAATACCTTTCCTTATTTCATCTGTTTATTTCGTATGATTATATATAAATTTAATTTTACAGGAGGTGAGTTATGAAAAAAAGATTTTCAAAGAGCATTTTCTCAAAACCACATGGCTTCACGCTGATAGAGTTGCTTGTGGTGGTGGCAATCATTGCTATCCTTGCAGCAATGTTGCTACCTGCTTTAAGTAAAGCAAGAGAAAGAGCAAGACAGGCTGTATGTATCTCAAATTTAAAAAATATCTATCAGGCATTTTATTTTTATGCACAAGATTATGAAGAAAGAATTATACCTTGGAGATGGGTATACTGTTCTCAATGGAACAGAAACCTTTACTGGATAAGCGGGCTTTTCTCTTATTTAAAT
>JBMFMQ010000022.1:0-20289 GCA_049970595.1 Candidatus Ratteibacteria bacterium | reverse complement strand
TCTTCTGTCTTCTTACTACTCTCAGCAACTAATCTCGCTAACTCCTCATTCCCTCTTTTACTCTCTATAACTAAATTCCCTATCTCTTCTGTCTTCTTACTACTCTCAGCAACTAATCTCGCTAACTCCTCATTCCCTCTTTTACTCTCTATAACTAAATTTGCTAATTCATCTGTTTTCTTTCTACTTTCAACAACTAAATTAGCAAGTTCTTCTATTTTTTTCCCATTTTGAATAAATATTTTTGTAAATATAACTGATAAAAATGCACCTATTATTGAAAAAATAACTTGAACAATCATTTTATCTCCTTTTGTTTTATTTTACCTTTTTTAGTAATGATAGGCAAATATCGGGTCTGTCTGTTGTTATAAAGTGAACTCCATAAGAAATAACTTTTTCAATATCTTCTTTTGAATTTGGGGTCCAGGTATGAATAAGGAAACCCTGACTTATAAGATTTTTTGTAAATATCTACCAATTTTTATAGTGAAATGTTTAATTTTAGATTTTTAAATGGTAAGTTTTTTTAGGTAATTCATAAATAATAAAAGAAAAATTATGATTAAAAGAAAAAAGATTATTATTGCAAGTAAAATCTTCCATGGAAAAACAGGATATTCTTTTTTGTATTTTCTTTCGTAATATTCACCAACAATCTTTGCAATTTCCTCTGGTGTTTTCCCTTTTAATCTTTCTTTCCATTCTTGACTATTAAAATCAATCATCATTAATTATTATACCTTAAATTATCCTATCCGGAAAAACTCTCCAATTCTTTTTGAGAAAATTTTTAAAGAAATAAATAATGATATCCCTGTTATTATCATTCCTATGACTCCAAGAGCACATGCAGTATTTGGTCCATCTGTAACTCTTCCAGAAAGTGTGTATATAACTTTTGATATTGGATAAAATTTTTCTCTTACTGCAAGAATTAAACTCAAACTGACTTCCATTAAAGAAAAGGCAAAGGCAAGAATACCACCTGCAAAAAGACCAGGGCTCACAAGAGGAATTAAAATTTTTTTAAATGTTGTTATTTCATCTGCACCAAGTGAATAGGACGCTTCTTCAAGATTTTCATTCAATTGCAGGAATGAAGAGTATGTAGTTCTCACAAGATATGGTAATCTCCTTAAACTATAACTTAAAATTATAAGAAATAATGGATTTTTAAATGGGTCCAAAAAAGTATTTGAAAAAGTTCCAACATAACCAAAAGCAAGAACAATTCCAGGGATAACAAGCGGTGTCATTGAAAGAATATCAAGAATAGATTTGCCTTTGATTTTCCACCTTGAAAGAATATATCCAATAAAAAATCCAAGAAAAATATCAAATAATGTGCTTATTGAACTATAAATTAAACTATTAAAAATACCAGTTTTTGTTAATCTATGAGTGAATACAATTTTATAATATTCATTTGTATATTTTTGGGGCAGAATAGAAAAGAACCATTTTTTTGAAAAAGAATATAAAATTAAACTTAAATGTGGAATTAAACTTATAAAAAGAACAGATAAAAGCAAAATGTATAAAAGAAATAATCTTCTACCGCGTAAAGATTTTTCAGAAGGTAAATTTATCATTTTTCCTGTTGTATATGTTGTTTTTTCAATATATCTTTTTGTAAATAAAAATAGAAAAAGAGTTATAAGAAGAATTATAAAAACAAGTGCATAACCTGTTGGATTTGTGTGTATATCCTTTATGTTGTTGAAAATTTTAACAGAAATAAGATTGTTAAATTCAAATATTAAAGGTGTGCCAAGGTCTGTTATTGACCATATAAAAATTATTGAACTGCCTGCAAAATATCCGGGTAAAATTAAAGGAAATGTTATCTTAAAAAATGTCTGAAACCAGTTTGCGCCAAGATTATAAGATGCTTCTTCTGAAGAAATATCAAAATTATTTAATGATGAAGAAATATTCAAAAACATAATTGGATATAAATGTAATGTTTGAAGAATAACAATTCCAAGAAATCCAGAACCAATAAAGGAAATCGGATGATTTATTATTCCAAGTTTTAAAAGTAAAATATTCAAACTTCCAAATCTTGAAAGAATATGTTTTATACCTATCCCTCCTACAAATGGGCTTCCAATCATTGGTAAAAGAAATAAAATTCTTAAAATTGTTTTCCCCTTAAAGTTAAATCTATCAAAAATAAAGGCAAGTGGTATCCCTATAATACTGGTTGTAATGACAACTATTATCCCAAGTAAAAAACTATTTATAATTGATTTTCTTATAGTATAGTTCTCAAAAGCAATTTCAAGAACTCTTAAAGTAAATTTTCCGTTATAGAAAAAGCACTGAATAATGACATAAAAAATAGGATAGACCAAAAAATATAACAAAAAAATTAAAATCACAAAAAAGAAAAAATATCTCTTTTTCATTCTTCAAGTATTATAAATTTATCCCTTTCAACTGAAAAAACAAAATAATCCTGTTTTTTATACTCATCAATTTCATAAGGAGAAAGAGAAATTTTAAAAATATTTCCATTTTCAGTAATTAAACTTAACTTTAAAATTTCACCTAAAAATTCATATTCTATTACCTTCCCTTTTATAACATTTATCTTATCCTCTTTTTTTATACTTTCGGGTCTAAAACATAAAAATATATTAGTCGAATTTACTTGTCTATTTAATTGTGAATAAAAATACCCTTCATCTGTTTCTATTTTTATTATATCTTCCATCCTTTCAATTATTTTCCCTTTAATAACATTTATTTCTCCTATAAAAGATGCAACAAATAAGTTTTTGGGATTTGTATAAATTTCATATGGAGAACCAATCTGGACAATTTCTTGGTTTCCCATAATTGCCATTCTTGTTGCCAAACTCATTGCTTCTTTCTGGTCATGGGTAACATATATCATTGTCTTTCCTGTCTGGCTATGTATTCTTTTCAATTCTTTTCTCAATTCATCCCTTAATTTTGCATCAAGATTGCTAAGTGGTTCATCAAGAAGTAATATTAAAGGGTCAACAACAAGAACTCTTGCAAGTGCAACTCTTTGTTGTTGGCCTCCTGAAATTTGATTCGGATATAAATTTTCAACTCCTTTTAATTTTGTTATCTCAATTATCTGGTCAATCTTTTTTTTAATAAAATCATCTGTATATTTTCTAATTTTAAGTCCATAAGTAATATTTTCTCTTACAGTCATATGAGGCCATAATGCATAATTCTGAAAAACAAATCCAATATTTCTTTTGTTTGGGGGCTGATTTGTTATATCCTTTTTATTTAAAATAATTCTTCCCTTATCCTGCCTGGTAAAACCCGCAATAATTCTTAAAAGTGTTGTTTTCCCGCATCCTGACGGTCCAAGAATAAAGAAAAAATCATTCTCATAGACAGTAAAACTTATATTTTTCAGAACTTCTTTACCATTAAATTTTTTTTCAATATTTTCAATCCTTAAAATTTCTCTTTCCATTTTCACATTAAATATTTACCTTCAATGATGATATTTTTAAATTTTTTCAGAGAAAATTGAATCCAATCATTAATATACCTGTTTCTAAAAATTGGGTCTTCCCAATTTTCCCATAAAAATCTCTGTATTCTTTTATCAATAGGAATTTCAAAAAATTTATCAATTAATTTTTTATTTTTTGTTTTTAAAATAATCTTCCATGCTTTTTTCAATTCATCGTGACAGTCAATGGCAAAACATCCAACCATATCATCAAAAACTTTCCATCTATCCTGTGCGAGTTGAAAATCATATTTTATAGTATTCTGCATCTTATATGGATTTGTTCCAATTTCTAATTCAGTTTCATTATAAATTTCTGGCAAGATTGGAAATCTATTAAGAGAGTATTCTTTTGGACCAGTTTTTCTCCCTTTCTTCTGTATCCATAATAATTGTGCTTGGTAAGAAAATAAAAAATCAATAAACCTTTTTGCAACTTCAATATTTGGTGCTCCTTTTAGAATTCCTATACAATCTGGATTTATAACTGTCTGACTTTCAGGTAAAATAAATCCCATATTTTCCTTTCCATTTACCTCAATCTGACTGAGTGCATAAGAATCAATACACAGAGATAAAACAAAATCTCCTGTTGATGTCTGTCTTGCTACTTCAGATGCGCTTATTGAAAAATTTTTTGTATTTCCCGCTATTGAAAGAATTGTTTTCCATCCATCTTCCCAGCCATATGTTTGTAAAATAATTTCAAACATCATATGCATACTTCCACTATGTCTTGGGTCTGCTGCTCCAACAAGAGAAAAATAGATATTGCTTCCTAAATCCTTCCATGTCAAAGGAACCGGCAACTTTAAAAATTCCAATGCTTTCTTATTATATAAAATTCCAAAACCAGAAAGAACAACTCCATACCAATAAAAATCATTATCATAATTTGGAATTCCAGCACAACTTTTTGGAATTTTCTTCAAAATACTATTTGGAATTTTATATTTTAAAAGAAGTCCTTCTTTTTTGAGTTTTAAATATGGAGTTAATCCACCACCAAAAAACAAATCAATACCGATTCCATCAGGATTTTTTTTAAAAAGAGATTCAACATATTTCAAATCATCAGAAGTGCCTCCCTGGTCAATCCATTCAATTTTAACCTTTTCTTTATAATTTTTCTCATACCAATCACAGAAAGCCCTTGTAATTTCAATTTTAACTCCTTCCCAGTGAGGAGAGATAATAACCAGATTTTTCTCTGAATTTAAAATTAAAATTAAAAAGAAAAAAATGGGAAAATTAATTTTCTTTTTCATTTTACTTATATATTTTACAGATTTTTTGGTAATTTGGAAACCCGAATTTTAGTAAATACTAACTGAACCACAAATAAAGCACTGGGGTTTGAAACAATCCCACCTTCTTGGTATAGCAATCTTCTCTGTAGGTGGGATGGTTTCGGTAGGACCAAGGCAGTGGGAAATAACAAAGGAAATAAAATAAACTAAATCCATCAGTAGAAATGAACAAATTGGAGAAACAATCCCCTCTTCGGCATAGCACTTTTCTTCCCTGTAATTTAAATTTCAAAATCAAAACCTTTTTTTAAGATTTTTACTGCAGCATCAACTACATTTTTGTCATAAAGTATTCCGGAATTATCTTCCAGTTCTTTTATAATTTCTTCCAGTGAATAATTTTTCTTTACTCTATAATGTCTATATGAAAACATTGCCTCAATAACATCTGCAACTGACAGAACTTTTGCTTCTGGAATAATTTCATCCTCTCTCAATCCACATGGATATCCACTTCCATTGATTCTTTCATGATGCTGATAAATTATTTTAGATATATCCCATGGGAACTCAATTTTTTTAACGATATTACTTCCATATTCTGGATGCATTCTTATAAAATCTTTTTCAATATCAGTCAATTTACCTGGTTTTAAAAGTATATCAACAGGTATAGATATCTTCCCTATATCATGAAGTAAAGAAGCCATTTCCAAACCTTCTATTAAACTTCCAGGGAATTTAAGTTTTTTAGCGATTTCAAGGGATAATTTTGTTACTCTTTTTTGATGAATTGATGTATATAAATCTCTCTGTGTAAATGTTTCTGATAAAGCACTTACTGCACTAACAAGGATTCTTTTCTGTTTTTTCAATGCCTCTTTTATATTATCAATCATTATTTTTCTTTCAGTGACATCTCTTAAACATAATAAAATTGCTTCTTCCCCTTTAAAAATAATTTTCCTTCCAATACTTTCAATCACAAATTTTGACCCTCTTATATCCTTTATCTCCGTTTCAATTAAATATCCACTTTTATTTTCTGAAATAAGTTTTAGGTTTTTTTCAAATAATTCTTTATGAATTATAAAATCAAAAATGTTCTTACCAATAAAATCTTCAACTTTTTCAAAGTTAAAAAGATTTGCACCTATGGGATTTGAAAATAAAATTTTCCCTTCTAAATTTATTACAATAATGCCGTCAAGAAGCGTTTCAGTTAAAATTCTATATTTTTCCTCAGCCTCTTTAATCTGAACTATTTTTAATTTTTCATTTGTTATATCTCTAAGTGAAACAAATCTTAAATCTCTCTCTCCAATTTTTATATTTTTAATGATTAATCTTACATAAATTTTAACACCATCTTTTCTAATACATGAAGTTTCAAATTCTCCTTCCTTACCCTTTTTTAAAACATCTTCCCAGAATTCTTTTTCTTCAGGTGGACATAGTACTAAAATATTTTCTCCAATTAATTCATTTTTTTCATACCCAAATATATCTGCATATTTTTTATTGCAATAAATAATGTATCCTTTATAATTTAAATTTATACCTTCATCACCAATAGATAAAAATTGATTAAAAATTTTTTCTTCGGCGATTATTTTCTCAATTTCTTCTTTTAGATTTTTTATTTGATTCTGTAGATTATTAATTTCTTCCATTTATAATTGTTTAACAAAATTGAAGAGAAAAATTGCTTATTGTTATCCCGTTTACCTGATAACTTCCTGAATTTTCTTCTGGAATCAATATTTCAAATTTTTCTCCTTCATTTTTATTTATTATCCCAAGAGTAAAGTCATCAAAAAAAACATTTCTTAAACTACAGATATAACCTCTTAAATCCATTTCTCTAAAATCTACAAAATTTCTAAACCCTAAAATTTTAACAGATATTTCATTCAAGTTCAAATTTATTAACTTCAAGTTTTTGAAATATCTTAAAAATATATTTTTCCTATAATTTGCTCTATCTTCCATACTTTTAAAAGGGACCTTTCCAACCTTTATTTTTCTATATTTAATATTTACCCCTCTTAAAAAAGTTTCAATATCCTTCAGTTCATTTTCTTTTTCAAGAAGAATTATAAAGTCAGGTTTTATAATCTCAATTTTATGTATTTTTAAACATATTGCAGTTGGTTCTTTTATATATCCAGTTGTATCAATCAAAATTTTCCCATCTTTATTACTCAAATACTGATTTATTTTCACAACTCCAGTAATAAATTCTATGATAGAAAAAGATGGAGCAATTGAACCAACAAAATAAAATTTTTCAGGTTTTAAATAAAAATCAATTATTTTCTCTTTTAATTTTGCATATCCTATAGTTGTTGGAGGTCCTACATGAGATTGTCCAATATCACAATCAAAAATAAAAACTTCTTCTCCTTTCTCAAATAAAAAATTTGCAATATCTTTAATTAAAGTTGTTTTCCCAGTATCACTTCCACCTATAAAAAGAACTTTTTTTATATTATCTGATAAGAAAATTTCAAATTCCTCTTTTTTCAATATTTCTATTGGCTCCATTTTTTTGTTAGATATCCTATTATCTTATAAATTAATTTTGCACATATTAAAGAAGATGGAGTAAAAATTTTAGAAGGAGAAAGTTCAACAATATCAAAACCACAAATCTCTATATCTTCCCTTAAAATTAAATTTTTCAAAAATTTTAATGTTTCATCCCATAAAAATCCAGAAGGTTCAGGAGTTCCTGTTTCAGGGATTAATGATGGGTCAAAAAAATCAACATCAATTGAAAGATAGTATCTGCCTGAAGGAATTTCTCTTACAATCTCTTCATTCCATTTACTTTTTTTCATTTGATAAGCAAAATATAACTTTATTTGGTTTTTATCCTTCAAAAATTCAATCTCTTCTTTACTTATACTTCTTACTCCAATAATAAATAAATCACATCCTTCTTCATAAATCCTTCTATTAACACAGGCATGTGAGAATTTTGTTCCATTATATTTTTCCCTTAAATCAGAATGTGCATCAAGACATATATAGTTCAAATCACTGAAATATTTTTTATGACCTTTAAATAATCCAAGGGTTATTGTATGTTCACCACCTATTCCTATAACAAATTTTTTGTTTTTAAGATAGAAATTGGTTTTTCTCTCAATTTTTTTAACCATTTTTTCGCAAGAAGAATAATCACATTCAAGTTCCTCTTCTGTTCTAATTCCAATTTTATATACCTCTTTGTCTATTTCTTCATCATAAAGTTCAAAATTTCTTGAAGAATAAATTATACTTAAAGGTGCAAATTTTGTCCCTGGAAGACCAGTAACTGTTGCTTCATAAGGAATTGGTAAAACAATAAATTTTGATTTTTTAAAACTTATTTCTGGAATAGATAAAAAATTTAAAGGAACTATATCCATTTTTTCTCCCTTCTTTACTTTTTCTATTTATTACATTATACTATAAAAATGGAAAAAGAAATGGAAAGGAAAGAACTTGGTCAGATTTTAATAGAAAGAGGGCTGATAACCCCTGAACAACTTGAAGAGGCATTAATTTTACAGAGCCAAGAAAAAAAATTTCTTGGTGAGATACTTATTGAAAAAGGATATGTGAAAAAAGAAGATATAATTGAAGCATTAACAGAACAGAAAAAAGCAGATACTGTAAAACTTTCAAAATTTAAAGGGATAAAAGGTGAAATTGTTAAAATTATAGATGAAAATATTGCAAGAAGATTTACCTTAATTCCAATAGCAAAAGAAGATGATATACTTACAATTGCGATAAAAGATCCATCAGATATTGTTGCTCTTGATACAGTAAAAAGATTGACAGGTTTAAAATTAAAAGTTGTTAAGGCAGATGAAAAGGAAATTATTGACTTTATTGAAAGATTTTATTCTGGAATTGATGGAATACCTGAAACAATATCTGAACTTGAAGAAATACCAGAGGAAAAAGAAGAAGTTGATATAAATCAGTTAAAAGTTGCTGCTGAAGATGCTCCTATAATAAGATTTGTCAATTCCCTATTTTTAAGAGCAATTGAAAAAAGAGCAACTGATATTCACCTTGAACCACAGGAAACAGATGTATCTGTAAGATTTAGGATAGATGGTGTCTTACATAATATTCAATCGCCACCAAAAAGTGCATATTCAGGAATAGTTACACGGCTTAAAATTTTATCAAATCTTGATATTGCTGAAAGAAGGTTACCTCAAGATGGGAGATTTAAGATTAAGATTGGAATGAGAGAAATAGATGTTAGAATTTCTACGCTTCCAACTATTTATGGTGAAAAAGTTGTTATGCGTCTTCTTGATAAAGAAAAATTAATTTTAGATATGGAAGAACTCGGGTTTGAGAAAGATGAACTTGAAAAATTTAAAAATGCCTTAAAAAAACCATATGGAATGATAATAGTTACAGGACCAACTGGAAGTGGAAAGACAACAACTTTATATTCAGGGCTAAATTTTATTAATACCCCTGAAAAAAATATAATAACAATTGAAGACCCTGTTGAATATCAACTAAAAGGGATAAATCAGATTCAAGTTAAACCAAAAATTGGACTTAATTTTGCAAATGTTTTAAGACATATTTTAAGGCAGGACCCAGATATTATAATGGTTGGAGAAATAAGGGACCTTGAAACAGCACAGATTGCAGTTCAGGCATCTTTAACAGGTCATCTTGTAATTTCAACTTTACATACAAATGATACTGTTTCAACAATTTCCCGTCTTTATTATATGGGAGTTGAACCATATTTAATTGCTGATTCTTTACTTATTATTCTTGCCCAGCGACTTGTAAGAAGAATATGTAATGAATGTAAAGTAATTGATAATGAGGGGATAGATGTTTTAAAAAGTATGGGAATTGAAGGGAAAGTATTTAAAGGTAAAGGATGCAGTGCCTGTGATTTTACAGGATATTTTGGCAGGATTGCAATATATGAAGTTCTTGAATTGAATAAAGAAATAAGGGAAATGATAATAAAGAAAAGACCTGATGATGAAATAAGAGAAGTAGCAAGAAAAAATGGAATGAAAACATTAAGAGAGGCAGCAATTAAAAAAGTTATTGATGGAATAACAACAATTTCTGAAGCATTGACAGCAACAATTATATGAGAATTAAGATTGAGGAAATTTTAAAATACGGAGTTGAAAGAAAAGCATCTGATATTCATATTCTTGCAAAATTATCACCACATATAAGAATTGATGGCAAATTAGTAAAAACACCATTTCCTCCTTTAACAAATGAAGAATGTAAACAGATGATATATGAAATTTTAAGGGAAGACCAGATAAAAACATTTGAAAATACAAAAGAACTTGATTTTTCTTATGGAATTGATGGAGTTGGAAGATTTAGAATAAATTTACATTTTCAAAGGGGGACAATTGGAATTTCAATCAGACCGATTAAAGATATTATCCCTAATTTTGAAGAACTTGGACTTCCTTCTGATTTAATAAAAAAAATGCTATCATATCCATATGGTTTAATTCTTGTCTGTGGACCAACCGGAAGTGGAAAATCAACAACACTTGCCTCAATGGTTGATTATCTGAATGAAAATTATCCAATACATATAATAACAATTGAAGACCCGATTGAATATCTTTTTAAACATAAAAAAGCAATTGTTGAACAAAGGGAACTTGGAACAGATACAGATTCTTTCTCTGAAGCATTGAAAAGAGTTTTAAGACAGGACCCTGATGTTGTTTTAATTGGAGAGATGAGGGATAAAGAAACTATAGAAGCAGCATTGAGAATTGCAGAAACAGGTCATCTTGTTCTTGCAACATTACATACAGGAGAAGTTGTTCAGGCAATGGGAAGAATTGTAAATATTTTTCCAGGGGAACAGCAACCAACAGTAAGGACACAACTTTCTCTTGTTATAATTGGAATTATTGTTCAACAACTGATACCAAGGATAGATTCAAAGGGAAGGGTTCTTGCAACTGAAATAATGGTGGCAACTCCTGCAATAAGAAGTTTGATAAGGGAAGGGAATTTTGCTCAAATATATTCTCATATACAGACAGGTGGAGAAATTGGAATGAGAACAATGAATTCATCACTTGCTTTATTATATAAAAATGGTTTAATATCAAAAGAGGAAGCATATGCAAGAAGTGGAAACTTAAAAGAATTAAAAGGACTGATTGGAGGATAAATTGGCAAAATTTTATTATATTGCAAGGGATTTTTCAGGTAAAAAAGCAGAAGGAGTTATTGAATCTGACAATATAGGAAATGTTATTTTAAACTTAAGAAGGAAGAATCTTGTCCCTGTTGAAGTAAATATTATTGAAGAAAAAGGAATAAAAAAACTTGGAGAAAAAGAAAAGAGAAAAAAGGGAAGAGTATTTCTTGGAGAACTTGCTATTTTTTCAAGGCAATTTGCAACAATGCTTGATGCAGGTGTTTCAATTATTGATATACTTACAGATTTAAGTGAACAAGTAACAAATAGGTATTTTAAAGAGGTTCTTGGAAATATTAAAAAGGATATACAGACAGGAAGCAGTTTTTCAAATGCAATAAGTAAATATCCAAATGTTTTTTCTCCATTATATGTCGCTCTTGTAAAATCTGGGGAGGAAAGTGGAAATCTTGTAGAGGTCATGAGAGAATTATCATTATATCTTGAAGAACAGATAATTCTATTGAGAAAATTAAGGCAGGCATTGAGTTATCCAGCGGTAATATTTATTTTCTTTATAGGAGTTGTTTCTTTTGTCTTTCTTTTTTTAATTCCAAAATTTCAATCAATATTTTCAAGTTTTGGTGCTAAATTACCAACTTTAACACTTTTAATTTTTAAAATAAGTCAGATTTTTATAAAGGGGCTACCTTTATTCATTATTTTTCTCTTTCTTTTATCTATATTTTTTTATTTTTACAGAAATACAAAGATTGGAAGATGGCAGATAGATACAATAAAATTGAAATTCCCACTAATTGGAAAACTTATTCTAAAAATTTCCCTTTCAAGGTTTTCAAGTTCACTTTCAACATTGATTAGAGGAGGAGTAAGTATAAACAGTGCACTTGAAATAGTTGCTGGAACAACAGGAAATTTAATAATTGAAAATATAATAAAAAAAGTGAGAAAAGGGGTTGTTGAAGGAAGGCCATTGAATGAAGAAATGAAGAAATATAAAATTTTCCCTTCTATACTTGTAAGAATGACAAGAGTTGGAGAAGAAACAGGTAGATTGGAGGATATGTTAAGCAGAACTTCAAAATTTTTCAAAGATGAGGTAGATGCTACAATAAATATATTAACAACCATAATTGAACCAATTTTAATAATTGGGCTTGGTGTTATTGTTGGAATAGTTGTTCTTGCAATTTACTTACCAATATTTAAACTTGCAGGAACTTTAAGGTAAAATATAATATAAATATGGAAAATTTAATATATATAGAAAATGCAAAAGAAATTCTGAAAAAATCAGCAAAAGAAAATAAATGGTATTCTGATGAAAAATATGTAAAAAGTGCATTTGGTATTGTTTATCTTGGTATTTTGAAATCAATAGATGAATTTTTGATTAAAAATGGAATAGAGAAAAAAAATCTTCCAAAGTCAATAGATGGATATATAAAAATTTTAAAAAAATATCTGTTGCCATATAATGGAAAACTGATGAAAGAATTTTTGATTTTATATGACCAGATTCATATTGCAGGTTATTACAGAGGGCTTTTACATGATATAAAAATTGTAAATGACTTGATTGAAAGAGGGAAAGAGTTTATAATAAAAATAGAGAAATTGAAGAAAGGAGGTGAAAAAAATGAGAAAAAATAGAAAAAGAGGATTTACATTGATTGAGTTGATGACAGTTGTTATCATCGTTGGTATTCTTGCTGCAATTGCTGTTCCATTATATAGAGGAAATGTGAAAAGGTCAATGGCATCAGAAGGGGCAGCATTACTTGGTTCAGTGAGGACAGCAGAAAGGGTTTATTATTCAGAACATGGTAGATATACAGATGATAAAACAAAACTCGGAGTTGATACAACTGGAAATAAATATTTTATTGACTATACAGTAACATTAACAGGAGGAGGGACAGGATTCACTGCAAGTACAACAGGAACTGGAGATGCAGCAGGTATTACAGTGACAATTGACCAGGATGGAAATTTAACTTATTCTGGGATTTAAAAATAAATGGATTTAAAGTTATGTATTGATATTGGCTCAAAGTTTATAAAATTAATTGAAGGAAATGAAAAAAAGGGAAAAATATTTATAAGGAAAATTGGGAAAATTGAAAATCCTTTTGAAAATTTTAGAAGGATAACAGAAGAAGATGAAATAGAAAGTTTTGGGAATTTTTTAAGGGATTATTTAAAAAAAAATGATATAATAAGTAAATTATGTCTTTTCAGTGTAAGTGGAGATGACTTGATTTATCATTATTTTCAACTTCCTGACCTGCCAAAAGAAGAACTTGAAAATTCAATAAAACTTGAAGCAATACAAATACTACCTCAACCTATAGAAAATTATGACTATGATTATTTGACTTTCAATTTAAATGGTAAAAAAAATATCTTATTAACTGCATTTCCTTCAAAAAAAACAAAGATATATACTGATATTCTTACAAAATCAAGATTAAAGCCTGTTATGATGGATACAGATTCTTTATCATTGATAAACTCATTAATTTACTTTAAAAAGGATGCCTTTTTTGCAATTCTAAATATAGGATATACAATTTCAAATATTTCAATTTTTTTAAAGAATGATTTTGTTTTTCTGAGAGATATAAACTGGGGAGGGAAAATAATACAAGATGAAAAAGAAGTTGATGATGAAAAATTTTCAGGTATTGTGGAGGAGATTGATTTATCTTTGAAATATTTTGAAAATAAAACTGGAAAAAAGCCGGAAAAATTTTATATTACAGGTGGTTGTTCAATTTTCCCTTGGGTATCTGAAATACTTGGGAAAAAAACAGGAATTCAGTTTGAAATTTATAATCCTCTTTTGTATATTAAAGAAAATCTAATACCATTAGAATTAAAAGAAGAAGGAATGTTTTTCTCAATTGCTACTGGATTACTTGTAAGGAAAATATTATGATTGAAATTAATCTTTTGAGGAAAAAATGGGAAAAATATAGAAAAAGAATTATAATTTTGAAATTCCTACTTTTTTATTTCATAGGACTTTTTTTTATTTTAATTATCTTTGCTGCCTTTTATGTATCAAATAAAATTGTTATTTCAAAAATCAAAAATGATATTGAAAATTTGAAAAAAAAGGTATATGAAGAAAAAGGTCTTTTTGAACTTTTGAAAACCCACCAAGAGAAATGTTCACTATTATGTAAAAAATTATCCTTTTATCAGGATGAATATAAAAACAGGATATTATGGAGTGATAAACTTTATTTAATTTCCTCCTCAATTCCAGATGGTATGTGGTTAAGTAAACTTTCATATAAAAAAGAATATGAAGAAAAGGGTAAAAATATATTTTTAATTGTTGAAGGATTTATATCTCCTTTTTTTATAAAACCAGAAAAAGCAATTACTTATTTTGTAAGAAATTTAAAAGTTAAAGGAGAAAATCCATTTAATTCGGTAAAACTTATCAAACTTGAAAAAGGTAAAATTGAAGACAATGATGTTTATTATTTTAAATTTGAAATAGGGATTGGAGAAAATGAAAGAAATAATTAAAGCAAGATGGATTTTCTGGGCTTTGTTTTCTTATTTTATTATTTTCTCATTCTTTTATGTCTTTATCATTATTCCGCAGAAAAACTTAATCCTAAAAAGTAAAACAGAAAAAGAACTACTTGAATACAACTATTTGAAAATAAAGGGTTCTCCTAAATTTTTTCAGAATGTTTTACATACTGTTGCAATTGCAGAAGAAAAAATAAAAAATTTTGAATGGTTGAATTATGATGATGACCCCAATTTTGCCTTTTATTTATATATTGAAAATGTTGCAAAAGATTCAGGAATTGAAATTATATCAATAAGCCAAGATGAAAAAAGTAAGGAGAAAGAAAATATTTATTATCTATGGGATGTAAAACTTATGGGCAATTTTCCCCAACTTCTTTCTTTTATTTATAACATTGAAAAAGGGAAAAAATATTTAAAAATTGAAGAAATTGAAGTAACAAGAGGAGAGGAGAATGAAAATTTTTATAATCTAAAGATTGCAGGAATAAAAGAGGTAAAATAAATTATGGAGAAGAAAAAGTTGGTTAGATTGGGTTTTTTAATATTAGTTCTTATAATTGCATGGATTTTTGCATTAAAACCCAAAAAAATTGTCGTTAAAAATATTGAAAAAAAAGAAACTTATAATGAAAGTTTTGGAGATATTGACTTAAGGAAAATCGAGGAGGACTTTGAAAGTACAAAGAAAAAATTAAATGAAATTGAAGGAATTGAAAATTTGAAAATTAAAAAGGTATATGTTTTAAAGGACCCTTTGAAAGTATATCTTCCTGAAAAAAAGAAAGAAGAAAAAATAATAGAGGAAAAAAAAGAACCGAAAAAGCCAGATTTTTATATTTCTGGGATTGTATATGATGAAAAAATACCTTATGTGATAATAAATGATGAAGTTAAAAAAGAAGGAGAAAAGATTGGTGATTTTATTATTCAAAAGATTTATAATGATAGGATAATTGTAAAAGATAATGATAAAAATATTTTTGTTTTAAATTTTAATTATGAAAAAGGAGAGAAAAAATGAGAAAAAAATTTTTACTTATATTTTTATTTTCCACAATTTTCCTTTTTTCTGAAGAAAAATTGACTCTTACATTTTATCAAACAAAACTTGCTCAAGTCCTTCAGGTTTTAAGTATGAAAACAGGGATAAAATTGATTGCAAGTTCAGAACTTGCAGAAAGACCAATAAGTGCATATCTTGAGAATGTATCAGGGGAGGAGGCAATTGATTCAATTTTAAGAGCAAATGGTTTATATAGGGAAAAATTACCTGATAGTGATGTTTATGTTGTAAAGGAATATAAAGAGATACAGAAACTGACATCAGAAGTTATATTTTTACAATACTCAAAAGCAGAAGACCTTGGTAAAGTTCTATCATCTTTAATAAGTAAAAATGGAAAGATTATTGTTGATACAAGAACAAATAGTTTAACAGTCCAGGATATACCAGAAAATATTGAAGAAATAAAGAAAATAGTTAAACTACTTGATAGAAATATACCATCTGTTCAGATTGAAGCAGTTCTTGTTGAATTAACTGAAGAAGGACTTAAAGACCTTGGAATAAAATGGAATGTAGAAGGAAGTTTTTTTGGTGCTGCAAAAGATGTTCCATATCCATGGACAAAAGAATTTGAAAGGGAAATAGTAAATCCAAGACAAACAGGAATAACAGGTGGAACTACAACAACTACAACTGGGAACCCTCAATTTATTCTTGGAACACTATCATTTCAGGCACTAACAGCAAATTTAAAATTACTTGAAGTTAAAGGACAGGCAAATATTCTTGCAAATCCAAGAGTAACAACTTTAAATGATTCACCAGCAACAATTAAAATAACAAAAAATATGGCAATTGCAGAAAAAGTTGTTTATACTTATGGTGCTGCTGGAACTATTGCTCCTACAACAAAAGAACCAATTTTTGCCGAGGTTGGTGTCACTTTAAATGTAACTCCTCATGTAAATGAACAGGGATATATAACACTTGAAGTTGAACCAAGTGTAAGTTCTGCAGAACCATCTCCATATTTTGCTGAAGCAGTTGATACAAATATAAGGACTGCAAAAACAAAAGTTATGGTTAAAAATGGAGAAACAATAGTTATAGGTGGACTTTTGAGAACTGAAAAAACACAAAGAGGCAATAAAGTCCCTCTTCTTGGTGATATATTTCCATTTTTATTTAAAAACAAATCAGAAACAGGAAGAAAAACAGACCTTGTGATATTTTTAACTCCAAAGATAATAACTGAAAAGGAGGTAAAGGAAATATCTGAAAAGGAAAAAACAAGATTTGAGGAAAAAAATGAGAAAAAATAATGGTTTTTCACTTATTGAAATAATTGTTTCAGTTTTAATCTTTACTATTGGAATATTGGGAGGACTTGCATATTTCTTTTATAGCCAGACAAATTTAAATCTTGAAAGGCATAGAAGAACTGCAATTGAACTTGCACAATCAAGGATAGAATTTTTAAAAACAGTTTCTTATTCAAATTTAAATAATTATAATGAAAATGGAACAAATATTACCATTGATGAAATTTCTGGGAAAAGGATGACAATTATTGAAGATATTGATGACCCTGATGATGTAGATACAAATCCTGATTATAAAAAAATAACTGTAAAAATTACTTGGTATGAAAATAAAAAGAATAATGAAGTAGTTTTACAGACAATTATTTCTCCATGGTGAGGTGAAAAATGAAAAAAGGGCTAACAGTTGTTGAAATGATTATAGCAATAGCAAGTGGAATTGTTATTGTTCTTGCAATAAGTTTCATTTTATATTCATCACATAAAACATATTTCAGAGAAACAAAAGTTATGGAATTGAAGAGAGAAGCAGTTTTTGGAATAAGGTTTATTGAAAGAAAATTAAGAGAAAAACAGCCGGATAAAGTTGAAATCCAGGATAGTGGAAATAAACTGATTATTAAAAAGTAAATATTGACAGATTGAAAATTATAGGGTATAAATTTAAAAAGGAGGAGAAAAAATGAAAAGGTTTTATTTAATTTTAACTGAAATTTTAATACTTGGTTTTATCCTTTCTGGATGTGAATGTGGACCTGGACAACCAGGAGAACCTATTGAAGGACCAGAACCACCTATTTCTCCACCAGCACCTCCTCCTCCACCTCCTCCAACAAGTCAGAATGAATATTTCCAAAAAGAAGGTAATGACCTTGTTTATTTTGATGGAACAAAAAAATATTATCTTATAAAAGGAAAGGTTGAAGATGTTAAGTTTAATAAAGTAAAAGGAGATGGAGATTCATATTATATAAGTGTTGTTTTAAAACTTAAAGATGGTGAGATAAGGACTTCACTTGATTCTTTAATTGCTTTAAGGAATATAAATAGAACAATAAAATCAGAAACTTCATCATCATCTTCTGGTAGTTCAACTGGTTCTGGAACTGATTCTTCTGGAATAGGTAATTTTCAGCCAATTGAACCACCAAAAACAGGTCCAGTTATATGGAAAGGAATATGAAAAAAGGGCAGGTTTTACTGGCTGTTGTTATGGTTGTTATGATACTCACAATAATAGGATTTTCTTTTTTAAATATGGCAACACTTGAGGCACTACAAGTAAGAAAAACATTATTTTATTTTAAAGCACTTGATATAGCAGAAGCAGGTCTTGAAAGAGCAATGTGGAAATTAACAAAATTTCCAAACTGGAGAGATGGTTGGAATAATGTTTCTTTTGGGGATGGATATTATAATGTAAGTTTAACAAATTTATCTTCAGGAAATGTACTTATAACATCAACAGGTTATTGCAGGAATATAAGTAAACAAGTTAAAGCAGAGGTTCAAGTTTCATCTTCCTCTACAACTCCTTCAATTTCATTTACTTCAGGAACTTCAGTTGGAAATCTTGGTGATTTTCCAGGGATAGTTGGAGATATTGGACAGAGTTTTACAACAAGTTATTCTTCAATTAAAGTTGGAAGGGTTGAAATGCAGATAAAAAAAGACAATCCAAATGTTAGCAGTATTTATATGACTATAAGGTCAGGCAGTACTGTTGGTCAAGTTTTAGGAACAAGCAATATAATTGATTCTTCACAAATTCCAAGTGGGACTGCTTCATGGATTTCTTTTATATTTAATCCACCTGTTCAATTACAGCCAAATACAAAATATTATTTAAGAATTTCATCAATCCCTCCTTCAACAAATCCATTAAGTGGAGCACAAGGGAAAATACATCTTGCTTATGGACAAGGAAGAGTAATAAGGACAGGACCTGTTGGTGGACTAAATCCACCTGATATCCAGGGACCAGAATTTGAGGAAATTTCTCCTTACCAATTTGGGGAGGCATATATAAATATAGGTAAAAATAATAATCCAAACTGGCCTGGTCTTGAATTATTACATGATTTTAATTTCAGGATTTTTGGACCATCTTCTGGAACTGTGAAAATAATAAGTTGGAAAGAAGAACCATATAATCAAATTTAATCCTCTCAAAAAATGTATAAAATATTTGTTCCTTATAGGATATGTGTTCTTGGAGCACATATTGACCATCAGAAAGGAAAAGTTCTTGGAATTACTATTGATAAAGGAACAATTTTGAAATTTAAAAGGAACCAAAAAGGGAAAATAAAAATAAAAAGTTTAAACTTTAATGATATATCTGAATTTGATTTAAATGAAATACCTAAAAAAGAAGGAAAATGGGATGATTTATTAAAAGGATGTGCTTATATATTGAAAGAGAATTTTAATATTAAATATGGAATTGAAGGAGAAATTTATGGCCAACTTCCAAGTGGAGGTATTGGTTCTTCTGCATCAACAGGTATTTCATATATTTTTGCTCTTGAATATGTAAATAATTTAAAGATTCCAAAAAATGATAATATTTTTTTATTTCAAAAAGTAGAAAATGATTATCTTTGTGTTAAAAGTGGAATTCTTGACCAGTCAACAATCCTTTTAAGTTCTAAATTCAAAAACAGGATTCTTTATCTTGATTGTGAAAATTTATATCATAAAAACATAAAATCAAGAAAAAATTTAAATTATTCTATAGTTATGGTTTATTCAGGGATTGAAAAGGTTCTTTATGATACAGGATATAATAAAAGGGTTGATGAATGTAAAGAGGCATCTAAAAAATTAATTGAATTTGAAAATGAAGAAAAAAATACTCTACCATATTTTCAAGAAGATAATTTTAAATCAAATGAAATATTTTTAAGAGATGTAAAGAAAGAGACATTTTTAAAATATAAGGAGAGATTGACTGAAAATCTTAAAAAAAGGGCTGAACATTTTTTTGGAGAAATGGAAAGGGTTGAAGAAGGGATAAAACTTTGGCAAAAAGGAGATATTGAGGGATTTGGAGAATTGATAAAGGCATCAGGAGAAAGTTCAATTAAAAATTATGAATGTGGTTGTCCTGAAATGATTAAAATTTATGAGATTTTAAATTCAATAAAAGGTGTATATGGAGGCAGGTTTTCAGGAGCAGGATTTAGGGGATGGTGCTTTGGAATTATAAAAAATGATGAAAAAATAAAAAAAGAAATTGAAAAGACGCTTAAAGAAGAATATCTCAAAATTTATCCAAAATATCATGGAAAATTTAAAATTATTTTTGTTGACAAAAAATTAATACCTCATATAAAATAATCCAAATTAACATAGAAAGCACTGGGGTTTGAAACAATCCCACCTTCTTGGTATAGCAATCTTCTCTGTAGGTGGGATGGTTTCGGTAATACCAAGGCAGTGGGAAA
>JBMFMQ010000021.1:0-20525 GCA_049970595.1 Candidatus Ratteibacteria bacterium | reverse complement strand
ATTCTGTATATTTAGATGCTCTTTTATTAACAAGTTTTTCAGGAACAGTGAATTTTGAATTTTTAAAGAGGTAATCCCATAATTGTTTTTCTTCTTCCATTTTAGCATTATTCCTCTCCTTTTCCTCAAGTTCCTCTCTTATTCTTTTTTTCCACATCCGCATTTTTTCAAGGTCAATTATAGATGAGGCAAATTCTGGTCTTTTTTCAAGTTCTTTAAGTGCATTTTCCACATCTTCCTCTTTTACCTCTTTTGGCTCAATTTTTTTTACAGTTATCCCTTTATATTTTTTAACCTCAACATTTGGTTTTAATTCAATATCTATTTTGAATGAGAGTTTTTCTTCAGAAAATTCAACATCATAAATTTCAGGTTCTACTATGGGAACAAAATTTTCCTTATTAATTGTTTCAAAATATACTTTTGAAACTAAATTTTTAAAAATCTCCTCTTTAATTTTATCTCCAAATTTTTTTTCAATTATTTCCTCAGGAACCTTCCCTTTTCTAAATCCATCTATTTCTACTTCTTTTTTTAATTCATTAATAAGTTTCCTTTTTTCCTCTTCTATTTCATTTTTATCTACCTTGCAAGCCAATTCTACCTCTATTTCATTTTTTCTATTTATTTCTACTTTCATCTAATTTCTCCTTAAAAGCGGGGTACGGGAATCGAACCCGTATCCTCAGCTTGGAAGGCTGATGTTTTACCATTAAACCAACCCCGCTTATTTTATCAATCTATAAAGTTTTTCAATAAATTTTTCACTTTCTTTAAATACTTCATTTACAACTTTTACACTTTTTAAAAGCCCTCTATAATAACCAGCAATATGAACCTGATCATATAAAATTTTAAACTCATTTATTAGTTTCCCATTATAAGGACCTACAAATCTTTTTAAATTTTTGATATACTCATCTATTTTTTTTGGTAATTTCTTTTTAGGAATACCTTTATATAATAAAAAGTCACCAATTGCTTTAAGAATTCCAAGATATAAACAACCAAACGCGGTTTTAACATATTTTTCGCCTTTGTAATAACTTTCTTCTATTTTACTTTTTCTCAATATTTCTTTTGCATTTTCTATATATCTTTTATTTTCTTTCATAATATTTTAGAAATTTTATAGTTGGGCAGGGAAGGATTCGGCGCCTTCGCTCGCTATTTATTATTTCCCTTTCAGGGAAATGCTCGCTACGGTCGCCACTCGGCACTGGAATTGCTCCTATTCGTCGCAATTCCTTAAAACGTGCCTCACTTCGAATCCTCCCAATTATGATGCCTATTTTTTTCTTGTTTCTATTTTTTGTTTTTCAAAGAGCATATAGTTGGGCAGGGAAGGATTCGAACCTCCGAAGGCATAAAGCCGGCAGATTTACAGTCTGCTGCCATTGTCCACTCGGCCACCTGCCCATTTATATAATTATACCACTTTTATAAATAACTGAAAAACCCGTTCCGGCGTAGAGATTTTACCCTTTGAGACCCCTATTTTAAGGTGGGTGCCTCCCCGGATAGTTTTGACTTTCCAGTCAGAGCCGGACCTGTCAGCCCCATCCGGTCTTGGCTCCCTAAATTTTGTCGTTGGCTCAAGGGTTTTTAATCTCCGCGTCCGGAACAGGCAATTATATTTTACCTTTTTTTAAACAAAAAGTAAAATTTTTTTATGATATTTTATACAAAAAATTCAAAAGAGACAATAAAAGTTGGGGAGAAAATTGCTGAATATTTAAAAAGAGGAGATATTGTTGGATTTTGTGGGGAACTTGGAAGCGGGAAAACAACTATGATTAAAGGTATTGTTAAGTTTTTTTCAAAAATGGATGTTTCAAGCCCCTCTTTTGTAATAATAAATGAATATCAAGGGAAAATTCCTGTTTTCCATTTTGACCTTTACAGGGTAAAAGATTTTGATGAAATTATTGATATTGGATGGAATGATTATATTAATAAAGGGATTATTTTAATTGAATGGGCAGAAAGAATAAAAAAAAATTTGCCTAAAAATACAATTTGGGTAAAAATAGATATAATTGGGGAAAAAGAAAGAAAAATTGAAGTTAAAAATTTAAATAGGAGGGTAAAATGACAAGTAGAGAAAGAATATTGAGAACTTTAAATCATCAAATTCCTGATAAAGTTCCAATTCATGATAGTCCATGGGGAGCAACTGTAAAAAGATGGTATAAGGAGGGGCTTCCAGAGGATACAAGCCCTGCTGAATTTTTCGGATATGAATTTGAGTTTTTTGGTGCAGATACAAGTCCAAGGTTCCCTGTAAAAGTTATTGAGAAAAATGAAGAGTATATAATAACAACAACTCCAACCGGTGGAAAAAGAAGAAATCATAGGGACTATTCAACAACTCCAGAAATTATTGACTGGCCTATAAAAACAAAAGATGACTGGAAAGAGATAAAAAAATTATTAAAACCGGATTGGACAAGAGTTGACTGGGCAAGTGGTCTTTCAAGAAATAAAACAGCATATGAGGAAGGGAAATTTTGTGTTTTTTCAGGTGGTTATGGATATGATATTTTGCAGAGTTATATGAAGTCAGAACAACTTTTAATTACAATGATTGAGGACCCTGATTGGGTTAGGGAAATGATTATGACTCTTGCTGAACTTACTCTTATTATGGCAGATTTAATGATAAGAAATGGTTTTAAATTTGATGGTGCATTTTTATATAATGATATGGGTTATAGAAATGGGCTTTTATTCTCTCCTGATACATATATGAAGACACATTACCAGGCAGATAAAATAGTTTTTGAGTATTTCCATTCAAAAGGGATGAAAGTTCTTCTTCATAGTTGTGGAAATGTGAAAGAACTTATACCTATTTTGATTGAAGTTGGACTTGATTGTCTTCAACCTCTTGAAGTTAAAGCAGGAATGGATTTAATTGAATTGAAAGAAAAATATGGAGACAAACTTTCATTTATGGGAGGAATAGATGTGAGATTAATGGCAGACCCTGACCCATCAAAGATAGAAGAAGAAATAAAAAGAAAATTTGAAGTTGCAAAGAAAAATGGAGGTTATATTTACCATTCAGACCATTCTGTTCCAAAGGATGTAAGTTTCAAGCAATACTTACATGTAATGGAACTTGTTAAAAAATATGGTGTATATCCTGAATATGAGGAAATTGAAAAACAGGAAAGAGAAAAGATAGTTATTAAAGGAGAAAAAGCGGAAATAAAAAAAGAGTTGCCCGAACAAGAAAAAAAGAAAAGGTTTTCTTTATTTGGTAAAAAGAAATAGGGGGTAAAATGAAATGTGGAGTTCAACTTTATACATTAAGAGATTTTTGTAAGTCAATTAAAGATACAGAAAATACATTAAAAAGAGTTAAAGAGATGGGCTATAAATATGTTCAAATATCTGCTGTAAGCGAACCAAAGGATGTAAAGGAATTAAAAAAAATACTTGATAATCTTGGATTGAAATCTGTTTCAACACATACAGGATATGAAAGAATTATAAAAGAAACAGAAAGAGTAATTGAAGAGCATAAAATTCTTGAATGTGAAGCAGTTTTCTGTCCAGGGTTACCTCTTGAATTACATAATAAAGATGGATATTTAAAAGTTGCTGACCAATTTAATAAAATAATTGATAAAGTTAAAGAAAATGGCTTAATACTTGGTTATCACAATCATGCAATTGAATTTGAAAGATATGATGGGAAAACAGGACTTGAAATTCTACTTGATAATTGTCCTGGACTTGAAGCAGAGATAGATACATATTGGGTTCAATGGGCTGGTGGAGACCCTTGCTACTGGATAGAAAAATATAAGGGAAGAGTAAGTCAGGTTCATTTTAAGGATATGGGAATAATAAAAAATCAACAGGTTATGCCTCCAATAGGTGATGGAAATTTAAACTGGGAAAGAATTATAAAAATTTGTAAAAAAGCTAAAGTTAAATATTGTCTTTTTGAAATGGATACGCCAATAATTGACCCATTTGAGGCACTTGGGAAAAGTCTGGAGAATTTAAAAAAATATGGTATTAAATCTTATTGATTTTTTAATTTTTTAATATCTTCAATTGTATCAACACTTGGAGAATCATTCTTAATTATAACAACTTTTATTCTATAGCCATTTTCAATAATTCTTAACTGCTCAAGTTTTTCAATTTTTTCAAGGAAAGATACCGGCCATGATGCAAATTTCATAAGAAAATCTTTCTTAAAAACATAAATCCCTATATGTTTATAAAAGTAAACTTTTCTATTCCATTTAAGATTTTCATTAGAAAAATATATTCTTGGATATGGGATTAAAGAGCGGGAAAAATAAAGAGCATATTTATTTTTATCAATAACAGTTTTAACAACATTTTCATCATAAAGTTCTTCCTTTTTTCTAATCTTTGTTAAAGATGTGACAACATTTTCATTTTTATTTTTAATTATTTCTTCAATTGGTTTAATTATCCCTTCTTTTGGAATAAATGGTTCATCAGCCTGGAGATTTACAACTATATCACAATCAATTTTTTTTGCAATTTCTGCAACTCTATCACTTCCGCTTTTACAATTTAAAGGAGTTAGAAGACATTTTGCCCCAAAATTTTCACATTCTTTCCTTATTCTTTCATCATCTGTAGCAATTATTATTTCAGAAAAGTATCTTTTACATAATAATGCCCTTTCATAAACTCTCTGAAGGACAGATTTTCCATCTATTTTATAAAGTACTTTTCCAGGTAATCTTTCAGAACTATATCTTGCTGGAATAACACAGATAATTTTTTCTTTCATTTTATTTTTTCAATATAAAAACTTTCGTAATTTTTCTCAAAAAAATCAATGAATTCTTTCTGGTTTGTTGTTGCTGTTCCTATTTTACCAACAACTATTCCTGCTGCAAAATTAGATATTATTGCACTTTCAAGGATATTATTATTTATTGATAAATTCAAAGAAAAAATACCACAAACAGTATCTCCTGCTCCAGTTACATCAAAAACATCCTTTGCTACTGCCGGTAAATGATATATATTTTTTTTATTCTCGTAAACAAGCATTCCATTTTTTCCTAAAGTTATTATTAAATTTTTGCAATTAATCTTCTTTACAATTTCAATTCCGGTTTTCACAATATCTTCAAATTTTTCAATATTTATTTTACCAATTCCAGTGATTGCTTCATTCTGATTTGGTGTAATACAGAAGACATTTTTATAAAAGGCAAAATGTTTTGGTTTTGGGTCAACTATAATTTTTTTATCAAATCTTTTTAAAAAATCCAAAAGTTTTTTAGTAATAAATCCTTTACCATAATCAGAGACAACAATTAGGTCAAAATTTTTAACTTTATCTGATATAACTTTTTTTAATAATTCAAATTCAAAAGCATTTAAACTCTCTATTTTTTCTCTATCTATTCTTGCGACCTGTTGAGTCCTTGCAATAACCCTTGTTTTAATAATTGTTGGTATTTCTCTTTCAATTAAGAAATTTTCTATTTTTTCACTTTTAATCAAATCTTTCAAAATATTTCCATTTTCATCCTTCCCGATTGAAGAAAGTAAAAAAACAATTCCACCCATATTTTTTATATTTAAAGCAACATTTCCACAGCCACCAAGTTTAAAGAACTCTTTTTTTACTTCAATAACAGGAACAGGTGCTTCAGGGGATATTCTTTCAACATCTCCAAAAATAAAATGGTCAAGAATAATATCTCCAATTACAAGAATCCTTGAAGAATTATATTTTTGCAAATTTTTTTTTATCTTTTCAACATCCAAAATTTCTTTTAATCTAATTTTCATCTTCAAATCCAGAAAATCATATTTCCCTGTCTTTTTGTGAATAAATCAATTATAAACCAGACACCTGCGCATGTATAAAGTCCTAATGGTAAACCAAGGAAAAAGTATTTGAATTTATTATAAATCTGAACTCCTCCATATTTTAAAATCAATTTCTTAATAACCCATACAACAAAAATTGAAAACCATAACTGATCCATAAGCCATACAGGACCTATTAAAAAGCCGATTGGATGTAATGGCCACCATAAAAAATTCTGTCTTGCAAAAATCAAAATCCCCATTGTGAAAAATCCAATTCCCCTGCATAACCATCCAATTTTATTTGGTAAAGTTGGGTTTTTTATAATATCAGCAGCATATTTATAAGGTGCTTGTGGTCCTCCAACAAAATACCAGTTAGTTAAATTTATGCCTCCATATTTATAAGCAAGGTGTAACTGCAAAATTAAAGTAGCAATTATGTTAACAATTAAAGCAAGAAAAATAGCCCAGAAAAATATTCTTCTATTTGGTTCTGATTTTTCAATTATTTTTAAACTCATTGAAGAAGAAGCGAGTGGAAAAGTTCTTAAATCAGATGCATAAACATATGTTAAAGCGAGCGCAAGAATTGTAAAAGGGGGTATGTTTTTTGAGCCAAACATTGAAACTATTTGAACAGAAGCAATTGTTGTAGCAACAAGTGTTGGAATACCACCTTCACAAACAATTCTTGTTAAAGTTATCCATATTATAAAGGCAAAAATTAGAAATAAAAAAGAGATATACCAGTTCATTCCTGAAATAGTCAACCAAATAATCATAAATAAAGAACCAAAAACAATCCCCCAGAAAGATGCTTTGTAGGATAAAATTTCATCATGGTCATCAACTTTCTTACCAATTGCTCCTTTCCAAACATCCTTTAAATGGTTTCTCCATAAAAATAAACTATATCCAACCATCATAATCATTGCACCCATTCCAAGATGAGCAAAAATTGGTTCTCCTGAACAACCATAAATTCCTACATTTTCAGTACTTGCAATTCCAGAAATATTGAAAAATCCCCTTATTACTTTGAAAATTAAATTAAAAAACCATAAAGAAAAAGCAACATCAAGATTAACAAAATAAACAAAACCCATTACAGGAAAACTTATTCTAAAGGTTAAAGATAATGTTCTTCTAAAAATTGGTATTCCTTTTACAAGTTGAATTTTTGGAAAGGCAGGAAAATAAAAATTTAAAGCAACAGATGTTCCTATTATAAAAGCAATTGAAAAACCAAGCCACATTAATGGATTTTTAAAAAATTTTGGTAAAAAACCTTTTCCTTCTTCAACCATTTCTTTTGGCAAAATTGTCAATGGATATGCAAGTTTTTCTCTTTCAGCCCACTGTTTCCTTAAAATAGATGCAATACATATCATAACAAAATAAAGAACAAAAATAAAAGGTAACCAGAAAAGCAAAGGAAAAATCCAGACATTCCATGGTATTTTCATTCCTTTTGGAAGCCCTTCATAAAAATATTTAACTGCATTTTCATCAGTAACTATAAGAAATTTCTTTAAATAAGGAAGTAATAATTTATCCCATTGATTTTCAGAACTTGAATAATAGGTTGGTGCTGATATTATCGGTAGAATCTGACTTCCAAATCCCATTTCAGTAACAGAAGAAGCAACAAGCATCATTGAATAAATAACAAGTAATTCCCCAGGTGTAAAAGCAATTCTTTTATTTATTCTTTTTAATAGAGTATTTACAAAAAATACAAGTATAAAAAATATGAAAATTGCACCTGCAGGCATATGGTCAATCGCCATATATGAAGCATGGATTACATCTGTTGAATAATGGTCAACAAAGGAAATCAAAATTGAAAGTAAAATACCTGTGATAAAACTTCTTTTTGTGAAAAAATTACCCATTTTGCCTCCTTTTAATTTCATCCTCAATTTTTTTTGCAACTTTTAAAATAATTTCTTCTTTAAAATATGAACCTATAATTTGAATTCCAATAGGTAAGTTTGAAGATGAAAAGCCAACAGGTAAATTTAAAGCACAAAGCCCTGAGAGATTGACATTAACTGTAAAAATATCTGATAAATACATTTTTAATGGGTCATCTTTCTTTTCACCCAATTTAAAAGGTAATTCAGGAGTTGTAGGAGTAATTATTATATCTACTTTTTTAAATGCTTCCTCAAAATCATTTTTTATCAATGTTCTAACTTTCTGCGCTTTTAAGTAATATGCCTCATAATAACCCCTTGATAATACATAAGTTCCAAGTATAATTCTTCTTTTTACTTCATTTCCAAATCCTTCTCCTCTTGTTTTCATATACATTTCTATTAGATTTTTATAATTTTTACTTCTATAACCATATTTTACACCATCAAATCTTGCAAGATTTGAACTTGCTTCTGCTGTTGCAATTATATAATATGTTGCAATTCCATAAGATGTATGGGGAAGGGATATTTCTTCTATATTTGCTCCCAAATTTTCCATAATTTTAAGAATTTCAAAAATTTTATTTTTTATTTCTTTATCTATTCCTTCAACAAAATACTCTTTTGGAATCCCAATTTTCATATCCTTTAAATCTCCTTCAAGAAATTTAAGATAATCAGGAACTTTTATATCAATACTTGTTGAGTCAAAAATATCTCTTCCACTTATAATTTTTAAAAGTAAAGCATTATCTTTAACATTTTTGGTTATAGGTCCAATCTGGTCAAGGGATGAAGCAAAAGCAATAAGTCCATATCTTGAAACCCTACCATAAGTTGGTTTCATTCCAACAACTCCACAAAAACAAGCAGGTTGTCTAATTGAGCCACCTGTATCTGAACCAAGGGAAGCAAAACATAAATCAGCACCAACAGAAGCAGCAGAACCACCAGAAGAACCACCTGGAACCCTTAAATAATCGTAAGGATTTTTTGTAGGTCCAAAAGCAGAATTTTCAGTTGAAGAACCAAATGCAAACTCATCCATATTTGTTTTTCCAATAATTATAGCACCAGCATTTTTTAATCTTTCAATAACAGTTGCATCATAAGGTGGTATAAAATTTTCAAGTATTTTTGAAGCACATGTTGTTGGAATTCCTTTTGTACAGATATTGTCTTTTATTGAAATTGGAATTCCTTCAAGTTCTCTCAATTCTTCCCCTTTTACAATTTTCTCATCTATTTTTTTTGCCTCATCAACTGCCCTTTCATTTACATAGAGGTATGAATGAATATCTTTATCTTTTTTATATATTTCCTCAAGGACAGCAGAAATAACTTCAGATGGTTTAATTTCTTTTTTTTTATATAATTCCATCAATTCACAAACACCCAATCTTAAAATTTCCATTTTTCATAAGTATTTTCTTGGGTCTGTTATTTTTCCTTCTATACAACTTGCAGCAACTGTAGCAGGAGATGCAAGATAAATAAAGGCATTTGGATTTCCCATTCTCCCTTTAAAATTTCTGTTTGCTGTTGATATTACAACATCTTTATCTGATGGTATACCCTGATGAGTTCCAACACACGGACCACAACCAGGATTTGTAACAACTGCTCCAGCCTCAATTAAAATTTCAATATAGCCATTTTTCAAACATTCAAGATAAATTTGCCTTGAACCACAACTACATATCAACCTAACACCCTTTTTTATTTTCTTACCTTTTAATATTTTTGCAGCAATTTCAAAATCACTTACCCTTCCATTTGTGCATGTTCCTATAAAACCCTGATTTATTTCTATTCCTTCAACTTCCTCTATATTGGAAACATTGTCAACAGAATGTGGTTTTGCTACCTGTGGAGAAAGATTTGAAATATCAAAATTAAATATTTTTTCATAAATTGCATCAGTGTCAGGAAAAACTACTTGGTAATTTTTAACACCCCTTTCTTCAAGATATTTTTTTGTTTTTTCATCAAATTCCATTATTCCACATTTTGCACCTATTTCAGTTGTTAAATTACATATAGTAAACCTTTCATCCATTGAAAGTTCATTTATAACTTGGCCTTTTATTTCAACTGATTTATAAATTGCTCCATCTGATGTAAGATTTTTAATAATAAATAAACCAATATCTTTTCCAAATACTCCAAATGGTTTTTTGCCATTTATTTCAATCTTAATTGTCTCTGGAACTTTAAACCATAAAAAACCAGTTGAAAGAGCAATTGCAAGATCAGTTGAACCAACTCCAGTTGCAAAACAGTTTAAAGCACCATAAGTTGGAGTATGGCTATCTGCACCAAGAATTAAATCTCCTGGCTTTACTTTACCTTTTTCTGGTAGAAGAACATGACAGATTCCTTCTCCTATATCAAAAATTTCTATTCCATATTTTTTTGCAAATTCCCTCATCAATTTATGTAAAGATGAAACACCTTCATTTGGACTTGGACTATTATGGTCAATAACAAATACAACTTTGGTAGGGTCAAAAATTTTATTTATTCCAAGATTTTCAAAACTTTTAATTACAAGAGGGGCTGTTCCATCCTGTGCCATTAAAAAATCTACTTTTGCAAGAACAATATCAGTGCTTTTTGCATCCTTTTCTGAATGGGAAGAAAAGATTTTTTCAACTATTGTTTTTCCCATTTTTAAGGTGTCATAGTCATTATAAGTTTTGCTTCATCAGGATACTTTGCAATAAATATTAATTCGTCTTCTGTAACTGGTTTCTGTTTGTGAACATTTGCATATCTTGCAAGTTCAAGTATTTTCCTTGCCTCATCTTCATCCTTAAATTCAATTTCAAGTTTACCATATACATTTCTTAAACCCTTAATTCCACTATATTCTCCAAGTATTATCATCCTTCCTGTTTCAACTATTTCAGGTTCTCCCCTTCCAAGTTCCTCAAAATCATATAGTTCATAATTTCTTCTATCCTTTAAAGCACCATCTACATGTATTCCTGATGAATGAGCAAATGCATTTTTACCAACTCCAACCTGATTTATTGGAATTGGAACTTTAAATGCATAGGAAGCATAATGAGCAATTTTCCATGCCATTTTAAGATTTATATTTTCATCAAGTTTACATTTTTCCATTCCTGCACCATATTTTACAGCAAGGATACATGAAACTAAATCAGCATTTCCTGTTCTCTCTCCCATTCCATTTATTGTTGTATTTATATAAGCATCAACTCCTGCATCAATCGCTGCTTTTGCTCCTAAAACAGAACAGGCGACAGCCATTCCAAGGTCATTATGGCAGTGAAGTTCAATTGGCATTTTTGTTTTTTCTGCAAGTTTATATACTTTTTCATAAATTGTAAAAGGTGTATCATATCCAAGAGTATCGCAGTATCTAATTCTATCTGCTCCTGCTTCCTTTGCTGCTAAAGCAAATTCAATTAAATTTTCTATTTTTGTTCTTGATGCATCTTCAGCATTTACTCCAACTGTTTCTGCTCCAAGTGATTTTGCTGCTTTAACTGCCTCAACCATTGTCTTGGTAACATCCTTAAATCCCATTTTGCCCTGAAATTTTCCCATTATCATCTGTTCTGAAGTTGAAATTGAAAGATTAACATGTTTTAATTTTGGAACATTTCTAAATCCTTCTTCAACATCACTTACTACTGCCCTCATCCATCCAGATATTCTTATAGGACTTAAGACCCCTTTTTCAACAAGTATAATATTTGCATTTAAATAGTTTATCTCATGCCTTGTTGTTGGAAAACCTGCTTCACTTTGAAATATCCCCATCTGATTTAAATAAATATTAATCATTGTCTTTTCAAGTTTTGCAAGTCCAAGATGTGCTGTTTGAACTCCATCCCTGTTTGTTACATCAATAATATAAATTTTGTTCATTTTATCACCTCCAGATTTAAAACTTCCGGTTTCTGTGCTATATGTGGATGTTCATTCCCTTTATATACTTTTAATTTTTTTAACATTTTCCTTCCAAGAGAATTTTTTGGTAGCATTCCCTTTACTGCAATTTTTATAACTGCTTCAGGCCTTCTATTCAATAAAGATATAAGTTTTTCTTCCTTCAAATGTCCCATATATCCTGTATGCCTGTAATAAATTTTATCAAGAAGTTTTTTACCAGTTACTCTTATTTTTTCAGCATTTATAACAATTACATAATCACCTGTATCAACATTTGGTGTATAAATTGGTTTATGTTTTCCCATTAAAATTTCTGCAACCTTACTCGCAAGACGTCCAAGAATTTGTCCTGTAGCATCAACTATATACCACTTTCTTTCTACTTTTTTTGCTATCTGTGTTTTCATTTTTCCCTCCTATTATTTTTTAAATTTTATTAAAAAAATTGCTTTTTGTCAATAAAATTTACTCTTGACTTTTATTCTATATATGATACAATAGTTCCAAATATGAAACATAGAAACTTACTTGAAAAAGGGATTGAGGTTCTTAAAGTTTTGAAAGATTCAGGGGATTTTTTGTCTTTTAATGAAATAGAAAAAAAACTTAATATACCAAGGACAACATTATATAGGATTTTAAAAACACTTATAGATAATAAATTTGTTATTTATGAAAACAAAAAGTATAAACTTGGATATGGATTTTTGACATTTGCAAAGAAGATATTGGCAGAGATTCCTTTAAGAGAAATAGCAAACCCATATCTGAAAAAAATATGCGAAAAAACAAAAGAGACAGTTGAACTTATAATCCCGGATAAAGATGAAATTTTATATATAGATAAAATTGAAAGTCCAGAATCAATAAAACTTGTTGCTCAAATCGGTTCAAGATATAAAACTCTTCATGCTTCTGCTGCTGGTAAAATTTATCTTGCATATGATAATGATATTTTTGAAAAATTTTTAAAGAATAAAAAACTCGAAAAAATTACTTCAAGGACAATTACAGAAAAAGAAAAATTAAAAAAAGAGATAGAAAAAATAAGAAAAAGAGGATGGGCTTATGATATAGGAGAAGCAAGAATAGATATTGTAAGAATTGCATCTCCTGTTTTTAACTATGATGGAAAACTTACAGGGATTATTGGAATTGCAGGTCCTTCTTATAGAATAAATGAGAAAAAAATAAAGGAATTTGGAGAATTTTTAAAGAATATATGTAATGAAATTTCAGAAAAAATTGGATATAAAAAGGAGGGATAAAATGAAAGTTGAAAAATGTGTAGTAATTGGATGGGATGCTCCTATAATTAAAAGTATAAAAAAATATGTAAATGAAGGAGTTATGCCAAATACAGAAAGATTGATAAAAGAAGGTGTCTGGGGAGAAAACTGTCTTGTTCCTCATCCTACAATAACTCCACCAAACTGGACAACTATTGTAACAGGAAGTTGGATAGGAACCCATCAGATTATCTGTTTTAATTTACTTGAAGAAGGACAACTTGAAAAAACATATCAAGCATTTTATAAAGATGACTGTAAAGCAGAGTATATATGGGAATCAGCAGAAAAAATTGGAAGAAAAACTATTCTTATAAACTATCCAAGTACCTGGCAAAAAGCAGTTAAAAATGGAATTCAAATTGGAGGAGCTGGTCTTGCGATTAATGAATATAGGTTAAAAGGAAATGTTGAATGGGCAATAAAATGTGATTTAAGTGCTGATTTATGCTTTACCAATGAAGAATTACCTGAAAGTTATCCAATTAAAATTAAAGACATTGAAGGATGGGAAAATTTACCTGAAGGAGAAAGTTTTAAAGAGTTTGAACTAAAAATTGATTTTAGATGGAGTGATTATATTTCAAAAGAAAAACCATGGTATGCAATTTTAATAAATTCAGGTAATGGTTATGATAAAGTTGGTATTTATAAAGAAAAAAATGGAAAACCACTTGCAATACTGGAAAAAGGAAAATGGAATGAAAAAATATATATGGAAATTGAGACAGATAAAGGTAAAAAGAAAGTTGTTTTTAAAATTAAAATTATTGAATTAACCCCAGATGGTAAAAATATAAAAATTTATTTTACTCCTTTATGTTCATTGACTGGATTTGGGTTTCCAGAAGGGATTGAAAAAGAACTTGAAAATCTTGATGGACTTCCAATACCAAATTCTTTTTATACTTCCTATCATTTTGGCTGGATTGATATAGATACAGTTTCAGAACTTATTGATTTTCAGAATATATATCTTGGAGAATGTGCAAATTATTTACTTAAAAATAAGGAATGGGATTTATTTTTTACCCATTTCCACTGCCCTGACCATTTTTATCATTTCTTTATAAATAAAATAGAGAAAGATAAAAAGGTTGAAGATGCAGAAAGAAAGTTTTATATCTCTCTTGATAATGCACTTGGGAAAATATTTAACTCATAAATATTAATCCCCTCTTTATTTTTTGAAGGTGAAAAGGTATTATTTTTATTATGATTATGGATTTTTTGGCGAGAGAGGGGAGATTTAATGAAGTTTTAAGTTTAATAGAAAGGGATGAAAAATTTTGTATTTATGCAGGGATTTTTTCTTTTTATTCATATCTTATATCTTCAATATTCAATTATTTTGATAAAAACATAATTGTTATTCTGCCTGATGAGAAAAAAAGTGAAATTTTTTATCTTGATATATTGAATTTTGTTGATGAAAATTCAGTCAAGTTCCTTCCTTCTCCTGATTATACAAAAGATGAAATTTCTGAAACTTCTTTTGAAAGAGTTAAAGTTTTTTTTGATATTGCTACTTCAAATTCAAAATTTATCCTTATTTCATATCCATCCTCTATTATAAAAAAAATCCCGAAATTTGAAATAATAAAAAAAAGAATGTGTGAAATTAGAGAAAATAAAGATTTGAGAAGGGACTGTCTTTTAAATTTCCTTTTTTCTTCTGGATATGAAGAAAAAGAAATAGTGGAATTGCCTGGAGAGTTTGCAAGAAGAGGAGGAATTATTGATGTATTTCCTTTAAACTCTTCTTTCCCTTTAAGAATAAATTTTTCAGGTAATAAAATTGATTCTATAAGGTTATTTGATGTCTCTTCCCAGAAATCATTTGAAAAGATTGATAGTTTTATATTATATCCTCTGAATGAATATTTTATTGGAGATGAAGAATCAGATTTGTTTTCGGAAATAGATAATAAAATAACTTTTCTGAACCAACCGGATGAAATAAAAATTGATTATCTTGAAATTATAAATAAAAAAGAGTTGAGTGTTAACCTGAAAATCCTTGAAAATTTGAAGAAAAATTCAATAATTCTGACAGGTAAAATTAAAAACTATTCAGAAAAAATTATAAATTTCAATGTTTTACCTGTAAATGAAAGGTTTAAGGTCTGGGGTGAGAATTTCATATGGCAAATTATACCTGAAGAAAAAATATTTGTTTTCAGTGAAAATAAAAATGATATTGAAAGATTAAAAAATATACTTAAAGAGAAAAATTTGAATTGTTCTTTCCAAGTGATTGAAGGAAATTTATCAAGCGGATTTTATTTACCGGAAAAAAATATATCATTTTTAAGTATTAATGAAGTTTTCTCAAGATATAAATCAAACCATCCCCTTTTGAAAAAATATAAAACAGTTCCCCTGGTAAGTTGGTCTGAAATAAAAGAAGGAGATTATGTTGTTCATATAAATGAAGGAATTGGAAGGTTTAAAGGTATTGAAAGGGTAAAAGTTAATGGTAAAGATGAAGAGTTTATTGTTATTGAATACCAAGATAATGATAAACTTTATGTTCCTATATATCAGGTCTCATTAATTCATAAGTATGTTGGAAGTGAGAAACCAAAATTATCAAAACTTGGAAGTAAAAAATGGAGGGAACTAAAAGAAAAAGTAAAAAATTCAATTAAAGACCTTGCCTACCAACTTTATAAACTTTATACAGAAAGAAAAAAAGAGAAAGGTTTTAAATTTCTTCCAGATGACCAGTGGCAGAAGGACTTTGAAGACAATTTTATTTACCAAGAGACACCCGACCAGTTAAAAGCAATAGAAGAAGTTAAAAAAGATATGATGAGTGAAAAAATTATGGATAGGATTGTTTGTGGAGATTCTGGATATGGAAAGACAGAGGTTGGTATGAGGGCTGCATTTAAATGTGTTTTAAGTGGGAAACAGGTAGCAGTTCTTGTTCCTACGACAGTTCTTGCATTACAGCATTATTTAACATTTAAAGAGAGATTTTCAAAATTTCCAGTTATTATTGAGATGCTTTCACGACTTGTTCCAGAAAAGAAACAAAAAGAAATAGTTGAAAAACTTAAAAATGGTCAGATAGATATAATTATAGGTACACATAGATTACTTCAGGATGATATTGAATTTAAGGATATTGGACTTTTAATAATAGATGAAGAACAAAGATTTGGAGTAATTCAAAAGGAGAAAATAAGGATTAAATTCAGGAAAATAGATGTTTTAACCCTTACAGCAACTCCAATCCCAAGAACATTAAATATGGCTTTAAGTGGTATCAAGGATATTTCATTAATAGAAACACCACCAGAAGGAAGATTATCTGTTATTACATATGTTGGAAGATATAATGATAACATTATAAGGGAAGCAATTTTAAGGGAACTTGATAGAAAGGGACAGGTTTTTTATCTTCATAATTATATTTATGATATTCATAAGGTAAAAGAAAAGATTAAAAAACTTGTTCCATCAGCAAAAATTGATATTGCGCATGGAAGAATGATGCCGGAAGAAATAAGCGATGTTATGGAAAGATTTGAAAAAGGAGATATTGATGTTCTTGTTGCAACTACTATTGTTGAAAATGGCCTTGATTTCCCAAATGCAAATACATTAATAGTTGATAATGCTTTAAAATATGGGCTTGCTGACCTTTATCAGTTAAGGGGAAGAGTTGGAAGATATAAATGGCGTGCTTATGCTTATTTTTTAATTCCACAGAATATTCCCTTAAATGAAAAGGCGATAAAGAGATTAAAAGCAATTCAGGAATTAAATAATCCAGGAAGTGGCTATAAAATTGCTTTGAAAGACCTTGAAATAAGAGGAGCAGGTAATATTCTTGGGAAACAACAGCATGGATTTATAGATATGATTGGATTTACACTTTACTGCCAATTCTGGAAAGAGGTTATGGAGGAGATAAAAGGGGAGAAAAAGGAAGAAGAGGTAAGGGAAATTAAGTTGAAAATACCTGAAAACTATGTTAAATCACCTTCATTAAGATTCTACTTATACAGAAAGATTTCAAATATAAAAACAGAAAGAGATGCTGAAGAGTTAATTAATGAGATGATTGATAAATTCGGTTATATTCCAGAAGATTTTAAAAACCAGATTTTTCTTTTATCTAAATTAGATATTTAATCTTTTAAGATTTTCCTTTGCTGGATAATATTCTGGATTTTTCTTTAGTATTTCTTCCCATATTTTTTTTGCTTTTTCTTTATCTCCTTTTAATGCATAACAGATTCCAATTTCATTTAAAATTTCAAGATTTTCAGGATTTAATTCTTTCAGTTTATAAAATAAATTTATTGCTTTATCTATTTTCCCAGATTCTCTATATAAAATTCCAAGATTTAAAAGAGAGTTAAAGTCCTTTTTATTTTTTAAAATTGAAAGACTTTTATTAAAATTTTTATTTGCTTCTTCATAATTACCTATTAACTTACATATCATCCCCTTTAAATAGTAAGGGTAAAAATCATCAGGGACAAGTTGAGATAATTTATCAACACATTCATTAAGTTTTTCTACATTATTTTCTATTATGTAAATCTTGGATAATATGTAATATGTTTTTGGATATTCCTGATTTAATTCCATACTTCTTTTTAAAAATTTTTTACTTTTTTCAAATTCTCCCTTCAAATAATACAATTCTCCAAGTTCAGTATATGCTTCATAATTTTCTGGATTTAATTTTAAAACTTCATAAAATGATTTCTCTGCCTCTTTATATTTCTTTAAGTTCAGACAAGAAATGCCAAAAACATAAAGAATTGATTCGTTTTTAAGCCCGCGCGAAATAATATATTTTGAAATCTGATAACTTTTTTCGTAATCTCCATTTCTTATATAAAAATAACATAAATTCCCATATAATTGTGATGGATAAAAAGAATATTTTACAGATTTAAGATAAAATTTTTCAGGGTCTTTCCAGTCATAATTCCTTAAGATTGTCCTTACTCCATATAATGAAAAAACAAAAATAATCAATGCAAACTTAAATCTCTCCTTCTTTATATAATCAAATAAAATTAAAAAAATTATAAAAAATCCAATACCTCCAAGATACATCCAGTGCTCCCTTAAATTTCCGTTTAATGGTATTATTGTGTTTGAATGAAATATAAAATTACCTATAAATAAACTTAATGCAAATAATATCTTTTTTTCTCTCCTTTTTTTCCATAAAAAATATAAAATTAAAAGAAAAAGTATAAATCCACCTATAAAATCAATATCGGTTGCTTTCTTTATATAAGGTATGTGTCTTTCCATTGATAAAATAAATGGAAAAATAAGGATTGAGATATAAACTAAAAATGCTTTAAAAGAGGTGAAAAATCTGTATATAAAAATTTCTTCTGGTTGTGCTTTTCCAAAATTTAAAACTGTCTTCCTTAAAATAAGGTAAATTAAAAAGAGCAAAGTTATTAAAGCATACTCTGGTATTTTTTCTTTTTTTAAGTTATTTATTGAGTATTGATATAAAAAGAATAAAGGCAAAATTAAAATTCCTGTCTCTTTTGAAAGTAAAGAGAATATAAAAGAGATATATGAAAGAAATTTGAGGTTTTTATTGTAAAGGTAAATAGAAAGTAAACCAAAAAATAGAAATAATGGGTCAGCAGTTCCTGATATATATGTTATTGCTTCTGTATTTATTGGATGTATTGCCCATAAGATACTTGCAAGAAATGATAATTTTTCTCCATAAATATCTTTAAGTAGAATAAAAAATAAGAGACAACAACCTATATGCAAAAAGATATTTAAAAGATGGTAAGGTATTGGATTTAATTTAAAGATTTTATAAATTAAGGAATAAAAGATTGTTTGTAATGGTCTATAAAAGTTTGATGTTTTTCCTCTAAAAAGGTCTGTTGTGAAATAAAATCTGAAATTTTTAAAACTTCTAATATAAGGGTTTTCAATAATAAGTTGATAATCATCCCAGATAAAAGGGTTAAAAATTGAGTTAAGGTAGCCAAGAAAAGTGATTAAGATAAGAAAGATTATGTATTTTTTACTCATTTTATCTTAAATTTACCATTTTAAAAAGAATTTTTCAAGATAGTTTAGAATTTTGGGATTTTTTGTTGTATAATTTTAAAGATGAAAAGTAAATACTTACTAAAAAAATATAAGTCATTTAAAGAGGCAGAATTTGATATCTGGATTTTAAATCAATACAAAAAAAATAATGATTTTAAATTAAAGTTTCTTTTTTCAAATAAATTATTGAATAGAATTTTAAAAAAAATACCACATGGACTTTATAAATATAGGACATTAAAGGAAGCAAATAAGGACAAATTAAAATGGCTAATAAAGGATTAGATGAAATTTTTTTATCTATATGTGAAGAATTTAATAAAGCAGGCATTCAATATGTTATAATTGGAGGATTTGCTATGATAATTCATGGTTATCCAAGATTAACAACAGATATTGACTTTTTTGTAAATCCATCAGAAGAAAATGTGATGAGAATAAAAAAATCGCTTTTTAAAATTTTTAAAGATAAAACAATAGAGAAACTTAATGTTATAGATATTAAAAAATATTCAGTTGTAAGATATGTATCAGAAAATGGGTTTTGTATTGATTTTATCGGTAAAATTGGAAAAATTTTTGAGTTTTCAGATGTTAAAAATGAAGTTGAAATGATAGAAATAGAAAATGTAAAAATTCCAGTTTGTAGTGTTGAAATGTTGTTAAGAATGAAAGAAAAAAGCGTAAGACCAATTGATAAACAGGATGTTATATTTCTGAGAGAAAAAATAAAATATAAAAGTAAAAATAAATAACCACTATTTACTCTTCTATTTTCAAACCAAACCTTTCAGGATTTTTAAGCAATTTTTTTATATACTTACAGAATTCTTCTTGATTTCTTCAATTCTGCTTAATAAAAGATTTTTATTTAATGGTATTTTTTTCATAAACTTTCAATTATTGTTTTATTAAATTGGTCAAGATGGTGTTTAAAATCAATATATTCCTTCAAAATTTTTTCTTTATATTCATAGGATAAATATTTTCTATCTTGGTAAATAAGAATTCCATCATTTACAACTTCAAATCTTAAAGTTAATGGTGCTTGGTTTAAAAAAACAATATCAACTTCCTTATTTTTAAAAATTTCTGAAAAAATTTTATAAAAAAGCAAATATTTCTTCATATCTGGTTTTCCATTAAGAAGTATAGCAATATCAATATCTGATTTTTTATTTTCAATGCCATAAACATATGAACCAAAAATATAAACAAGCAAAACACCTAAATTTTTAAATATTTCTTTGATATCTTTTTTTATCCTTTTCATATTTTAAATTTATCATTTTCAAAAGAATTTTTCAATTTCTTTTTCAAAGATGATTTAGAATTTTGGGATTTTTTATTGTATAATTCATAAATACTAACTCAACCACATATAAAGCACTGGGGTTTGAAACAATCCCACCTTCTCTGTATAGCAATCTTCTCTGTAGGTGGGATGGTTTCGGTAATACCAAGGCAGTGGAGAAAAACAAAGGAAAATAAA
>JBMFMQ010000020.1:0-20542 GCA_049970595.1 Candidatus Ratteibacteria bacterium | reverse complement strand
CTTCTATCTTCTGGAATAAAAGAAAATTCATTTTTTAAAAATTCAAGTGATTTTTTGTCAAAGAATTCAAGTGAAAAAATCTCAAGTTCATCTTTTTTTTCTTTTATATTTTTCACAATTTCAGGAATATTCTCTTCTTCTCTGAAAAATAAAATTATAATAAATCTCTGAGGTAATTTTTCAATCAAAAAGAGTTCAACTTCTGTAATTATCCCAAGTGTTCCTTCTGAACCAATTATTAAATCAATACCATCCATCCCTTCCTTTGAAAAATAACCAGCAGAGCATTTAATATCAGGAGTTCTATAAGAGGGTAGTGGAATTTTGAATTTTCCAAAATCTATAAATCCATTTTTTTCAAAAATTTCTCCCCTTTTAATTTCAAGTATATCACCTGTTGTTAGTATCATTTTTATCCTTTTAACATATTTTCTTGTTGAACCAAACTTGAAACTATATTCACCAGATGCGTTTGTGGCAACATTCCCTCCAATAAATGCGGTTGGTTCTGTTGGGAATGGAGGATAAAATAGGTCAAAATCTTCTATATATTTAAGAAATTCATCAACAATAACACCTGCTTGGCAAGATGCAAGTTTTTTTTCTCTGTCAACATTTATAATTTTTTTAAAATTTTCCATTGAAATTATATAACCTTCTTTTGGAATTCTTCCTGCAACTGTTCCTGTTCCTCCACCAGAAATTGTAAGTGGTTTATTTTCTTTCTTACATATTTCAATTACATCAAAAATTTCTTTTTCACTTTCAGGAATAAAAACCTTTTCTGCTTTTCCTTCCTTAAAATTTGAAGAATCTTCAAGATAGGAAATTATTTCATCTATTTTTTCTTTTACTTTCATTTTATTCCAATAAGTTTTATTTTATTTTTCATACATTCATTTATTACTTTTTCTTTTTGTAAAATTATTGTTTTTTCTGCTTCAATTGCAATTACTTTTCCACCTGCCTTTACTAAATTTTTTACAGTTTTTAATCCTATTACAGGTATATCAAATCTTAAATCCTTATCTTTTCCACATCCTTTTACAAAAACAAAATTTTTACAATATTTACCAATTCTTTTTATAAAATTATCAGTCCCCTCTATACCTTCAATTCCAAGTATCATTCCTTTTTTCACTGCTACTGCCTGTCCAATGTTATACTTTAAAATATTTTTTAAAACAGAAAAACCAATCTTTACATCCTTTTTTTCCTCTTCTGTTAATGGAAAAGTATATATTTTCTTTTCCGCAATTTCTTCCTTAAAAATCATGGTTTCTGGTAATACTTTTATACCATTTTTTTCAAAAAAATCAGAAATTTTTTTCATTATTCTTTCAGGTTTTAGGCCATTTAAATCAGAAATTAAATTTCTAATGGTTGGATTATGAGTTTTAAAAATAATGTCTGGATTTACCTTTCCAACCCATAAAATAAATTTAATACCATTCTTCTTTAAAAATTCATAAAGTAAATTGAAATTGGTATTCTTCAATACAAATGTCTCAAAATTTTTTATTTTTTTTAGAGAAAAAGGATATACTTCGTAATTTTGTATCAATTTTTTATATGCATATTTTGAAAAGAAATCATCACTCACAAATAATGCAACTTTTTCCTTCATTTATTCTCTTTCTTTTGCAATCCCTCTTTGAGATGACATTATGAATTCAATTATATCCTTTATTTCTTTGTAGTTTTCAATTTCCTTTAATTTCTTTAAAGCATCGCTAGTGTTCAATCCTGACCTGAAAATTATTTTATATGCATTGTTTAAGATTTCTATTTTTTCTTTTGAAAATTTTTTTCTTTTTAATCCAACTATATTTAATCCATATGGTCTTGCAGGATGTCCATCTGCTAAAACAAAAGGAATTATGTCCATCGTTACTTTTGAACATCCACCAACTATTGCATGTTTTCCTATGCGACAAAATTGATGAATTCCAACAAGTCCTCCTATGATAGCATAATCATCTATTATAACATGTCCTGCAAGAGTTCCTCCATTTGCAATTATTACATTATTTCCAATCTTACAGTTGTGGGCTATATGAGCATAAGCCATTATTAAGTTATTATCTCCAATTATTGTTTCCTCTCCATAAGAAGTTCCTGGATTTATAGTGACAAACTCCCTTATTACATTATTCTTTCCAATTTTTAAATAAGTTATTTCTCCTTTATATTTGAGGTCCTGTGGAATACTCCCAATAACAGCTCCTGTAAAAATTTTTGTTCCCTCACCAATTTCTGTATAACCCTGAATATGAACATATGGACCAATTTTACAATTTTTCCAGATTTTAACCTTTCCTTCTATAATTGTATAAGGTCCTACTTCTATATCACCATCAATTTCAACTTCAGAAGAGATTATAGCAGTGGGATGGATTTTTCTCATTTTATGGCTCAATAACTGTAAACATCAAAAGTGCCTCAGCAGCAAGTTTCCCATCAACATATGTTTTTCCCTGAATCTGACCAACTTTACTTTTAAGTTTTACAACCTCAACTTCAATAATTAACTGGTCTCCAGGTCTTATTGCTCTCCTAAATTTAACATTATCAATACTCATAAAATAAGCAAGTTTACCCCGATTTTCCTCTTTTTTTAACATTAAAACACCACCAACCTGTGCCATTGCTTCAACTATTAGAACCCCTGGCATAACAGGTTTCCCTGGGAAATGACCTTGAAAAAACCACTCATTCATTGTAACATTTTTTATACCAACAGCCTTATTTTCACTTATTTCAAGAATTTTATCAACAAGTAAAAATGGGTATCTGTGGGGAATTACTTTTTCTATCTCCTCAATTTCAAGTTGTGGACCTGAAAGAGGCATAATTAATGGAGCACCAATACCACTTATTTTTTCTTTTTTAATCATTTCTTTTATTTTTTTAATTAATTTTGTGTTTATTGAATGTCCACTTTTAATTCCTATCACATGAGCAACAAGATATTTCCCAAGTAAGGCAATATCTCCTATAAGGTCAGCAATTTTATGTCTTACAGGTTCATCCTCAAAACGAAATTCATTCTCTATTACTTTATCTTTATCAATAACAAGAGTATTCTGGTAGTTTGAACCCTTTCCAAGCCCCATATTTTTTAATATTTCAACCTCTTCCTTTAGACAGAATGTTCTTGCAGGTGCAATCTCTTTCTCATAAATTTCCGGAGTTATTGAGAATGAAGCAAATTGAGAATTAATAATTGTTTTGGGATAATCAAGTGTATAAGAGATTTTAAATTCTTTATTTGGCAATGCTATTATATGGGAATTATTTTCTGAAATGTATATTGGTTGTTTTAAATAAAAAAGTTCTTTTTCCTCTTCATATTCCTTAACTCCGCAGTCCTTAATCAAATCAACAAAACCTTTTGAACTTCCATCAAGTCCAGGACACTCACTTCCATAGATTTCAACAAAAACATTATCTATTTCCATAGCAAATAAAGCAGAAAGTAAATGTTCTATTGTGTGAATTTGAACTTTTTCATTACCTATGGATGTTCTTCTTGGATATTTATTTGTATCAAGCAGATTATCTATATCTACTTTTATTGGTTCATTATCTTCTATATCCTTTCTTATAAATATAATTCCTGTATTGGGTGGAGCAGGTTTTAAAGTAATTTTACTTTTTTCACCTGTGTGTAAACCTGTGCCTTCAATTGTTGAAGATCTTTCAATCGTTTTTTGATACTTTTTCTCCATTTCTTTCAGATAGTTTTTCTTCAAGTTGGTTTATTTTTTCTTTTAAATTTTTAATCTCTTCAATTAGTTCTGGTAATTTCCTTATATATGCCTGAATTCTCATATCTTCCCATTTTTCTCTCGCAGGAAAACCAGTAACATGTGTATTTGTTGGAACATTTTTTGTTACACCTGCTTTACCACCTATAACTGCATTATCTCCAATTGTGATATGACCTATAATGCCTGCTTGTCCGGCAATAATTACATTTTTTCCAATTTTTGTACTGCCTGATATCCCAACTTGTGCGACAATAATTGTGTTATCACCTATATAAACATTGTGTGCAATCTGGACAAGATTATCTATTTTAACTCCATTTCCAATATATGTTTTATCAAATCTTGCTCTGTCAATTGTAACATTTGAACCAATTTCAACATCATTTCCTATTTCAACAGTACCAATCTGTGGAATTTTATGATGAACTCCTTTAACAGTTGCAAATCCAAATCCATCTCCTCCTATAACTGTTCCAGGATGAATTATAACTCTATCTCCTATTTTTATTCTTTCCCTTATAACTACCTGAGGATAAATTAAACAATCAGAGCCAATTTCAGTATAATGTCCTATATAAACAGATGCACCAATCACAGTTCTATCTCCTATTTTTGCATAATCTTCAATTACTGCATATGGCTGAATAGAAACATCTTTACCAAGAACTACATTCTTGCCTATAATTGATGTTGGATGAATCCCTGGCTTAAAACTTATTGGTTCAGGTCCAACAATTGACATAATTTTGGCAAAAGCAAGAGACGGGTTTTCAACCTGAATTAAAGTTGCATTTATAGAATTGTTTATATCAGGTCCGACTATAATAGCAGATGCTTTTGTTGTGTATAATAAATTTTTATATTTTTTGTTTGCAATAAAGGTTAAATCTCCTTCCTTAGCTTCTTTTATTCCTGAAACACCTTTTATAACAACATTTTCATCTCCAATAATTTTCCCACCAATTATTTCTGCAATTTCTTTAACTTTCATATTCATTTTTTGCTATTAAGAATTTTTATAATTTCATCTGATATATCACATGTATTATCTCCATAAAAAATTAATCTGGAATCAAGAACTATTGAATAACCATTTTTCTTTGCATATTCTCCTGTTACTGCTTTGATTTCTTCGAGAATTTGGTTTTCAAGGTCTTTGCCTTTTTCATCAAGTTTTTTGCTTACCTCTGTCCATTTCTGTGAAAATTCCTGAATTTTTCTTCTGATTTCACTTTCTCTTTTTGCCTGTTCTTCTGGTTTCATCATATTTTTTTTCTTTTCATAATCTTCCTGCATCTTCTTTATATCTTCCTGCATTTTATCCATATTTTTCTGTTCATCCATAACCTCTTTTTTAAAACTTTCCTGTATATTTTTTGCCTTTTGGTAATTATCAAATATCCTTTTTATATCAACATATCCAATTTTTCCTGTTTGAGCAAACAAACATACTCCCAAACTGCCCAAAAAAACTAAAATTTTTTTCATTTATTTCCTCCTTTTTAAAATCCAAAACTCATACCAATATGAATTCTATTTTTAGATTCACCCTTTTCAGCATCAAGCCCATATCCATAATATATTTCTAATGGAACATTTAAGAAAGGGATATTAACCCTTATTCCTACCCCAATTCCTTTTTTTAAATCATTTAAGCCATCAAATTCTTCATAAACATTTCCTATATCAAAAAAACCTATTCCATACAAAATCTCTTTATATAAAGGATACAATATTTCAAAATTCTGTGCAAATATAAAATTTCCACCAAGATAATGTCCATCTTCTTTTGGTCCTAAACTCCTTTCTTTATATCCCCTTATAGTTCCAATTCCTCCTCCAAAAAACCTCTCATAAATTGGAATTTCCTCTAAATCTTTGTTTATATATCCAGTATAAGTTTTACTGTGAAAAATAAAATTCTTAAATGGATAATAAAAATTGTGTTCAAAAGTTAATTTTAAAAAATTAAGGTCTCCACCAAATCCTGCATACTCTATAGAAGACCTGATTTTATTTCCTTCAGTTGGAAATCTTTCACTGTTAAGTTTTGAATATGTTAAATATGTTGTAATACTATTTTTTGTTTTTTCCCCTTCTGTGCTTTTAAGAGAAGGTATTTCAACATCTTCAAGTTTAACATTTTCTGTTAAAAGTTTAAATCCACAAGTAAAATTTTCCCATTTTCTTCCAATTCTTAAATCAAATCCAGATGATGTTTCAGTCCAGTCATTCCATTCTTTTCTTAATCTGTAGATATCAGGTCCTAAATAAATAGATTTATCAAATAAATATGGTTCTGTAAAACTAAATTTGTAATTTTTTGAAATTGTGCCCATTTCAAATAATAATGATAAATTCTGTCCTCCACCAACAAATTTTGGGGGATTTGTTATATCAAAATTCGTTTGTTGAATATTTATCATACCAACAAATTTTTCAATACTGCTATATCCACCACCTATTAAAAATAAACCTGTTTTCTCTCTTTCTTTTACATCTACAACAATGTTGGCTTTTCCTTCTTCAACAATTTCTGGATATATCTGGATATTTTCAAAATAGTTTGTATCCCTCAAATTATTAAAACTTTTTCTTATTTTTTCTCCTGTAATTTTATCTCCTGGTTCCAATTTAAGTTCCCTTCTTATTACTTTATCCTTTGTTATTCTGTTCCCTTTTATTTTTATTTCTTCTGCAAAATATACAGGCCCAGGATTTATAAAATAGGTTATATCAATCGTTTGTCCTTTTATTTCTGGTATGGATTCCACATTGCATTTTATATATCCATTATCAGAATAAAACTGGTAAATATTTTTTATTGTTTTTTCATTTTTGATTAAATTAAAAACATCTCCACTTTTAAGAAGAATTTTCTTTTTTATCTCATCCTCTTTAAAAATTAAATTCCCTTCTAACTTAATATCTCCAACAAAATATCTTTTACCTTCATCTATTAAAATTTTAATAATCAACCCTTTTTTATCATATTCAATTTTTCTATCAACTTTTGCTTCTATAAAACCATTTTCATTATAAAAATTTTTAATTCTTTCAATATCCTCATTTAAAATCTCTTCTTTATATGTTCCTTTTATAAATGGCATTTTTCTTTCCTTTGTTTTCATTATTTTTTTTAATTTTTTATCCTCAATAGAATTATTTCCCTTAAATAAAATTTCCTTAACATAACTTTTACCTCTTTCATCTATTTTAATTTTAACAATACTTTTTCCTTCCTTTTCCTCAATTTCATATCCAATTTCAGTTGTTCTGAAACCTTTTTTATAGTATTCTTCCTTAATTTTATTTATTCCTTCAACAATATTTTTTTCATCTAAAATATTTCCTTCTTTTATTCCAAGATATTCTTTTAATTTTTTTGTTTTGAAAGTTCTGTTTCCTTCAAAGATAATTTTTTCAATAACAGGATTTTCAATAACATAAATATTTAATTCTAATCCACCTTCTTTTTCTTCTTTACTGTAATTTATTTCCTTAAAGTAACCAGTTTTAAGAAGTGACTCTATATCCCTTTTCACCAAATTTTCATCAAATTCATTGCCCTCTCTTGTTTTTATTAAACTTAATATCTTTTCAATAGATACATTTTTATTCCCGAAGATATTCAATTTTATAATTTTAGGGGAAGCAAGAAGGAAAAGATTAAGAAAAAGAAATACCAACAGTATTTTTTTCAACTTTTTCCCCTTTCTCTTTCTTTTTGAAACAAAGGTCTATTCCTTTTTTTTCAACTATTATTATATCTCCCTCAACAAAATTTCCTTTCAAAATTTCCTCTGAAAGTGGGTCTTCAATATATCTTGAAATTGTTCTTCTCAAAGGTCTTGCTCCAAATTCAGGATTTGCTCCTTTTTCTATTAAAAATTGTTTAACATCCTCATTTACCTCAATATCTACTTTCAATTCTTTCAATCTTTCCCTAACTTTTTCAATTTCTATCTCAACAATTTTTATCAAATGCTGGTTTGTTAGAGGATGAAAAACTATTATCTCATCAAGTCTATTTAAAAATTCTGGTCTAAAAGTTTTTTTTACCTTTTCAAGGACCTCTGTTTTTAAATTTTCATATATTATCTCCTCATCTTTTGGTAAAAACCCGATAATTGATTTATTTTTAAATATATCTGTTCCAACATTTGAAGTCATAATTATTATGGTATTTTTGAAACTCACATTTCTTCCAAAACTATCTGTAAGTCGTCCATCTTCAAGAATCTGAAGTAAAATATTGAAAACATCTGGATGTGCCTTTTCTATTTCATCAAAAAGAACAACACAATAGGGTCTTCTCCTAACCTTTTCAGTTAATTGTCCTCCTTCTTCATATCCAACATATCCAGGAGGTGCTCCTATAAGTCGACTTACAGAGAATTTCTCCATATACTCAGACATGTCTATCTGAATCAAAGCATTTTCATTCCCAAAAAGAAATTCAGCAAGAGCCCTTGCAAGTAGAGTTTTTCCAACTCCTGTTGGTCCAAGAAATAGAAAACTACCGATAGGTCTTTTCACATCCTTTAAACCTGCTCTTGAACGTCTAATTGCCTTACTTATTGCTTCTATTGCTTCATCCTGTCCAACCACAACTTTATGAAGATAATTTTCCATTTCAAGCAATCTTTCTTTTTCTTCTTTACATAATTGAGAAACTGGAATACCTGTCCACTGTGAAACTACTTCAGCAATATTTTCTTTTGTTACTTTTTTCTCTTCTTCAGGGATTAAATCAAACAATTTATTTCTCAAAAAATCAATTTTATTTTTAAGTTCTCTTTCTTTATCCCTTATTGATGTTAGAAGTTGGTAATTCTGTGTTTTAAATGCTATCTCTTTTTCTTTTTCAAGTAATTTAATTTCATTTTCAATTTTGTCTATTTCAGGTGGTTCTTTAAATAATCTTAATCTCTTCTGGCTTGCTGCTTCATCAATAAGGTCTATTGCTTTATCGGGTAAATATCTATCAGCAATAAATCTATCACTTAATTTTACTGCTGCTTCAATTGCCTCTTCAGTTATTATTAATTTATGATGTTCTTCATATTTTTCTTTTAAGCCATTCAAAATTTCAATTGTCTCCTCAACAGTTGGTGGATTAACTATAACAGGTTGGAATCTTCTTTCAAGTGCTCCATCTTTTTCTATATATTTTCTGTATTCATCAAGTGTTGTTGCTCCTATGCACTGGATTTCACCTCTTGCAAGAACAGGTTTTAAAATATTTGAAGCATCAATTGCTCCTTCCGCTCCACCTGCTCCTACAAGAGTATGAATTTCGTCTATAAAAATTATAACATTTCCTGCATTAATTATTTCATCAAGAACAATTTTTATTCTCTGTTCAAACTCACCCCTGTATTTAGTTCCTGCAACCATCCCAGGTAAATCAAGCATAACAATCCTTTTATCCCTTAATATCTCAGATATTCTTCCTGAAGCAATTTTTTGTGCAAGACCTTCAACAATTGCTGTTTTCCCAACTCCTGGTTCTCCAAGTAAAACAGGGTTATTTTTCTTCCTCCTGCATAAAATCTGAATAACTCTTTCTATTTCCTTTTCTCTTCCTATAACAGGGTCAAGTTTTCCTTCTATTGCAAGTTTTGTCAGGTCTTTTCCAAATGTATCAAGTGCAGGTGTTTTATGTTTCTTTTGATATTGGGCTGTTCTGTAGGATTGTTCTCTATACCCATATTGTTCTTCTTCTTCTAAGGGATAAGGTGCTATTTCTGAATCAGTATCTCTTAAAAGTTCATCAAGAACATTTCTTGCTTTATCAATTGTTACACCAAATTTTTTAAGGATTTGAGATGAAAGAGATTCTGATTCAAGTAATATTCCCAATAAAAGGTGTTCACTACCAATATATGAATGTCCGAAATACTGGGCTTCTCTTACTGAAAACTCAAGAACTCTTTTTGAAGATGGACTTAATGGAATTTCTCCTCTATATAGTGGGATTCCTATTTTCATGCGTTTTTCTATTTCATATTTAACCCTTTCAACCTCAATTCCAAGATAATGAAGGATAGCAATTCCCATTCCACTTCCTTCTTCAATCATTCCCAGAAGTATATGTTCTGGTTCTACTCTGTTATGTCCAAAATTAATTGCTTTTCTTCTTGCGATTTCAAGAATATCCTTTACTCTTTTTGTAAATCTCTCAAACATTTATTGTCTCCCAAATTTTTCTTTTTAATATTTTACCATCTTTTTTATAAAAAATATAGTTAAAATTTTTTACCGTTTCATGACCCTTTAAAAAAGAAAAGAATATTTCTTTCATCTCTTCTTTTTTAATTTCAATTATACCTGATAATGAAGCAATGGAAATGAGAGAAATAATTTTTGAAAATCTACCTTCTAACTTTTCTTCTTTAAACATTTTTTTAATTTCTCTGTAAATCTTTTCTTTCAAATTTTTATTATTTTTTATTTCTTCAATACATTTTTTCTCTTCTTCTTTTATTAATTTTACCACACTTTCAAGTTCTTCAATAATTTCAATTTCCTTTTTACCAATTGAAGAACCTGAAGAAATTTGATAAATAGAACAAAAAGGTAAACTTCCTTCTCCATAAAAACCCCTAATATTGATTCCTATTTTTTCAATTAAATTGAAAATTATCCTGTCTCTTTTTAAAAATTTAATTCCAGGAATATGGACCAGAACAGAACTTTTTAAACCTGTTCCAACATTTGTTGGGCATGCTGTTAGAAAACCAAAATATGGTGAAAATGCAAAATCAATTTTCTGGTCAATATAATTATCAATTCTGTCTGCTATTTTCCAGCATCTTTTTAAATTCAATCCAGGATAAATTACTTGTATTCTTAAATGGTCTTCTTCATTTATCATCAAAGTCATTTTCATATCAGGTATAATAATTACTTTATTATAAACGCTATTTTCACAAAAATCCTTACTTATTAAGTGTCTTTCAATTAAAAATTTTTTTTCTTCTTCTTTGAGGGATGAGACATCAACAATATAAATTTTTTTGAAAGGCATCTTGAGAAATATATTAATCAGAAGATTTTCTATTTTCTTTCCTTCTTGGTAAGTCATATTATATGGGAAAGGAAAGCCCTTTATATTTCTTGCAAGTCGTATACGGGAAGTAATTACAGTATCCTCAAATAATTTTGAATAAATCCATCTTGTTTCTTTTTCAATAATATTTAAAATTTCCATGCTTTTTTAATACTTTCAATTCTATGATTTTTTAATTCAAGAATTTTTTTTATTTTTTTCTCATAAAATTTAAATCTCTTTGGAAATTTCCCTTTATAAAAAACATTTATATGAATTTTTTTCAGGTAATTGAGTATTTCTGGATAAAAATTTTCATAACAGGAATCACAACCAAGAAATTTGTATTCGTTAAATTCAGAAATAGTGTATCCACAAACTGGACATTTTTCATTTCTTCTTTTTTCAATTGTTGAAATATTGTTTAATCTTTCAAAACACTTCTGACATAAATAAAAATAATGTTTTTCTTTTCTTTTATTACCAAATTTTATAAAAATAAAACTTCTTTGGCCACATAAAAAACACTTACTCATAAACAGGAACTCCTTCTAACTGGGTTAAAATATGAAATTCATTCCTTATTTTTGAAGTTATTTTACCAGGTTTGCCATCACCTATAATTCTTCCATCTACAACAACAACAGGAACAATTTCAGCAGCAGTTCCAGTAAGGAAACATTCATCACTTGTATAAATATCATATCTTGTTAAATTTTCTTCTTTAACTTTTAAACCGATATTTTCCCCTATTTCCATAACAACTTTTCTTGTAATACCTTCAAGTGCGCCTGCTGAAATTGGAGGTGTTATTAAAGAATTATTTTTAACTATAAATATATTTTCACCTGTGCACTCACTCACATAACCAAATTGATTCAAAATTAAACCTTCTGTTGCACCAGCATTAATTGCTTCAATTTTTGCAAGTATATTATTCAGATAATTTAAAGATTTTATTGTAGGATTCAATGATTCATGCAAATTTCTTCTTGTAGGAACTGTTACTATATCAATTCCATTTTCATATATAGTTTCAGGATATAACTGGATACTACTGGCAATAATAAAAATGGTTTGAGATTTACATTTTCTTGGATCAAGCCCCAAATCTCCAACTCCTCTTGTGACAACAATTCTTATGTAACTATCCTTTAAATTATTTTTTTTAACAGTTTCAATTACAGCATTTTTTAAATCTTCAAATTTTAATGGAATTTCAAGAGAAATAGCTTTTGCCGATTTATAGAGACGGATAAGATGTTCATCAAGTTTGAAAATTTTCCCATTATAACTTCTCAAGCCCTCAAAAACACCATCACCATATAAAAGCCCGTGGTCAAACACAGAAACTTTTGCTTCTTCTTCAGGAACAAATTGACCATTCATATATATTATTAACCCCATCTTTATCTCCTTTCTTCTATTTTTTTAATTTCACCTTCTTTTAAATATACTACTTTTGTTGCAAATTGTAAAAATATCTCGTTATGTGTTGCAATTACAAAAGTTTTTTCTTTTTCTTTATTTAATTTTTCCATAAATTCAAAAAAAGACAAAGCAGAATTGCTGTCAATACTTCCTGTTGGTTCATCAGCAAAAATAAATTCAGGATTACAGATTAAACTTCTGCAAATTGCCACCCTTTGTAATTCTCCACCTGATAATTTTGAAGGATATGAATTTTTTTTATCAAGAATACCAAAAAATGAAAGATATTTTTCTGCTTCTGTGATAAATTTTTTATCAAATTTTTTTTCTTTAATCCATAATGGCAAAAATACATTTTCAAGAACAGTTAATTCAGGAATTAGATAAAAGAATTGAAAAATGAAACCAAAATTTTCATTTCTTATTTTTGCAAGTTCTATTTCATTTAGATTTTCAGAAAGTTTATCATCTATGTAAATTTTCCCCTTTGTTGGTTTATCAAGAAATCCAAGAATATTTAATAATGTAGTTTTACCAGACCCAGATGGACCAATTATAACAACTATTTCTCCTTTTTTTATTTCAAGATTGATATCTTTGATTGCGACAAGATTTCCATAATTTTTAGTTATTCCCTCAGTTTTTATCTTATTCATTTCTTATTGCCTCTGCTGGACTTAATTTTGATGCTCTTTCTGCTGGGTAAATACTTGCAATAATACTTACAATAATAACAAGCAAAAAAATCCATAATATATCAAACGGCGAAATTTCAATTGGTAATTTAGATATATCATAGACAAATTCAGGAATACTTATAAAATTATATTTTTTTAACAAATATGAAAGAAAAAGGCCCAAAATCGTTCCATAAATACTTCCTTTAAATCCAAGATAGATTCCTTGATATAAAAAAACTTTTTTTATTTCATTTGATGTTAATCCAATTGCTTTCAATATTCCTATTTCTTTAATTTTTCTATAAACTGATATCATTAAGGTTGAAAGTATATTAAAAGAAGCCACTACAATTATCAAACTTAAAATTATTGCCATTGCTCTTTTTTCAAGTGCTATTGCTGAAAAAAGAATTTTATTTTTTTCTATCCAGGTAGATACATTAAAATTATACCCAAGAATATTTTCTATTTTTTTTGCAACAATAGGTGTTTTATAAATATCATCAATTTTTATACCTATGCCATGAACTCCTTTCATATTAAATATTTCCATTAATTTTTTTAGAGATATAAAACCCATACTCACATCAAAACTGTAAACTCCATATTCAATAATCCCAACAACTTTAAAAATATTTTCTTTTGGAATTAAACCGGCAATAACAGAAACATAATCGCCAATATTTACTTCAAGTTCATTTGCAAGTTCTTTTCCAAGTATAATTCCATTTTCAATTTCATCAAGAGAACCCTTTTTTATAAATTTTTCAATATTTGTTACCCTTTTTTCTCTTTCAAGGTCAATACCTTTAATAATTCCGCCAAGAATATACTTTTTTGATTTATATATTACCTGGGACATTATAAAAGGAGAAATTCCCTTAATCTCTTTTAAATTTTTGACTTTTTCTATAACTTCTTCATAATTATAAATATAGGGTTTTCCTTCAATTGTTATTAAAGGATTTGCTCCAATTATTTTTCTTTTTAAGTCATTTGAAAATCCATTCATAACTCCAATAACAAGAATTAAAGTAATAACTCCAATAGAAATGCCAAGAACAGTAAAAAAACTTATAAACCATAAAAATCTATCCTGTTTTTTACTTCCTATAAATTTTCTTGCAAGAAAAAAATTATAAGATTTCATTTTAAGAACGAGGATGAAATTTTTTATATAACTCCTTTAATTTCTTTCTATCAAGATGTGTATAAATTTCAGTTGTTGAAATTGATTTATGTCCAAGTAGTTCCTGAACAACCCTTAAATCAAGTCCTTCATTTAATAAATGAGTGGCAAAAGTATGTCTTAAAGTATGTGGTTTTACATTTTTATTTATTCCTGCATATTTTGCATATTTTTTGACTATCTTCCATAGACTCTGTCTTGAAATTCTTTTCCCTTGATTGTTTAAAAATAAATAATCAGAGTTACCCTTTCTTTCACTTAAGTATTTCTTTAATAATTCAATCGTTTTTTTATTTAATAAAGCAATTCTTTCTCTATTACCTTTTCCTTTAACTTTTATAAATCCATTTTCTAAATTCAAATCATTTACTTTTAAATCACAAACTTCAGAAACTCTTAAACCTGAAGAATAAAAAAGTTCAAGTATTGCAAGGTTTCTGATATGTTTTCTTGAGATTTCATTTAAATTAAGGATTTTTTCTATCTCTTGGTAAGTTAAAAAATCAGGCAATTTCCTTTCCACCTTTGGGCTTTCAATATTAATCTGTAGATTTTCTATATAACCATGTCCAGCAATAAATTTATAAAAATTTCTTATGCCTGAAAGTATTCTTACTATGCTTGTTGAAGAATAATTTTTCCTTTTTAAAAAAAATATAAAGGATGTTATATCTTCAGAACTCAATTTATTTAAATCTATTCCTTTTTCTTCAATAAACTCTTTGAATTTCAAAATATCATTTTTGTAGGCAGATGCTGTATTTGTTGATAAGTTTTTTTCTATTAAGATATGATTGATAAACCTATCAATCAATTCTTCTATTTTCATTTATTCATCCTTGATTTAATCAGTTCTTCAAACTCCTCCTCGCTTATAATTTTAATTCCTAACTGTTGTGCTTTTTGTAATTTTGAACCTGGCTGGCTTCCACATATTAAATAATCAGTATTTTTTGAAACAGAATTTGTAACTCTTCCACCAAGTTTTTTAATATAATTTTGAATTTCATCTCTTGAATAGTTTTTCAAAGTTCCTGTTATAACAAAAGTTAAGCCAGAAAGAATCTCTTTTTTCTCTTCTTTTTTTTCTTTTTCCATCTTTACACCTGCTTTCTTCAATTTTTCAATAACCTTCAAATTTTCCTCATTTGAAAAGAAATCAATAATACTTTTTGCCATAGTCGGTCCTATTTCTGGAATGCTTGAAAGTTTATCAAATGTTGCATTTTTTAATTCCTCAATGGAATTGAACTCTTCTGCAAGAATTTCACTTGCATGAATTCCAATATGTCTTATCCCAAGAGCATAAATTAAATTTGATAAAGGTCTTGTTTTACTTTCTTCAATTGCATTGAGTAAATTTTTAACTGATTTATCTCCCATCCTTTCAAGTTTTATTAAATCTTCATATTTCAGATAGTAGATATCTCCGTAATCAGAAAGAAGACCTTTATCTACGAAAATATTAACCCACTTTTCTCCAAGTCCTTCTATATCCATTGCAGCTTTTGATGCAAAATGTATAATTCTTTCTTTCACCTGTGCAGGGCATCTTATATTCGGACATCTTATTGCAACTTCCTCTTCGTCCCTTACAACTTTACTTCCACATACAGGACATATTTCAGGGATAGGTATTTCCTTTTCGTTTCCTTTTCTTGCTTCCTTTATGACTTTTACAACTTTTGGTATAATCTCACCGCTTTTTTCAACAAAAACTCTATCTCCAATTTTAACATCAAGACGTTTGATTTCATCAAAATTATGTAAAGTTGCCCTTGAAACAGTTGTTCCGCTAACTCTCACAGGCTCAAGTATTGCAACAGGAGTTAATGTCCCTGTCCTTCCTACTTGAACTATAACATCTTTTAAAATTGTAGATACCTGTTCAGCAGGGAATTTATAAGCGACAGCCCATCTTGGACTTTTTGTAGTTGTTCCCAATGTTTTTTGTAAGTCAAGAGAATTGACTTTAACAACCATACCATCAATATTATATGGCAAAGAAAATCTTTTTTTCTCCCAGTCATTACAATATTCAATAACTTCTTTTATATCCTTACAAAGTTTTCTATAAGGAGATATTGGGAAACCAATTTCTTTTAAGAAATTTAAAACTTCCCAGTGAGTTTCAGGTCCATTTTTTAAAAAACCCTGATAAATAAAAATCTGTAAATTTCTTTCAGCAACAATTTTTGGGTCAAGGAGTTTTAAAGAACCAGCAGTTGCATTTCTTGGATTTGCAAATAATTCTTCTCCATTCTTTTTTCTTTGTTCATTAAGTTTTTCAAAATCATCTTTCCTCATATAAACTTCTCCCCTGACTTCTATTGGTTCTTTGTAATTTATTCTTAAAGGAAGAGTTTTAACTGTTTTTAAATTTTCGGTTATATCATCTCCTTTAAATCCATCGCCTCTTGTAACACCAAAAATAAATTCTCCATTCTCATAATGTAAAGAAACTGCAACTCCATCAAATTTAAGTTCAACTACATAATCTACATTTTTAACATCAGCCATCCTCTTTATTTTAGCATCAAACTCTAAAAGTTCTTCCTCTGAATAGGTATTATCCATACTTAACATTGGAATTTTGTGCTCAACAGTTTTAAAACCTTCAATGACTTGGCCTCCAACTTTCTGTGTTGGAGAATCTGGCAATTTATATTCAGGATATTTTTCTTCAAGTTCAACAAGTTCTTTATATAACTGGTCATACTCATAATCACTTATAACTGGATTATTTTCAACATAATACATGTAATTATAATAGTTTAAAAGTTTTACAAGTTCTTCAATCCTTTCTTTAGGACTTTTTTTCATATTTCCCTCCTTCTTCATAATTATTTTACCTTACTTAATTAGAAGAGATAATTTTTTAAAGATTTCAATTTTTTCTTTATCACCAATTTTCCCTTTATCAACAATATTTTTTAAAAGATTTATTGTTTCATCATATGTTTTTTTATCAATAGGGTAGGGGTGTCCATCTTTACCACCAAAAGCATAAGAAAATTTTGCAGGGTCTTTGAGTGATACAGGATTTCCATAAACAACTTCAGATATTAAACATAATGCCCTTAAAGTTTTTATTCCAACCCCTTCAGTTAAAACAATATCATTGAATGTTTTTATATCCTTTTCTTTAAGTTTTAAAAAATTCCTGTACAATCTTTTAATATCAAATTCTGTATCTACATAATGGTGGGATGGCATCACTAATTTTTTTTCAGGTTTAAAAATTGTATCTTTTTTTTCAATTATATTTTTGATTTCATCTAATATTTTATTTGGTTTTGATAAATTTAAATATTCTATTAAATTTTCCTGAAGATTTTCACTTTTTTTATCAACAAGATTCAAAACAAATTTTTCTTTTTTTATAGTAGCAATCCCTTTATGAGGTTCTATTGTTAAATTTGGATTTTGCGAACTTGTTAATTTATTGAACCAGTGATATCTTCTTGCATACTTATTTTTTAAATTCATTCCCTGCTGTATAACTGCCCAGTTTCCATTTTTATCAACAAAAATACTATGATGATAAATCTGATATCCATCCTGAATACAGTTATTATCTATTTTTGCTGTAATTTTTGAAATAAAAATTAATTTTTCATTGTCTTTAATCTCCTTACATTTTTCTATCTCTTTTGGTGTTTTCAATCCATCTTTCCCTTTACCCCCAAAACAGTATATTCCATATTCTTTATTTTCATTAAAAACTTCTTTTAAAGCATAACAAACAGTTGTGGTAACTCCAGAAGAATGCCAATCAAAACCAGAAATGCAACCAAGGACTTGAAAATAAAATGGGTCAGAAATCCTTGATAGAAATTCTTCTGTCCCAAATTCCATTATTATAAGCCGGCTTATTTCAAAAAGTATTTTTTTCTGTCTTTCAAATAGATATTTTGGCGCACTTCCATAGTGTAATGGCAGATCAGCAATATTCCTTTTCATCTATAAAATAATTATATTTACAATTTATCAAAAATTCAATTTTTTTGAAAAATTTTAAATCTTATGATAATGTTTTTAAAAAATGAGATGCAAAATGAGTAAGAAATATGAACTTGTTGTATGTGGAGGAGGACTTGCTGGAGTTTGTGCTGCTATTGCTGGAAAAAGACTTGGACTTTCTACATGTATAATTCAGGATAGACCTGTTTTTGGGGGAAATGCAAGTTCTGAAATAAGGGTAAATATTGGAGGTGCTTGTGCTTTAAATGTATGGGCAAGGGAAACTGGAATTATAAATGAGATATTTCTTGAAGAAAGAAAAAGGAATTTTGAATATCATCTTACAACATGGAGCAATGGAATTCTTGACATTGTTCTATATGAATTTTTGAGAAATGAAGGAGTTGATATATATTTAAATACATCTTCTTGTAAGGGATGTTGGAAGGACTATTAAATATACTCCACCCAAATGGGCTATTAAATAAAAAAAGATGATATTTGTTTAAAATTAAGAGACCATTCTGGAAAGCCTGGATACTGGTGGATTGAGATTGGATATCCTTTTGATACTATATATGATAATGAGGAGATAAAGCATAATTTACTTGCCCATGTTTTCGGTATCTGGGACCATTTAAAAAATGAAGAAGACCATGGATTCAGTAATTTTGTTCTTGAATGGGTAAGTATGGTTCCTGGAAAAAGAGAATCAAGAAGGTTTGTTGGAGATTATATTTTGAATGAGAATGATATAAAGAAAAGAAGAAAATTTGAAGATGCCATTGCTTATGGTGGATGGTTTATTGATTTACATACTCCTGGTGGAATTCTTGCAAAGGACCAGGTACCAGAACCATGTAATGTTTTTGATAGAAAAAAGCATATAGAAGAACTTGATAAAAGATTCGTTTATATATATCAAATACCTTTTAGATGCATTTATTCAAAAAATATTAAAAATTTGCTTTTTGCAGGAAGAAATATAAGTGTAACTCATGTTGCTCTTGGAACAACAAGATTGATGGGAACATGCAGTATTATAGGTCAGGCAGCAGGTACATCTGTTTATTTATGTAAAAAATATGGTTGTTCACCCAGGGAAATTTATGAAAAAAAATATTATAAAGAATTACAGCAGATTTTATTAAGGGAAGGTTGTTTTATTCCTGATATAAAAAACGAAGATGAAAAAGATTTATGCAGAAATGCAAAAGTTTCTGTTTCATCTGAAATACCATTGAAATTGGAAAATTTTAATGAAGAAATAAAACTTGATATACCAGTAGGAGAGAAATTGCCTTTAAAAGGGAAAATAGATAAAATTAAATTAAAATGCAGAGTTGAAAAAGATACAATTTTAAAATTCCATTTAAGAAATTCTTATGATTTATGGGATTTTAATTCAGATGAGGATATTTTTTATAAAGAAATACAGGTGAAGAAAGGAGATGAAGAGATAATTGTTGAGTTAAATAAAGAATTTGAGAAAGGAATTTACTGGTTTTCTTTTGAAAAAAATGATGATTTATTTTTAAAAACAAGCGATGATAATTTTCCTGGAATGGCTTTAATTACAAAACCGGGGGAGAAATGGTTATTTAGAAGATGGACAAAAAGTAAAAATCTTTATTTTGAAATAGAACCAGAAATTTATCCATTTGAAGGTGAAAATATAATAAATGGTGTATCAAGGCCTGAAAAATGGACAAATGTTTGGATATCAGATAAAAGGATGCCCCGGTATATTGAAATTGAGTTTGGAGAAGAGAAAGAGTTTAATCTAATTCAATTTGTTTTTGATTCTGATTTAGATAAAGAATATACTCAAATCCCACCATTTTATATTCCTGAAAACATCCCGAGAGATTTTAATATTTATGCAGAAAGAAATGGGAAATGGGAGAAAATTTACCAAGTAAAAGGAAATGAAAAATACTTTTTGAAATGCAGGTTTGAAAATAAAAGGTCAAAAAAAATAAGATTGGAATTTTTATCAACTAATGGTGGAGAAAGAGTTTATGTTTACCAAGTGAGAATTTATAAATGTTGACAATTTTGATTTTTTTCAAGTATAATAATAAAAATAAGCGGGAATAACTCAGCGGTAGAGTGCGACCTTGCCAAGGTCGAAGTCGCGGGTTCGAATCCCGTTTCCCGCTCTGGTATACTTCTTTGAAAAGGGGATTTGAAATTTTTATTTTTTATGTTAAAATAATGCTGCTGTGGCTCAGGGGTAGAGCACGTCCTTGGTAAGGACGGGGTCATGGGTTCGAATCCCATCAGCAGCTTTAAATTGTAAATACTAACTTAATTTAAAGCACTGGGGTTAGAAACAACCCCAAGTGCTTTTTCTGGCGTTTTTTGCCCAGAACAGATAAAAATACCTTAAACTCCCCTCAAAGAGTGAGGGGGTTTGGGGGAGTTGATACCTTTTGGGGATTTTAAAGGG
>JBMFMQ010000019.1:0-21230 GCA_049970595.1 Candidatus Ratteibacteria bacterium | reverse complement strand
TTTTATTTTTTTATTTTTTGATTTGTGATGAGGATATGAAGAGAAAACTCCTGAAGCGACTATTGGCTCAAAACTTTCTTTTCTTGCACCATTTTTAATTAACTGATATTTTATTTCTGCAACAATGTCAAGTTCATTCACTTCTTCTTTAATTATCCCTTCAATTTTTTTAAATGTTTTTTCTGTTATTTCTTTTGCCTTTTCTATCATTTTTTTCTCACCTTCTGTTTTTATCATCCTTATATCAAGTAAAAAGTCATCAACAGGTATTAATTTTGTTTTAACTTCTTTCTGGAAATTTTTATATGTTTGATATGAAATTTCTGTTTTTATAAATCCAGTTTTCTTGTACCTTGAGAGAAATTTCTGGAGTGTTTTGTTATTTAGTTTTTTTATATAAAGGTTTTTTATTTTTTTATTATACCTAAAACTGTCAAGAGATTCATAAAAATTAAGTGGAGAAACAAAAAGATGTAAATTCAAATTGTCAATAATCAGATAACCTTCAATTTCAAGAAGTCCTGTTAAATAAAATATATGGGATGAATTTTTTGTTATAATAGCATTAAGTTTTTGCTTTTCTAAAAAATCCCTTATTTTCCCAATCCTTGCTTCATACTCCATTTTTCAAACTCTTTTGCATACTTTTATATCTTTCCAAAAATAAAAGATAAAAGGCCTTTCTGACAATGAAGACGATTTTCTGCCTGGTCAATGACTATTGAATTTGGACCATCTATAACTTCACCTGTAACCTCATGGCCTCTGTGTGCGGGGAGACAATGCATGAACATAAAATCCTTTTTTGCTTTCTTTAATAACTTTTTATTGACCTGATATTTTTGAAATATTTTAATCCGCTTTTCTTTTTCCTGTTCATCTCCCATACTAACCCATGTATCTGTATATATAACATCAGCATCCTCAATAAATGCATAAGGGTCTGAACTTATTTTTAAAATATTTTTGTTTTTCAAATTTTTAATAACTTTTTCATCTGGTCTATATTCATCAGGACATGAAACCCTTATTTCAATACCGAGTAAATCACATCCTTCAATTAATGAATTACAAACATTATTTCCATCTCCAATATAAGTTATTTTTAAGTTTTCAAATGTCTTTTTTTTCTCATAAATTGTAAATAGGTCGCATAAAATCTGAACTGGATGGTAAAGGTCTGTAAGAGCATTTATAACCGGAATTTCAGCATATTCTGCAAACTTTTCAATTTCATCTTGTGAATATGTTCTTATTATTATTCCATCAATATATCTTGAAATAACCCTTGCTGTATCCTTTAAACTTTCTCCTCTTGAAATCTGTGTTTTTTCTGCATCTAAATAAATTGAATATCCTCCAAGTTCATGAATTGCAACTTCAAAAGAAATTCTTGTTCTTGTGCTTGGTTTGAAAAATAAAAGACCTATTGTTAAATTTTTGAGATTTTCTGTAATTTTTTTTTCTTTTCTTAACTTTTTAAAATTTTTTGTAATATCAAAAATTCTGTATATTTCTTCTGCTTTCAAATCCTTAATTTTTAAAAAGTCCCTTTTCATCGGAGGTCCGTCCTCCGTAAAGAACCCTTTAATATTTCAATACCTTCATCTATTTCTTCTTTTTTTATATTTATTGCAGGCATTATCCTAAGAATATTTTTTTGTGTACAGTTAATCAAAAGCCCATTTTCAAGACATATATTTACAATTTCTTCGCCTTCTCTATCAAGTTCAATACCAAGCATAAGTCCAATCCCTTTTATTTTCTTTATAAACTTAAATTCATTTTTCAGTTCTTCAAGTTTTTCCCTTAAATATTTTCCCATGATTTTCACATTTTCAAGCAAATTTTCTTTCTCAATTGCTTCAATTACACCAAGACATGCAGCACAAGCAAGAGGAGAACCACCAAATGTTGAAGCATGAGTTCCAGGGCCCATTAAGTCAGCAATCTGCTTTTTTGCAATCATAGCACCAATAGGGAATCCACCACCAAGTGTCTTTGCAATTGTCATTATATCTGGCTCAATTTTAAAAATCTGATAAGCAAAAAATTTACCTGTTCTTCCAAAACCTGTCTGAACTTCATCAAATATCAAAAGAATATCTTTTTCTCTACACAAATCCTTAACTTTTTTTAAATAAATTTCATCAACTACATTTATTCCACCCTCTCCCTGAATTAACTCAATTATTATTGCAACAACTTCATTATCAATCTTATTTAAAAGGTCTGAAAAATCATTGAATTTTGCATATATAAATCCAACTGGTAATGGTTCAAACATTTCATTATATTTTTTCTGACCTGTCATTGTAACTGTTGCAAGTGTTCTCCCATGAAATGAATTTTCCATTGAAATTATTTTATATCTTTTTTTATTTCTTCCATATAAACGGGCAAGTTTTATCGCTGCTTCATTTGCTTCAGCACCACTATTGCAGAAAAAAACCTTACCATCAAATGAAATTTCTGAAAGTTTTTTAGCAAGGAGACCCTGTAATGGATGATAGTAATTGTTCGATAAATGTATTAAAATTTCAGATTGCTCTTTAATTTTTTTTACAACATATTCATTACAATAGCCAAGTCCACTGGTAGCCCATCCAGGGAAAAAATCAATATATTTTTTACCATCAATATCCCAAAGATAACTCCCTTTACCTCTTACAAAAATAACATTCTGCTTTCTGTAAGAAGGGATGACATATTCATTATAATTTTTTATTATCTCTTCTTTATCCATTTTTTATTATCTCTGAACCAACTCCATGTTCTGTTAAAACTTCAAGCAACAGAGAATGAGGGATATTTCCGCTTATTATATGTACCTTTTTTACACCATTTTTTATTCCATTTATACCTGCTTTAACTTTTGGAAGCATCCCACCTTTTATTACACCTTCTTCTATTAATTCTTCACATTGAGAAACTTTTAAAATTGAAATTAATGTATCTGGATTTTCAGGATTTCTCATAATTCCAAGAACATCTGTAACAAATATAAGTTTTTCATTTTTTAGATTTACAGAAATATTTGCTGCAAAAGTATCTCCATTTACATTATAATAATTTCCATCTTCTCCAATTGCTATCGGTGCACAAACAAGTATATTTTTTTCATTCAATCTATTCAAAATATAATCAATATCTATCTTTTTTATCTGCCCAACAAAACCAAGGTCAATTATCTCTTCTCCTTTTTGATAATGAATCTTTGAAGCAATAACAAATCTTTCTTCAGGAGTAAGTTTATCTGCTAAAACATCAAATCTATTTTTCAATATCTCTATCATTTCATCCCTTATCTTAAAAAGGGTACCCTTAACTATTTCAATAGTTTCAGCATCTGTAACCCTCAAGCCATCAACAAATTTAGATTTTTTGCCCCTTTTTTCAATTTCATCATTTATAAATTTGCCACCACCACAAATAAGAATAATTTTAATACCAAGAAGAGAAAGAAAGGCAATATCAAAAAGAATTGATTCTCTTGAATCTTGAATTTGATAAACACTGCCTCCAATTTTAATTACAAAAATTTTATTTTTAAACTCCTTTATATATTTATATGATTCAACAAAAACTTCTGCTTTTTTCAAAACTGATTCATTCATCATTAACTCCCTTCGTAAGTATTTACTAAACCCTATTAAGTTATCTACTCTTTATTATATTTTACCACATTCTTATGTTTGTTTCTTAAAGGGGTTTAAACCCCTTTAAAATCCCCAAAAGGTATCAACTCCCCCAAACCCCCTCAATCTTTGAGGGGAGTTCAAGGTATTCTTATCTATTCTGGGCAAAAAACGCCAGTGTGGTTGAGTTAGTATTTAAATAAAATATTTTATCATATTTTTAAAAATTTTAAAGGGTGGCGTAAAAATTTCTCCATCTTTTTCATTTAAAAAATCAGGATAATAATATTTCAAAATTGCCCTTTCAGGATGTGGCATCATACCAATTATAAGACCATCTTTACTGCATATCCCAGCAATATTTTCAATTGAACCATTTGGATTATATGGATAGCCCTTTAAATTTCCAAATCTATCACAGTATCTGAAAATAACTTGTTTTTGCTCGTTTATCTTTTTTAAAATTTTTTTGTTTTTGGTAAGAAATTTACCTTCAGCATGAGCAACAGGCATTCTTATTATTTCACCAATTTCAGAAAAAAAGGGACAAACATTTTTTTCAATTTTTAAATATACCCATCTATCCTCAAACCTTCCAGAATCATTCCACTCAAGTGTACATAATTGCTGGTTGTTAAAAGGCAGAATACCTGATTTAACAAGTACCTGAAATCCATTGCAGATACCAAGAATAACCTTTTTATCTTCAATAAATCTTTTTATATCTTCCCATAATTTTATTTTTATTTCATTTGCAAGAACCTTACCAGCACCAATATCATCACCATATGAAAAACCACCAGGAATTACAAGAATTTGATAATCTTGTAATCTCTTTTCTTTCCTTATTATCTGGTTTATATGTATTCTTTCTGCAAAACCACCTGCAAGATTAAAAGCCCATTCTGTTTCAAAATCGCAGTTTGTTCCAGCAACCCTAAGTATCATAACTTTTACCTTTGCCATTTCACCAATCCTTATGTAGTAATTTAAAATGTTAATTTTTTCCAGGACTTGTAAATATCACTAAGAGAAATCTCAAAAATTTTTTTGCTGTTCCAGAAACCTTTTATTTTTTTATCATCAATAATTTCTCCAATGTAAGAATATTCATCTTTAAAAAGTTTTTCAAATTCATCTTTTTTATTTTTTTCAATCTCAACAACAAATCTTCCACAACTTTCTGAAAAAAGGATTATTTCTATTTCTTTTTCTTCTGATAGAACATTTGAAAAATCAACTTTACAACCAAGATTACCTCCAATCATCATTTCACATATTGAAGTTATAAGCCCTCCATCGGAACAATCATGACAACTTTTTATTACTCCATTTTTTATACCCTTATATAATTTTTTCATTAAAGGAAGCGTTTTTTCTGGTCTTGGTTTTGGGACAATTCCATCTTTAACTTTCTTAATTTTATAATAAATTGAGCCACCAAGTTCATTATATGTTCTACCAAGAAGAAAAATAAAATTCCCTTTTCTTTTAAAATCAGGAGATGTTATTTTTCTTATATCATCTATAACTCCAATCCCAGAAATCAATAAAGTCCCTGGAATTGAAATAAGTTTTCCTTTTTTTGTTTTAAAATAATTGTTTAAACTATCCTTTCCTGATATAAAGGGAACTTTATATTTAAAAGCATAGTCCTTACATCCCTTAACACATCTAACTAATTTGCCAAGTTCCTTTTCTTCATTTATATTTCCCCAGCAGAAATTGTCAAGTATTGCTATTCTTTCAGGATTTCCACCACAACTTACAATATTTCTTATACATTCTTCAATACAACAACCAGCCATATAATAAGGGTCTATCTCTCCATAAAAAGGATTTATGCCACAACCAATTATTATTCCTTGGTAGCTATCATAAAATGGTTTTAATACAATACCATCTGAAATACATTCTTGGTTTTCTCCAACAAATGGTTTTAAAATTGTTCTTCCACCAACTTCATGGTCATACTGGTGAACAATTTCTCCTTTTGAAGAAACAGAAGGATTTGAGAGAACATTTAAAATATCTTCTTTTAAATTTTTAGATTTATAGTTTCCAGATTTCTCCTTTTTCCTTTCAAAATAACATTTAAGTTTTCTTTTCGGTATACCTTCATGTAGAAATTTCATATCTAAATCACAAACTATTTCATCCTTATAATAAACTGTTAATTTTCCAGTATTTACAAATTTCCCAACAACTGAACATTCAACATCCTCTGAATTGAATAAAGATATAAGTTTTTCAACATTTTCTTCACTGACAGATAAAACCATTCTCTCCTGTGATTCTGATAAAAATATCTCCCATGGCAAAAGTCCTTCATATTTTAATGGAACTCTTTCAAGATAAACAACTGCTCCTAAATTTTTACCCATTTCTCCAATAGCAGAAGATAACCCACCGGCACCACAATCAGTTATTGAATTGTATAAATTTCTATCTCTTGCAAAAAGCAAAACATCAAGAAGTTTTTTTTCTATTATTGGATTTCCTATTTGAACAACACTTGTGGGGATATCCTCTTTTAAACTTGCAGAAGAAAATGTTGCTCCGTGAATTCCATCCCTTCCTGTTTTACCCCCAACCAAAACTATAAGGTCTCCTTCTTTAACCTCTTTATTTACTTTATCAAGAGGCATTATCCCTACTGTTCCACAATAAACAAGACAATTAAAAATATATCCATCATCAAAGATTATTGAACCATTTCCAGTTGGTATTCCCATTCTATTCCCATAATCCCTAACTCCACTTACAACCCCTCTAAATATTCTCCTTGGATGTAAAACTCCTTCTGGTATCTTTTCATATGGTGTATCAACTGGACCAAAACAGAAAACATCTGTGTTTAAAATTGGCTTTGCACCAAGACCAACTCCAAGTATATCTCTTATAACTCCACCAATCCCTGTTTGTGCACCACCATAAGGTTCAAGAGCAGAAGGATGATTATGTGTTTCAACCTTAAAAGCAACCCCCCATTTTTCATTTAATTTAATCACACCTGCATTATCTTTAAAAACAGAAACACACCATGAATAATTCAAATTTTCAGTAACCTCCATAATTTCTTTCAAAAGACATATCTTTTCTTTTTTTATTTCATTTTTCTCTTTTTCAAAATATTCAATATCTGCTTTAAATGTTTTATGATAGCAATGTTCACTCCATGTCTGTGCAATACATTCAATTTCGCAATCTGTTGGATTTCTCCCAAGGTAAGAAAAATATTCCTTTATTTTTTTCATTTCTATAAGGTTTAAAGCAAGTAAATTTTTCTCACTCAATTCTATAAGTTTTTCATCATCTGCATTTAATATATCTATTTCTTTTGCATATTTCATTTTTTCCTCTTTATTGAATAATTATGAATAAGGGTATTTACAAAAATTTTCTCACATATTTCCTTTACCTTTTTTTCCTCAAGATTGCCTTTGATATAATATTTTTTCCCTGTTTTCACATTAACATCTTTTAATATACCACTTTCAATAATTGTCCTTTTTGCTGTTTCACCAACTGGGTCTGCAACACCTTCTTTCAAGTAAACTTCAATTATCCAGAAATTTTCTTTTTCTTTCTTTGATTTATAAACATAAAAATCCTCTGAAACTCTGTCTATAAATAACTCCCTTGCAATTTTCTCAATTGTCTTTCTGTCTGCTTTACATTCAATTTTATATATGTTTGAAACTCTTACTTCCTTTACACCCCTAATTCCAATTTCTTCTATGCTTTTTTTTATATCAAGACCAAAAACATCTAAAATATCCTTCTTCTTAAAGATTTCAATTATGTAAAAATTTTTATTCATAGTAACTTGCACATTGTCTATCATTCTCCCATACAGTTACCTTTAAAACCTTACAAGGATAATTTTTAAGGAGTTGCTCCATCTTTTTATAAATGAAAAATGCAATGTTTTCTGAACTTGGATTTTTATCTTTAAAAAATGGGATTTTATTTAAATTTTTATGGTCAATATCTTCAAGAACAATATTAAGTTTACTTTTCAAAATTTGAAAGTCAATCAATAAACCCGTCCTATCAAGAAACTCTCCTACCACAACAAGTTCAACTTTCCAGTTATGGCCATGTAAACTCTCACATTTTCCTTTGTAAAACCTTAATCTATGGGCAGATGAAAACTCACCGAAAACTTTTATTTCATACATTTTTAGCAAGTTTATATTTTATATTTTTGCCGAAAAGAAAACGAATTGCTCTTTTAACAGAAATCCCTATATCGCTAAAATACAAATAAATTTTACCCTTACCTTTTTGTTTTTTCAAGTTCTTTCTTTCAAGAAATTTTTTTATTTCAATAGCAACCTTATATGAAGCATCAATAATTTTAACATTTTCTCCAAAAAATTTTTCTATAGCATTTTTTAAGTAAGGATAATGAGTGCAACCAAGAATAATTGTATCAATACCATTTTTTTTCATATCTGATAAATAAATTTCAACAATTTTCTGTGTGACTTCATTTTCAAACCATCCTTCCTCTACAAGAGGGACAAAAAGAGGGCAATCTTTTGAATAAACACTTATCCCATTTTTTTTAAGAAGTTTCTGATATTTTCCACTTGAAATAGTTCCTGTTGTCCCTATAACACCTATTTTTTTGTTATTTGTTATTTTTATTGCTTCTTCAACGCTTGGTTTAATCACATCTATAAACTCAATATTTTTAAACTTTCTTTTCAGATATTCAGAAGCATATGAAGAAACTGTGTGGCAGGCAATTACAATTAACTTTGGTTTATATTTTAATAAAAATTCAACATCTTCTTCTGCATATTTTATAATTATTTTTTTTGATTTTGTGCCATAAGGGACCCTTGCAGTATCTCCAAAATAAACAATGTTTTCTTCTGGCAGAATTTTAATAATTTCTTTTAAAACACTTAAACCACCAACACCTGAATCAAAAATACCTATTGGATTTTTTTTCATTTAAGAATTTCTCTTTTCTTCAGATATTCTATAATTGCCTTTCCAAGTGTTTCTGCTATTGCCTGTCTTACCTCAACATCTTTTAAATTAAATTCAATTAAAGGATTGCAAATAAAACCAATTTCTGTTAAAACAGAAATCATTGGAGTATATTTTAAAACATAGAAATTGCCCCTTTTTGCTCCCCTATCAGGAGTTATAAGCCGTTCTGCAAGTTTTTCCTGAACAATTTCTGCAAGAATTCTGCTTTCATCAATCACATCTGTTTCATTTAAATTATTAATTATTTGGGAAAGTATATCATTATTCTCATCCTTTAAAATACCCTCTCCATCTGTTGCCTTTGGAAGAATATTTGTTTCAACTTTGCTATATGGATAATATGTTTCAAAACCAGAAGCATTTTCTCTATTAAACCTTGAGGAATTTGTATGAATTGAAAATAAAATATCTGCATTTAAACTTTTTGCTATATTAACTCTATCTTCAAGTGAAATAAATACATCATCTTTTCTCGTTAAATATATTTCAACAGAAGTGTCTAAAAGTTGTTTTTTTAAAAATTTTTCAAGGCGAATTGCAACATCAAGATTAACATCCTTCTCCTTAAGTCCATAATTTCCAATTGCACCAGCATCATGACCACCATGTCCAGGGTCAATAACTATGACAAACCTTTTATTTTCTATTTTTTCTCTCTTTTCTTCCTTTTCTACATCCTTTTTTGGAACAACTTTATATTCTGATAATAAATATGAAAAATCTTGAAGTGGGACTAATATTTCTCCTTCAATTTCTTTAACAGGATTTTTAATTTCATAATTTTTACCACCATATATTACATTTACATCATCAATTTTAAATTTTATCTGCGTATCATCAAAAAAAATAAAAACTCTATCCTCTATTTTTGCCCAATTATCACAATTTATTATTCTGAAAAGGGACTTGAGGGAAATATATTGAACATTTTTTATTGAATAGACAGGAATTTTTTTTGTTTTCACTTCTTCTTCAAGATTTATAGAATATAAATTTGAAATAAAAAAAAGAAAAAAATAAAAAATAAAAAATTTTTTCATCAACTAACTCCATTTACCAAACAGATTTTTTAAAAATTGTGGAGGCGGCGGGTACTGCCCCCGCGTCCGCGCTATCGCTTTCGGGACAGGGGAGTTTCCCCTTTCCCGACGATACCCCCACAACAAAGTAAGGGAAAAAATCTTTTTTCCCTTAAACCCTTTTTTCTGGACGCTTGTAATACCTGATGCCTTTGTTTATCTTTATTCTTTAGTTGCTACTGAAAATGTGGAGGCGGCGGGTACTGCCCCCGCGTCCAGAGAGAATCTTGATAGTGTATCTACCTGCATAGTCAGAAGTTTATTTCTTAAGATAAAAGGGTACTTCTGACAAACCCTTTTATCCGCATCCTTTTTATTTAACTTCTTTAAGGGATAAAGGATAACCCTTAAAGAACTGCCTCTTTAACCGACCCATTTTACAGAGTCAGAGGCAAACTCTGTAAATGGGTGACTGCATTCTTATGCAGCCAAAACATTTGCAGCTGTGGCAGTTATTTTTTGTCAGGTTTTTACAAGTCCCTGACAAACTTGGCAGGCAACACTATCCAGATTTCTCTCTGTCGAAACCTATTTCGCCCCCATATCTTTCAATTTTCTTTCTATCTGCCTCTTTATTTCTTTTTCTTTCAACTCCCTCCTTTTGTCAAAGATCTTTTTACCCTTAGCAAGTCCTATTTCTATTTTTACCAACCCTCTATTATTAAAATACACCGAAAGGGGTACTATTGTCAAGCCCTTTTCAGAAACTTTTTTTTCAAGTCGTCTTATCTCATTTTTTTTTAACAGCAATTTCTTCTTCCTTAATGGGTCAATTTTCTCCGTAGAAGATGGATAAGGTGCTATATAAAAATTGTAAAGAAAAATTTCTCCATTTTCAACCTTTGCATAAGTGTCCCTAAAAGAAATTCTTCCTTCCCTTATTGATTTAACTTCGCTTCCTTTAAGAACAATCCCACTTTCAAATTTTTCTAAAATTTCATAATCATAATACGCCTTTTTATTTTCAATTTTCATTTTTTTAGCCCTTTATCAGATAAATAAAAATGCAAATTAAAACAAGCAGTAATGAAAAAATAGCAAAATAAAAATAATTAGAAATTAAAAGAAAAACCGAAGAAATAAGAAGGGATGAAATAAGCAAAGAAAGTGAAATTTTAGTACCTGTTTTTTTTATATTTATATTTAAACTCTTTATTCTTTTCTCAAGAATCTCATCCCTTATATTCTGTTTTTTTATTTTTTCAAGAAAATTTTCCATCCTTTCAGGAATTTCTTTTATAAGGTATTGAAAAATATCAATTGAGTCCCGAATTCTTTTAAAAAAAAAGGAAATTTGTAATTTTTTTTCAATGTATTCAATGTAAAATGGTTCAATAGCAGAAGCAAGTTTAAACTCTGGCTGAAGGAAATAGCAAAGACCCTCAAGTGTAATTATTGATTTACCCATCAATGAAAAACTTACAGGAATTTTAACTCTATTTTTTCTCATAATATCAAATATATACCCGATAAGTTCTCCAATTTTTATATTTCTGATGGAAATATTTTTATATGTCTCAACAAGGTCCTCTATATCTTCTTTTAATTGGTCAATATCAGTCATTTTACCAATTGCATCCATATATTTTAAAGTAAGAATGATTTTTTCTGGACTTCCTTTTATAACTCCTGAAATTAAATTTATCAAATAGTATTTTTTCTCCTCATCAAGATGACCGACTATTCCAAAATCAACTAAAGCAATTCTTCCATCCTTCAAAACAAAAATATTACCTGGATGCGGGTCTCCATGAAAAAATCCAATCTCAAAAATCTGTTTTAAAATTACATTTACTCCAGTTCTGATAATTTTTTCTTTATCCACAAACTTACTCCATTCTTCAACTTTATTTATTTTTATTCCTTCTATATATTCAGTTACAAGAATTTTTTCTGTTGATAATTCTTTATAAACCTTTGGAATAAATAGACCATCCTGTTCTTTCATCTTTTCCCTAATTATCTCCATATTTTTACCCTCTATGAGAAAATTGAGTTCCTTTTTTATACTTCTTTCAAATTCCCGCACTATCTTTCTCGGTTGATAAATTTCACTTTCTTTAATAAATTTCTCTATCAATTCTGCAATATCATACAAAATCTGAATATCTGTATATATCTGTTCTTTAATATTGGGCCTTTGAACTTTAACAGCGACATAGTTTCCCTTATATTTTGCTTTATAAACACAAGAAATTGATGCAGAAGCAATCGGCTGGCTATTAAATTCTTCAAAAATATCCTCTATTTTTCTTCCAAGTTCTGATTCTATAAAATCTTTCATAATTTCAAAATCTTCCCCTTTTACCTCATCTTGTAATTTTTCAAGTTCTTTTATATATTCAATCGGAATTAAATCAGGTCTTGTGCTTAAAATCTGACCGAGTTTAATAAATGTTGGACCAAGTTCCTCAAGGATTTTTCTTATTCTTACAGGAAAAGAATATTCAACTTTTTTCCTTTTTCTTATAGGAAATTTCAAAATATGGATTCTCTCAATAATTATTCCAAAACCATACTTTATAAGGATATTTATTACATTTCTGTACCTTCTTAACTTTCTTATGACAGGGTATCTTCTCATTATTCTTTTAAGTATTCATTCTGCCAAAGTGGGTCAACAAGTTCTCTATATTTTTTATTATATTCAGGCATATATCCTTCCTCTATAAATCTCAAATATTCTTTTGCACCTTCATCAATTGGCTGGCCATCAACTTCCTTTATAATTTTATAAAAATCAAGAGAATTGTCTCTTATGATGCAGGGAGTCAAGAGATTACCACATTGATGTTTTTCCCTTTTTATCCAGTAATTATTCTGCCATTCTCTTATCTTTTCAAATAAAGGAGATTTTATTGCATCAGTTATTGTTTTATTTTCCTGGTAAAGTTTATAGAGATTGCCTAAATTTTTATCTCTGAAAGGAATGAAAACACATGGAGTTATTGTCCCATCCCACATTATATAGAAATATCCACCTCCTCTTGCAGCAGCCATACATCCATCTGATGCAGTTCCAGAATTCCAGAAATCAGCAATAAATATTTTTTTCTCTATAACAAGTTGCCATATCCTTTTTAACATTTTATATCTCTGTTCAGGAGTTACCATAAGTTCAACAGATGGATTTCTTCCAATTGGCATATATTGAAAATACCATCCATAAAAAGCGCCTACTTTGTTAAAATAAAAATCAATAAATTCATCAGATAAAAGTAAATCAGCATTATATCTTGTTGGTGTAACTGAAATCCCAAATGGAACACCCTCTTCTCTTAAATCATTCATAACTTCCATCAATCTTCTAAATACACCACTTCCTCTTCTTTCATCTGTTTGGCTTTCAAATCCTTCAACTGAAATTGCAGGAGTAAAATTCCCAAGTTCAGAAAGTTTTTTTGCAACATCCTTTTTTATCATTGTTCCATTTGTATAAGCCATAAAATAAGCATCATTATGTTTTTCAAGAATATCAAAAAGTGTTTTACCATCATCTTTATACATAAATGGTTCTCCTCCGGAAATTACAAAAAAATATGCTCCAAATTCTTCCTTTATTTCCCTTATAACTCTGTCAAAAACATCAAATTTTAAAGTATGCTTTTGGTAAATTTCTCCTGCATAACAACCTTTACATTTTAAATTGCATATATTTGTAGGAGAAATTGTAACAAAGCAAGGAGGTCTGAATCCATGTTTTTCCTCAAAAGTCCTTCTTATATATATACCCTGAATAAAAACTTTTCCAAGGAAGATATTTGAAAGTGCTTTAACACAGTTTGGAGAAATACTATCAGTATCAAATAATCTTTGTAATGAATGCAAAAGAGCTCTTCCCATATAATACCTTTCTTCAAGAACCTTTTTAGGTCTTTGGTATGTTTTTAAAGACATTCTGTATGTTGCCCTATCTATTGCATTTATTAAAGCCCTTCTTGCTACTGAATTTCTTAAAGAAGCATTTAAAATACCCCTTATAACCCTTTTTGATGAACCTTTTTCCATAATATTAAAAATCTTTTCTTCAAGATTGATTGCCATATTTTCCTCCTTTTTGAACTTAAGTAAATTATAACATCAAATTGAAAGTTTTAAAAATAATGTTAAAATTTTAGAGATGGGAAAGATAATTGAAGAAATTTTAAATGTTCTAAATAAAATTAAAAAGGAAGATTTTGAAGTTCTTGAGAAAGAAGTTTTAAAGAGTAAAAAGATTTTTGTTTATGGGACAGGAAGGAGTGGTTTGATTGGAAAATGTTTCTGTATGCGACTTTTCCATCTTGGATTTAATTCATATTTTGTTGGAGAAACAATAACACCGAAATTTACTGAAGAAGACCTTATAATTTTAGTTTCTGCGACTGGAAGAAAATCAACTGTTATTGAAATTGCAAAAATATGTAAAAAAATGAAGGGGAATGTTTTATCTATAACTTCAAGTAAAAAAAATCCTTTAGCAAAAATTTCAGATTATAATATAATTATTCCTGTAGAAAAATCTCTGCAGTTTGGAAACTCTTTGTTTGAACAGGTATGTTTTTTATTTTTTGAAGAATTTATCCAAAATTACATTGAAAAAAATAAAATTGATAAAAAATTAATAGAAAAAAGACATACAAATTTAGAATAATGGAAACAAAAATTATAGTTGATTCTTTAAAAAGAGTTCAATATTCAAGATGCGAAAAAGGTATTATCTCAGCAGTTGAGCATTTTGGTTTTTACTATAAAATTATTGACCTTGCATTTGAAAGATTTTTTGAAAGGGAAATTGAAAATACTAATTTAATTATTATTGGACAGGAAGGTCTTGGTTTTTCATTTGGACAAATTGAAACAGACATTATATTAAAAAATCTTTATTCAGGTGTTGGAATTGTTATTTTTGATGGATATATTTCCTCATATCCTTCAAGTTTTTTAAAAGCAATTAAAATAGAAGAAATAAAACCTAAAAAAACATTGAAAATAAAACTTGAAAAAACATCATGGATTTGTGAAGGAACTTATTATGATGAAATTGAACTTAAAAATGAAGTAATGTATTATTCTGCTGAAGTTGATAATAAATTCTGGAAAAGCTTTCTTTATAGTGAGAACGGAGATGTTTGTGGTCTGTATGGAAAATTTGGGAAAGGGAAAATTGTATTGTTTCTTACATCTGCTTGTCTTTGGCAGGATGAAATATTGGGGCATACAGAAGGACTTGATGATGTTTTTTTCAGGTCTTTAATCTGGGCAAGCAAAAAACCATTAATAACAAAAACAATGGTTCCTTTTATAACTTGTAGAATTGATGATGTTTCAGGAACTGGAAGTAAAGTTGCAAGATATAAAGAAACAATTGAGAAATTCAAATATGTTGATGTTTTGAATAAATATAAAATAATTCCAAATCTTGGGCTTTTTATTGATGATATATTGGAAGAGGATGTGCAAGTTATAAGAGAAAAATATTTTGAAAAATATGCAGAATTTTCTCCCCATGCTTTTTCTGACCCTAAAAATATAAATGAATTTCCAATATATATGAAGCATAATGGTGAGGAGTTTTCAGATAATGAGATAAAAGAAAATTTTGATAAAGTTGATAGAAAATTTGAATATTTTGGTATAAGACCATCAAAGACAGTTAATGCTCATTTTGGTGAACTTGGTTTAAAATCATTACCATATTTAAAACAAAGAGGACAAACTTTTCTTATGAATATTATAAAAGTTGGTAAAAAATTTTCAGACCCAAAAGCACATATATGGGATTTAAAACCATATAGTAAAATTAATTTTTCTTTAAGTGAAATACCTGAAGATAAAGATTTTTTCAATGTTCTGTCATTACCTTATAAAATAGAAGAGAAAATTTCTGATGATAAAATTGTTGATTTTGATTTTTTATATAAATGCACAAGTTTTTGGAATGAGAATGAATCTTCTGACATTAAAAGAGCTATTAAAAGAGGTATATTTCAAATAAAAAGAGGGCTTGAAAATAAGTTTTTTGGTTGTTTGATGTGTCATGAACAGAGGATTTCTTTTTTAAAAATAGAAGAATGGGAAGAGATAATTAAGGGGATAATGAACTCAATTGGAATGAAAAACAAAATTTTTAAAAGTTATGATTATATAAGTGAATATGCAAAAAATTTAAAGTCAATTTCAATAGAAAGAATTGAATTTGGTAAAAACTTACAAATTGTTTTAAAGGGTAAAACAAAAATTCGCCTTTATTTATACATTTTTTATGATAGAGAAGAAGAGGTGGTTGAAAATTTTCTTGAAATTCCGCCTTTTGAGAATTATACTATATTAAATTTTCAAATTTAAGGAGTAAATATGGAATTTAACAATCCTTTTTTGAAAGAAGGGAAATGGTTTAAAGGAAATGTTCATATACATACAACAAATTCAGATGGGAAATTATCCGTTGAAGAAATTGTTAAAATTTATAGAGAAAATTCTTATAATTTTATTTTTATAACAGACCATAATAAAATTACTTTTTATCAAAGTCCATATGATGATTTTTTAGTAATTAAAGGGGTAGAGTTTAATAAAAATAGTTTGCATATTCTTGGACTTGACCTAAATGAAAATTTCTCCATTGAAAGTTTATCCCCTCAAGAAATAATAAATAAAATAAATGAACTTGGCGGTTTTGCTATTTTATGCCATCCTTACTGGAGTGGGATAACAAGTATAGATATCCTTTCTTTAAAAGGTTTTATAGGTATTGAAATATTTAACAATACTTGTGAAATAACAAAAGGTAAGGGATATTCAACTGTACATTATGACGAGATACTCCAGAAAGAAATGAAAGTTTTTAGTTTTGCAGTGGATGATGCACACAGTGAAAAGGATATAATTGGCAGTTTTATAATGGTAAAGGCGAAATCTTTTGATAAAGAAGAAATATGTAATTCAATTAAAAGTGGCTTTTTCTATTCTTCTACTGGAGTAATTATAAATGACTTGAAAATTGAAGAAAATTTAATTAAAATTTCTTTTACTCCTTCTATTTTAGTTGATTTTATTGGTTATGGTCCATCAGGTGAAAGAATTCATAATAATGGTAAGGAGTTTGATTATGTTGAATATAAAATAAAAGGGGCAGAAAAATATATAAGAATTGAGATAACGGATGGAGAAAATAAAAAAGCATGGGTAAATCCTTTATTTTTATAAAATTGGCCTAAAAGATGAAAATAATTGTTTGCATAAAACAGGTTCCTGAAGGAATTGATGTTAAAGTTGACCCGATTACAAAAAGAATTGTTAGGGAAGGTGTTAAAAGTATAATAAATCCATATGACCTTTATGCTATTGAAGAGGCAATTAGATTAAAAGAAAGGTTTGGTGGCCAGACATGTGTAATTTCAATGGGACCACCTCAAGCAGAAAGTGCAATAAGAGAAGCAATTGGTATGGGTATTGATAATGGAGTTCTTTTAAGTGACAAAAAATTTGCTGGAAGTGATACACTTGCAACTTCTTATACCTTATCTCTTGGAATTAAAAAAATAGGTGATTTTGATATTATAATATGTGGAAGAGAAACACTTGATGGAAGCACAGGTCAGGTTGGTCCTGGAATTGCAGAACATCTTGGAATACCATACATAAGTTATGTGAGCAAAATTATTGATATTAAGGAAAATATAATTGAATGTAAGAGATTAATGGAAGACCATTATGAAATTATAAGAACAAAATTACCTGTTTTAATAATAGTTTTGAAAGAAATAAATGTTCCGAGAATTCCTTCTTTAAAAAATATGATAAGAGCAAAAAAAATTGAAATACCTGTTTGGAATGCTGAAAATCTTGGAGGAAATGATAGTTTATTTGGACAGGATGGTTCTCCAACAAGGGTAATTGATGTATGGACTCAAACAATAAAAAAAGAAGGAAGAAAAATTGAAGGAGAACCAGAAAAACTTGCAGATGAAATTATAAGTGAACTAAAAAAAATTGGAGTTATATGATGGGTATAAAAATATTTTATGAAAAATGTAATCTATGTAAGATATGTTTTGAAAAATGTCCTTTTGGAGCGATTGAAATAAAAGAAAATAAAATTGAAATAAATGAAGAAAAGTGTACTTTATGTGGATTATGTGTTAAAGAGTGTCCTGAAAAAGCGCTTATAAAGGAAGAAATAAGAAAGGAAGAGATAAATTTAGATGAATATAAAGGTATATGGTTTTTTGCAGAAGTAAGGAATGGAGATATTGCTTCTGTTTCTTATGAAATGCTTTCTGCTGCAAAAAAATTGAAAAAAAAGTTAAATGAGGAAATATGTGGAGTTGTGTTTGGGAAAAAAATAAAAGATAAAGTTGATAAATTAATAAAAAAGGGAACAGAAAAAGTTTATGTAATTGATGATGATATTTTCTGTAATTTCAGAGAAGATATATATGCAAAGGCACTCTCATATTTAATAGAAAAATATAAACCAAATATTTTAATAACAGCAGCAACAATGATTGGTAGAAGTTTTATTCCATCTGTTGCTGTTAAGGTTAAAACAGGGCTTACTGCTGACTGCACAGATATAGATATTGATGAAAATACAGGACTTTTAATTCAGACAAGGCCAACATTTGGTGGAAATTTAATGGCAAAGATTATATGTGAAAAACACAAGCCCCAGATGGCAACAATAAGACCAAAAATATTTGAAATAGCAAAAGATGAAGAAAATATAAAAGGAGAAATAATTGAAGAAAAGGTTAATTTTGAAATAGAAAATAGAATTGAAATATGTGGAAGGGAAAAAGTTGAAAATATTGTTGACCTACAGGAAGCAGAAATAATTGTTTCAGGAGGAAGGGGCTTAAAAGAAGGTAAAAATTTTGAAATAATTAAACAACTGGCTGATTTACTTGGTGGTGCTGTTGGTGCTTCTCGTGCTGCAGTTGATTCTGGATGGATACCTTATCCGCATCAGGTAGGTCAAACAGGAAAAACAGTAAAACCAAAACTCTATATAGCATGTGGAATTTCAGGAGCAATTCAGCATCTTGCTGGTATGCAGACATCTGACTATATAATTGCTATAAATAAAGACCCTGATGCACCAATATTTAAGGTTGCAAATCTTGGAGTTGTTGGAGATGTTTTTGAAATTTTACCTGTCTTAATTAAAAAAATAAAAGAGGAAAAAGGAGGATAGTATGGAACTTGGTTTATTATATTCATTAATTGGTGCTGCAATAAGTGTATCTATTCCAGGGACAGGTTCTGCTATTGGAATTGGCCTTGCAGGAAGAGAAGCAAATGGTGTATTATCAGAGGAACCAGAAAAATTTGGGAATATGCTTTTACTTGTTGCTCTTCCAGGAACTCAGGGTATTTATGGATTTTTAACTGGCTTTCTTGTTATGATGAAAATTGGAATTCTTGGAGGGAATATTCCTCAAATACCTTCTCAGACAGGTCTTCAAATATTATTATCATGTTTACCAATAACAATATCTGGTTTTACATCTGCAATTCATCAGGGAAAGGTATGTGCTGCTGGAATGTCAGTTGCCTCAAAACATCCAGAAGCAAGTATGAAAGCACTTGTATATGGAGCACTTGTTGAAACATATGCAGTTCTTGGACTTGTTGCTTCAATATTTTTATTGATGGGAGTAAAGGTATAAAATGGTTGAAAAACTTATAAGTAAAATCATTGAAGAAGCAAAAAATAAAGCAAGACAAATTATTGAAGAAGGGGAAAAGGAATTTGAAAAAAAACTTAAAATTGAAATAGAGAAATTGGATAAGGAATTTGAAGAAAAATTAAAAGAAGAAAAGAAAAAAGTAGACCTTGAAATTGAAAGGGAAATAATAAATTACAAAATAGAAGCAGAGAAAGAAGTTCTGAAACAAAAAAATCTTTTTTTGGAAAAGATATTGGAAAAGATTGAGGTAAAATTTAAAGAATTCTTAAATAAAAATATGGACCAACTTATTAGAAAAATTCTTGAAAATCTAAATGAAAAAGATTTAGAAATTTACATTCCTGAAGGGAAAAAACTTGAAACTAATCTTAAAGTTATAAATGATAAGAATATCAATAATTCTTTTAAAATCAAAAGCAAAAACTGGGAAATAGATTTTTCATGGGAAAACTTAAAAAATATACTTGAACCAAAAATTAAAGAGATGGCAAACAAATTTCTTTAAAGATTAATGAATACATATCAAGTCCCTCTTTTCAAAATTCTTTTACTTGAATTAAATGCTTTTTTAATAGGTGTTTCAAAAACAGGTATCCCTGGAGTTGGTATCCTTGCTATTTCATTAACTGCGATTGCCTTACCGACAAAAGTTTCAACAGGATTGATTTTGCCAATGCTTATAATAGGAGATATATTTGCAGTAATTTATTATAGAAAAAAAGCAATATGGAAATATGTTATTCGTCTTTTGCCTTTTGCTGCAACTGGTGTAATTATTGGATATTTTTTGATGGGGAAAGTAAATGATAAACAGTTGAGTAAATTTATTGGTTTTATAATCTTGACAATTCTTTTTTTAAACTTATACTGGAATAAAAAAGAAATTAAGGTTCCTGAAAGATTTTATTTTGCTGTTATAATGGGAATTTTTGCTGGAATAACAACAATGATGGCAAATGCAGCAGGTCCAATTTTAATAATATATTTACTTGCAATGAAACTTCCAAAAACAGAATTTGTTGGAACAGGTGCCTGGTATTTTTTTATTTTAAATTGGTTCAAAGTCCCATTCAGTGTAAATCTTGGACTGATAAATCTTTATTCCTTAAAACTCAATTTTTTATTATCTCCTGGTGTATGTATTGGTGCAATTTGTGGAATATTTTTTTTAAAGAAAATACCTCAAAAATTATTTAATCAGATTGTCCAAATTCTTACTTTTCTCTCTGCTTTAAAACTGATTTTTTAGTTATTAAAACAACTGAAAGACAGATGCAGTAATTACCTTTATCAAGACCTTCTGTTGTTTTTCCTTTTATATTAATTTTTTCTTTTTCTATCCCAATAATTTCAGAAAGTGATTTTTTTATTTTTTCAGAATATGGAAGAATTTTTGGTTTTTCACATATAATTACATTATCAATGTTAATTATTTCATACCCATCTTCATCTAAAAATTTAATTACCTTTTTCAGTATTTTTTTACTATCAATCCCTTTTATTTTGGTATCTGTATCAGGAAAATAATAGCCAATATCTGGTCTTCCAAGAGAACCAAGAATTGCATCACTTATTGAATGAATTAAAACATCTCCATCACTGTGACCTAAAAGCCCTTTTTGGTATGGAATTTCAATCCCTCCAAGGATAAATTTTCTTCCTTTAACAAATCTGTGAATATCAAATCCAATTCCTGTCCTATACATATTTTAGTAAGTATTTACTAAACTCCATAAGTTATTTTCGCTTTCCTTATATTATACCACATTCTTATGTTTGTTTCTTAAAGGGGTTTAAACCCCTTTAAAATCCCCAAAAGGTATCAACTC
>JBMFMQ010000018.1:0-21692 GCA_049970595.1 Candidatus Ratteibacteria bacterium | reverse complement strand
AAAAATCTGGGTTCACATTAATAGAGTTGCTGGTAGTAGTTGCGATAATTGCTATCCTTGCAGCGATGCTACTACCAGCACTATCAAAAGCAAGAGAGAAAGCAAGACAGGCGGTATGTATGAATAATTTAAAACAGATAGGACTTGCTTTTGAAATGTATAAAAATGATTATGATGAATATTACCCACCTTATTCTTTAGGTTATTCCGGCTATGGAAGTTTATACATTTATTGGTCCACATACCTTTTAAGATACATTTATTCTACACCTGACCCTTTTACATACGAAGGACATCAGAAATTTGCAGGTATAGGTTGGCAAAATCTCTGGAAGGTATTTACCTGTCCATCTATGCAAGGAACAAATCCCTCTATAGGGCATCAATATGTGAGTTATGGATATAATTATCTACATATAGGTAGTTCAGCAAGGTATCCCGGGTTAAAAGGACCAGCAAAAGATAGCCAGATAAAAAAGAAAGACCAAACAATACTTATTGCTGATGATTATTGTTCAGGGATAGATACACGACTTAAAAGGGGCTATTATATACTTTATGACCAGTTTACTACTTCAAGTAGTTTTGGTCTTTTAGATGCAAGGCATTCAAAAAGTGTAAATGTTTTATGGTGTGATGGACATGCGACAAGTGTTCCTGTTCCAACAAAGGCACAGAATAAACTTGAATATACAACAACAGATAATCCATATCTTTATTATCCATTTAGAAGAGGAACAGTTGTAGGAGACCCAGAGAACCATTTTGATAGATATTAAAAAGGAGAATTTTATGAAGAGGGTTTTTTTGATTTTATATATATTATCTTTTTTTTGTTTTTCTCAGATTGATATAAATGTCTCTTTTGATGAAACAATTTTTAAATCAAAAAATTATGTAAAAAATCCATCATTTGAAGAAAATGCAAGCTGGACATTGTATTCAATTAAAACTTCTGGTGAAAAATCAGAAATTTCAGGGATAGAATATACAGATGAAGAAAAGTATCAGGGGAAATATAGTTACAAGATAAAAGGAGAAAGGGGATATAATAGAGGGATATATCAAAGTATAAATTTTGATAAACCAATTTCTTCTGGTAATTATATATATTTAAGTTTCAGAATAAAAACAGATGGTATAACAAGTGAAGGTGGATATGTTGGTCCATCAATAAATGCATATTTTTCAGATGGTTCAAGTTCATACTTACCAATTTCAATTCCGAAGGCAAAATATAGATGGGATGAAATAAGAAAAAAGTATCTATTGCAAAAGGAATTGAAAGGTCTAACATTATATCTAACCTATTATGACCAGGAGGGAGATTGTTATTATGATGATATATTTTTGACAATACCTGAAAAATGTAAGATGAAATATAATGTTAAAGGAGAAGATTTAAAGAGGATAAAGGTATATGGAGAAGATGGTAAGATATTTGATACAGGAGATTTAAAAAATGGAACAAATGAATATAATGGAGAGATTGAAGTTTTTGGTGTAGGATATTATTTATTTGAGGTTGAAGATTACAAAGGGAAGATTTACAGAAAAATTTATCCGGAAAAAAAGACAGAAACAATAGTTCCTATGCTTGATGAAGAGATAATAGATATTGGTGAGAAAACCAGTTATAAATTTGATTTTAAAAAGGAAAAAGATAAAAAATATATAATTTTATTGAAAGCAAGATTATCTTCTGAAAAAATTGAATTTGGAGGTCATTCACCTGTTCTTATAATTTTTTTAAATGGAGAAAAGATAAAAATAGAAAGAATTATTGGAAGGAAGGAGAAATTTACAATGGCAGACGGAAGGATATGTTCAACAGGAACAGATGTTTTTACAGTTTATTATGCGTGCGGTTTTTATATACCTCCGGAGGATAATCCATATTTTCCAGTTGATATCCCAGAGAATGACCCATATACATTTAAGTTTGAAATAACTGACTTATTAAGGGATGGGAATAATGAGATTTTAATTCTAAATAATTCAAAAATTGCAAAACTTGTAATAAGTGATTTAAAAATAAAGGAGGAGAAAAAATGAAAAAATTTTTATTTTTATGGACATTTATTTGTTTTTCTCTGTTTGCAGAAATTGAATATATATCACCAAGCCAAGTAAAGAAATTAGATTATAAAATTGAATTAACTCAAACAGGTGCAATATCAATAAATTTTAATGGAGAGAACTTTATAATAACATCAGAATATTCACTCATACCAGGATGGGCAAAATTTGAAAAAGATAAAATTGAGGGATTTAAAAATGTAAAGATTGAAAAAGACAAAGTTTATGGAGAAACAGATACATTTAAAATTGAAAGGGAGATTAAGAAAAATCAAGAATCTATTGAAGTGATAGAAAAGATAAAAAATAAGACAAATGAATTATTACCTATTATAATAAGGCATAAAACAGAGATACAGAATGTTAAAGAATATTACCTTGGTGGATTGAGAATTTACTTAAAAAGGGCAACATCTTCTGATTCATCAAATCCAACAACAATAATATTAACTGAAAAATCTGGTATAGGACTTATGCCAATTGATGATGTATTCAGGGTTCATATTCAGAATTTTGCTGCTGGAAATACTTATGGAATTGCAGACAATAATTTTGTTTTAATGCCAGATAAAGAATATACGATGAAGTTTGCTATTTTCCTTTCAGATAGACCTGATTATTTTTCAGTTATAAATTCAATAAGGAGATTTCTTGATGTTAACTTTACAATACCTGGTAGTTTCTGCTTTTTTACACCAAGAACAAAGTCATATTTCAGCCCAAAGGATACTGAAGAACTTAAACAGAAATTCAATACTCCTGTATTAGCAAGTTCAGATATGGAACCAGACCTAATGAAAAAATACTTTACAAATAAAAATGCCTATTTTATAAGTTTTTCTTTTAATAAAGGAGCAACTGGAATAGAAGCACACAATATAGCATATTATTCTGAAAATCCAGATATACTTCCATTTATTAAAGATATTATAAAAAGGATAAAAGATGTATATCCTGATGGTAAAATTCTTCCTTATTACCATTGCTTTATAAATACAGAAAAGGATGCAAAGGAAAAATATAAAGATGCAAGAATACTCCTTCCAGATGGTCAGCAGGCAGATTATGGAAACCCTGTATATCCTTTATTCTTTCCAACCTTAGAAAATTCCTATGGCAAATTATGTGAAAAACAGATAGATGAATATCTTGATTTATTCGGAGCAGATGGAATATACTGGGATGAGTTTGAATATTCAATGGCGAAATACCATTATGACAAGCCCCATGATGGATATAGTGCAGATATAGACCCCCAGATACACAAAATTATTCGTCTTAAAAGTTCAGTTACACTTTTAACCCAGCCATGGAGAGTTAAGATGGTTGAGAAGATATTGAATGAAAAGAAAAAACTGCTTGTAATAAATGGAAATCCTCATACAGAGACAATATTAAGATATAAAGTTCCAAGATTTGTTGAGACAGGGAGTATATCAAACTGCACAAGAGCCCAACTATTTACACCAATTGCACTTGGAGACCATATAACAGAAAGGAGTGAAAAGGATGCTTACAGGAAGATGCTTGAGGCACTTGATTATGGATGTTTATATTACTGGTATTTTTACTTAATATGGCCTGAATATCCAACACTAACAACTTATATGTTTCCAATAACACCAATTGAGATAAATAAAGGATATATAATAGGAAAAGAAAGGATAATAACAAAAGTAAGTGGGTATTTTGGATGGGGAGATAATTCAAACGCAGAAGTTCATTTTTTTGATTCAGAAGGAAGAGAGATAAAGAAAGATACAGAAAAGGTTAAGAAAGATGGAAAGACATATTATAAAGTTATTCTTGGAGATTATGAAAGTTGTGTACTGGTAAGAAAAGGAGAGAAATAATGAAAAAGGTGATTTTAAAATTTTTACTATTAGTTTTTTCAGTATTTGGAGGGGAGGTTTTAATATGTCAATATAAACCAGACCCACCAATAAGCATAGATGGAGATTTAGACGACTGGGTTATGATTTCAAAGAGTTATGAGATAAGAGGGGAAAATGTTGTATATGGAAAGAATAAATGGAAAAATGAAAAAGACCTTTCAGGAACAATTCTTATTTGCTGGAGGAATGAAGGATTATATATAGGAATTGAGGTTATTGATGATAAGATTGTTCAGAATATGAGTGGTAAGGATTTATGGAAAGGAGACCATATTGAGATTTATATAGATACAAAATGGACACCAGAGGCAAAAGGAATATTTAGAGAAGGACAGTTTCATATAGGAATTTCACCTGGGAACTTATTGAATACAGGAGACCCAATATTTGATATGCCTCCTGAATTTTATATCTGGCATCCTGAGAATTTAAAGACAGACGAAAAAATAATAGTTGCGAGTAAAAAGACAGAAAATGGATATAATGTGGAAGGATTTATACCATTTAAACTTCTTGGAATGAGGATAAAAGAAGGAGAAGTAATTGGAATAGATATATGTATTTCAGATACAGATACACCTGATATTCAGGAAAAAATGACAAGTTTAATAAAAGATAAAGAATGGAAATGTCAAGAAAGGTCAAGATTATTACCATTAAAATTTACAGGTGCTTCTAAATAAATTTTTAAGAAATGACTTTAAAATGAAACTGGTTGAAATAAGCGGATTGATTGAGAATGGGATGTGGAACTATGGAGATGAATTAAATGAGGAAATTTTCAAAGGTCCTAAAATAGTTGAAGTTGCGAATGTGAAAAAGGATGGTTTTTCTGCTCATAGATTTGAAATGAGTATTTTAACAGGGACATATCTTGAGACGGGTTCTCATATTCTACCTGATGTAAGAACTGTTGACCTGGTACCTATTGAAGAACTTTTTCTTGATTGTTCAATAATCAAATTAAAAGAGAAAGGGCAAAGAGAACATATAAAAGTAGAAGAACTTGAAAATTCTGGAGTTGAAGTTAAAGAAGGAGATTGTTTAATAATTTATACTGGCTGGTATAAGATGTGGAATAAAAAGAATTTTGTATTAGATTCGCCCCATTTTGATTATAAGGCAATGGACTGGATAATAAGCAAGAAAGTTAAAATTCTTGCAGGTGATATTCCTTGTTATGATGATATTCAGGACCCAAATGATTCAAAAAATTTGCCAAATTTAAGGAAACTTTATCTATCAGGTGGTATGTGCCTTGCTCCTGTTGTAAATGGAGATAAAGTTGAAAGTGGGAGATGTAAAATTGTAATTATGCCTTTAAAGATAAAAGGTGTCTCTGCTTCTCCATCCCGTGCTATCCTAATAATTTGACAAGTTATAAAAATTATTTACAATATTGTAAAAAAGGAGTAAATATGGGGAAAATTAAATTAGGGATAATAGGAGCAGGTGGAAGAGCAAATTTTCAAACAAAATCAATATTAGAAAGCGATATTGGAGAACCTGTTATTGTCTATTCTCCATTTGAAGAAGAGGTTAAAAATTTTTCAGAAAAATATAAAATAAAATATACTTTATCAATTGAAGAAATTTTAAAAAATTCAGAAATTGAAGCAGTAACAGTTTCAACACCAAATGCAACTCATTATGAAATTGCAAAAAAATTTCTACTTAATAATAAAAATGTTCTTGTTGAATATCCCCCAACTTTAAAAATAGAAGAAGTTGATGAATTAATAAATATTGCTAAAGAGAAAAATCTTGTTTACTGGATAAGTTTGACACAACTTCTTGAAAATCCATTCTATACTATAAAGAAAAATATAAATTTAATTGGAAGACCATTCTTTTCTTATTTTTCTTATATTTGTTCGTCTTTAGGCGGGTGGTATTCCCAACCTTCTTTATGTGGTCCGTTATATATCTGGCAGCACTATCACTTTGTGAGTCAACTGCTTGATATATGGCAGGATGTAAGAAAAGTTTGTGCTTTTGAAAATATTGATTATGGAGAAAAAGGTGAAATGTTATCAACTTTTTCAATAATGAATTTAGAATTTTCTTCAGGAATTATTTCAACTATTGAATTTGGAATGGGAATAAAAAATGTGAAGGATTTTAAAATTAAATTTGTTGGAGAAAAAGGTATGTTTTTTTATGATGGGAAACTTTATTTTATAGATAAAGAAACGGGTAAAAAAGAAATTAGTTTAGAAAAAGTTAATATAAGTATTGATACAGTGGATTTTCTTAAAAAAGTCAGTGAAAAGAAAGCAAATGTAGAAAAAGCAATAAAAGCAAAAGAAATTTTGAAGGTTTGTCTTTTTGCTGAAGTATCTGCGAAGGAAGAAAAGATTATAAAAATTTAAATGGGAAAGGGACCCAAAAAAGTAGAGATTATAGTTATTGGTGCAGGACTTATGGGATGTTCAATTGCATATTATCTGACAAAAGAAAAAAAAGAGGTAATTGTATTTGAAAAGAGGAATATTGCTTCTGGAGCAAGTGGTAGGAACGGAGGACAGGTAATTCAACTTGAAGGGAGGGATAAAAACCCTGAAACAATAAAAGCAAGATTGGAAATAACAAAAGAAAATAATAAAATTTTGAAAAATCTTGAAAAAGAATTAAATTTCAATCTTGAATATCAAAAAATAGGAAGTTTAGATATTGCTTTAACCAAAGAGGAGTGGGAAGACATAAAAGAAACAGTTAAGGCACAGAAAAAAGCAGGCGATAAAGAAATAGAAATTTTAAATAAAAGAGAAACACTAAATTTATGTCCTTTACTTACGGATAATGTTTTTGGGGCAAGATTCAGAAAATCTGATGGCACAATAAATCCATTCTTTTTAACATATGGCTTTGCCTTTTCAGCACAAAAACTTGGAGCAAGAATTTTTACTCATACACCTGTTAAAAAAATTATAAAGGAAAATGGGAAGGTTAAAGGAGTTGAACTTGAAAATGGTGAAAAAATTTATTCAGATGTTGTTATAAATGCTACAAATGCTTGGTCAATTTTTTTATGCCCTGAAATTGATATACTTCCATTAAGACAGGTTGCAGTTGTTACAGAACCTGTTGCAAAACTTCCAGTTTATCCAATGGAAGCATTTATTGATGGAGATGCAATTTTTACAACAACACAGACAAAAAGCGGAAATCTGGTTGCAGGTGGATTTAGGACACAGGCAAGAGAAAGAAATTTACATTATGATGAAACAGTTGAACCCATTGAATTATCAGGAAGTTCAGCAATTTTTAAGAGAATTTTTAAAGGACTTGAAAATATATCAATTATCAGGTCATGGAGTGGAGTTATGGCAGTTACAGGTGATTGTTTGCCATGTATAGGAAAGTATCCGGAAACAGAAAATTTGTATATTGCTGCAGGTTTTTTGAATGGTATGGCATATGGACCAATTGTTGGTAAAGTTATTTCAGAACTCATTGTATACGGGAAAACCTCATTGAATATAGATATTTTTAAACCAGAGAGGTTTTATAAGAAGAAAATTAACTGGCCTGAATTTTACAATTACACAATTTTAGCAGAATTTTTTGCAAGGGTATAAAATGGACCATATTGATGTTGTTAAAAGAGCAATTGAATTTAGAAAACCTGATTATTTACCTATGGAGCTTGTAGATGTTCCTAAAATTTATAATGCTTATGGAACACTTGACCCTGAAAAAGTAAAATTTATACCAGGAACAGAAAATTTTGATTCTGCATGGGTTACATATCACTGGACATTTACAGATGAAAAGAAGTTAGAAAATGGTGAAATTTTAAGAAGAGATGAATGGGGTGTCTTACAGAAAATTCCTGTTGATGAAAGTTCTACTTATATAATTTTAGAAAGCCCACTATCAGATAAAAACAATTTAAATGATTATAAATTTCCATCTTCAGAGATAAATGATAAATTTTTTGATAAAACTGGCAAAATAATAAGAGAAAATTATCCTGATAGATTTATATGTGGATACATTGACCCGGGTGCTTTTCTAATTGCTTACAATATTTTTGGATATCAAACATTCTTTATAAAAATTGTAGAGGATATTAAATTTATTCTTGATGTAATTTCTGCCATTTTTGAATACCATTACTCTTTAATTCCAAAATGGAAAAAGATAGGTGCTCATATGGTAAATTTAATAGATGAAATTGCTGGAAATAATGGGTTATTTTTTAATCCTGAAATATGGAGAAAGTATTTTAAGAGTTTTTATGAAAAACTATTTAAAAAAATTCATCAGGAAAATATGTATACAGGACTCCTTTTTGATGGAGATATAAAAGTTATAATTGACGATTTGTTGAATATGGAAATAGATGTTTTTCAATTTGTTCAGCCGAATGTAATTGGGATAAAAACACTTAAGGAAAAAATAAAAGGGAAAAGATGTTTAAAATGTTCTGTTGATATGATGAGTACACTTGCATATGGAACTCCAGAAGATGTAAAAAACCAAGCAGAAGAACTTGTTGAAAATCTTAATTCTTCATCTGGTGGATTTATATGTAATGTTTTAAGATGGCATAGGCCAACTTATCCAGAAAAAAATGTTATTTCATCTGTAGAAACATTTAATAAATATAGAAAAAAATGAAAAGAAAAGATTTTAGAATTTACAAACATCCTATTTTAGGAGATTTCCCAGAAAGGAAAAAGGTTTATATTTATTACAATGGGAAAAAATTTACTGCCTATGAAGGAGAAATGATTGCATCTGTTTTATATGCAAATGGTATAAGAACTTTGAGGAAAACAGAAAAATTTAAAGAACCGAGAGGAATATTTTGTGCTATTGGTAGATGTACTGATTGTGTTATGATTGTTGATGGAGTCCCAAATGTAAGAACATGTATAACTCCTGTAAGAAAAGGAATGAAAATTGAATTTCAAAAAGGTCTTGGAAAATGGAAGAAAAAGATGTGGTGATAATTGGCGGAGGTCCTGCTGGTCTTTCTGCTGCTATTGAGGCAAGAAAAAAAGGAGTGGATGTTTTATTAATTGATGAAAATTTAAGACCTGGTGGACAATTATTTAAACAGATTCACAGATTTTTTGGTTCAAAGGAACATTTGGCAGGTGTAAGAGGATTTGTGATTGGTGAATTGTTATTAAATGAAGTTAAAAGTTTAGGAGTTGAAGTATGGTTAAATAGTGTGGTTTATGGAATTTTTAAGGATAAAGTCATTGGTATTATTAAAGATGGTAAAAATATTCTTGTAAAAGCAAAGGGAGTAATTGTAGCAACTGGAGCAATAGAAAATCCTTTGTCATTTCCTGGATGGACTTTACCAGGAGTTATGGGAGCAGGTGCCTGTCAAACGATGATAAATATTCACAGAGTTTTACCAGGGAAAAAGGTTTTAATGGTTGGTTCAGGAAATGTTGGATTAATTGTTTCTTATCAGTTATTACAGGCAGGCGCAGAAGTTGTTGGTGTTATTGAAATTATGCCAAAGATTGGAGGTTATATGGTTCATGCTTCAAAAATTAAAAGATTTGGAGTTCCTATTTACCTTTCAACAACAATTTTAGAAGCAGTTGGGAAAGAAGAAGTAGAATGTGCTGTTATATGTCCTGTTGATAATAATTTCAAACCAATTATAAGGAAGAGAAAAGAAATTGATGTTGATTTAATATGTATTGCTGTTGGGCTATCTCCTTTAAATGAACTTTTATATCAGGCGGGCTGTTTATTTACATATAAGAGTTATCTTGGAGGATTTATTGCTTTACATAATGAAAATATGGAAACAACTGTTGATGGGATTTATATTGCAGGAGATTGTTCAGGAATAGAGGAAGCATCAACTGCTATGGAAGAGGGAAAACTTGCTGGCATTTCTATTGTTGAAAAACTTAAAGGTAAAAATTTCATTGGGGAAAAAGAAAAAATTAGAAGAAGAATTAATGATTTCAGGATTGGAACTTTTGGAGAAAAAAGAAAAATATCAAAAGAAGAAATAATAAGGGAATATTATGAAAGAGTTAAGATTTGATGAAAAAATTTATTTAAAAACAAAAGGATATCCTTCAGAAAAAAGAATTAAGAAAGGACCTGTTGCAATTATAGAATGTATTGAGGATATCCCGTGTAATCCATGTGAAACTATATGTCCAAAAGAAGCAATAAAAGTTGGTTTTCCAATAACAAATTTACCAAAATTGGATGAAGAAAAATGTTCTGGATGTGGAAAGTGTATTTCAGTATGTCCTGGTCTTGCAATATTTGTTTTAAATTATAATTTTAATGAAAAAGAAGCATCATTAACTATACCTTATGAATTTTTACCATTGCCTAAGAAAGGAGAAAGAATAAAATGTCTTGATAGAAATGGAAAGTATGTTTGCAATGGAAAAATTGTAAAAGTGGTGCCACCTGAAAAAAATGGTATGACAGCACTTGTAACCTTTTCTTTCCCCAAGAAATATTATAATGTTGTAAGGAGTTTTAAAAAATGAAAAAGAAAAAGATTATATGCAGATGCAAGGAAATAACAGAAGATGAGATAATAAATGTGATTGAGAAAGGGATAATTGATGTTGATGGAATAAAAAGAGCAATCGGAGCAGGAATGGGTTTATGTCAGGGAAAAACATGCACAAATTTAATATTGAAAATAATCTCTCAAAAAACAGGTATATCTGTTAAAGAAATAAAATTGCAGAAAAGCAGAGCACCTGTAAGACCTGTTTCTGTAAAGATAATTTCAGAAATGGAGGAATAAGTGGGATGGTGGAAAAAAATACCTTTAAGAATAATTGAAATAACAAATCCTTTTGAAATTGATAAACTTCCAATAGAAAAGCATGTTGAAATAATTAAAAAACTTGGAGGGAATGTATGCCATTTTCATTGTATGGAATTGAAAAGTGAAAAGGGAGATAGTGGACTTGACGATTCTGGATTTTATTTTGAAACAAGAAATTCAAAAAATAAAAATCCTGATATTTTAAAGGGATTTATTAAAATTGCCCATAAGAATAATATAAAAGTTATTGTTTATTTTAATGTTCACTGGTATAAAAAAGAATTTGCAAAGAAAACTGGTTGGGGACAGATAAGAGAAGATGGAAGTTTGATTGATGATGTTTATTCTACAGGTAGTTCATTATGTATTAATAGTGGATATAGAAACTGGGTTTTTGAAATTGTTGAGGATTTATGTAGATATGAGATAGATGGAATTTTTTATGATGGGCCAGTATTTTTTGCGAATACATGCTATTGTGAAACTTGTAAAAAAGCATTTAAGGAAAAAACAGGAGAAGATATACCGAAAAAAAGTGAATTTGAAAATCCATTGTGGAAAGAACTTATAAATTTTCAGGTTGAGTCACTTGGTAGGTTTTTAAAAGAATCAAATGAAATAATAAAAAGAAAAAATTCAGAAATTTTATTTTATATGAATGGAAATGCAAACTGGCCATTTTGGACAACAGGAAGAAATAACAGAGAAATAATTAAACATACAGATATACTTGGAGCAGAAGGTGGATTTATATATGGTGATTTAAATTTAACTTCAATTTATAAACCAGGAATAACTGCAAAATTATTGAATTCTCAAAGTAATGGGAAACCAGTAGTTGTATTTGATTGTGCAGGTCATAAGCCATGGAGTTGGTATTTACTTCCTGAAAAAGAAGTTAAGATTTTAATGTATGAAACAATTGCAAATGGAGGTAATGTCTGGATGGCTATTTTCCCAGAAGATATAAAAGAAAAAAGTGTAATAAAAAGTATAGAGGAAATTAATAAAAAAATTAAGGAAAATGAAAAATATCTGTTAAAAACAAATTCCTTATCTAATGTTGCTTTACTTTATCCATTTATATCTTCAAATTTTTACAGAGGTTCAAGTGTTCCTTTAACTGACTTTACAAAAGAAATGAGAAGAGAAATGATAGGTGATATAAATGAGGAATTTTCTGGATTTTATGAAATTTTATCAAGAAATAAAATTCAGTTTGATGTTATAGATGAGGAAAATTTTAAAGATTTATCAAAATATGAGACATTAATACTTCCAAATGCTGCCTGTCTTTCAGAAAAAAATATTGAAAAAATAAGAGATTTTGTGAGAAATGGTGGAAATTTAATAAGTTCATTTGAAACATCTCTTTATGATGAAAATGGAAGAAGATTGAAAGATTTTAATCTTAAAGATGTTTTTGGAGTTGAGTTTTTAAATGAAATTTTTGGACCAAATAAATGGGACTATATATATCCAGTTTTTCCTTCTGATTACTTAAAACAAATTACAAAAAAATATCTTCCAGCAGTTGAATATGGAATTAAAACAAAAAAAATTTCAGGGAAAGTAATCATTTATTTTTATGAAAAATTAAAAGGATGTTATGATGGAATTCCAGAAATTTCGGATTTCCCATTTATGGTTGTTAATAAATATGGTAAAGGATACTCTTTTTATTTTTCAGGAAATTTTGGAGGAACTTATTTTAAATATAGATTCCCTGAATACAGTAAATTGCTTGAGAATATATTTGAAAAAACAACTTTTAGATTTGTAGAAATAGATGAAGAATGGGTTGAGGTTATATTGAGAGAAAAAGACGATAAAGTTTTTATCTATCTTATAAATTTAACAACAGGAATTAAAAGACCAATCAATTATATAAAGGAAATAAATAATCTCAAAATAAAGGTTTTTTTAAAATTCAACCATGCATATCCTCTTTTTTCAGATAAAAATTTAAAAGTAGAAAGGCATGAAAATTATTCAACTATAGTTTTGCCTTTTTTAAAAGAGTTTGAAGTAATATGTCTGGAAAAATAAAAAGAGGAGAGAGAAATGATTGATATGTTTATAGTAATTATTTATGTTTTGGGAATTTTGATTTATGGTTTTTACAAAGCAAAAGAAGTTAAAAATACAGAGGATTATCTTGTAGCAGGAAGAAAGACTCCAATTTTACCATTAATAGGAACTCTTGTTATGACAGAATTTAACACAGCGACTTTAATGGGATGGGCAAAACTTGGTTATAGTGCAGGTCTTTTTGCTTCTATGGTTCCTGTTGTTTTTATTGTTGGTTATGGATTTTACACTTTATTTGCCGCGAAAAACTGGAAAAAGGTTAATTGTATATCTGTTGCTGAAATGTTTGAGGATAGATATGGTAAGGAAATCAGGATTATTATAAGTATTATAAACATATTTTTACTTTTAATTTTATGCAGTGCATATCTTAAAGGAGCATCTATAATATTTAACATCGCTTTTGGTCTTTCTTTGAATGCTACAATTGTTATAATATGTCTTGTTGTTCTTGCCTTTACATTGGCTGGTGGTTTGATTTCTGTAATATGGACTGACCTTGCCTCTTTTATTGTAACTGTTTTAACAATTCCTGTTCTATTTTTTATTTCTTTGAATAAATCTGGTGGATTGCAAGGATTACAAAGTGTTTATACTTCAAATTATCTTGGTTGGAAAATTATTGAAAATTGGAACGACCCTGTTTTATCGACAAAGTTTATTCTTTCTTACTGTGTTCTTCTAACAATGCTTTATTATACTGCTCCCTGGTATGCTCAGAGAATGTTTGCTGCAAAAAATGAAAGAGTAGCATATTATTCAATGGCATGGACAACTTTTTTAACATTTCTTTTATATTTCCTCATTATGATTATCTGCGCATTTTCAAAAGTTGGATGGCCATACTTAAAACATGAGGATATGTCACTTGGTTTTGCTTATGCAATATCTTACTGGGTTCCTGTAGGTTTAAAAGGTCTTATACTCTCAATGATATTTGCTGTCTGTCAAACAACTTTAAGTTCAATCTGGAATACAAATGCTTCAATGATAGAACAGGATATTTTTGTCGGAATTTTTAAACCCAATGCCACTGAAAAAGAAAGGATGTTTTTTTCTAAAATTATAACCTTAATCCTTGCTTTATTTACAATATTTGGTTCAATCTATTTTATGAAGTATATCCTTGCAATGTTATTTATTGCCGATGTATTACTTACAGTTTCATTTGCACCTGCTTTTGGTGCATTTTATTTTAAATGGGCTAACAAGAAAGGAGCAATTGCAAGTATTATTTCAACTTTGATTGTTGGTATAATAACTTTGATTGTCAAATGGGGTCCTCATGGGCTTGAACATAATGAATGGATGGTATTGTATGTTTGTGCTTCTTTACCAATTATGTTTATTTCTCTTTATATTTTTTCAAAATTTACAAAGACAGATGAAAAAGAAACGGAAAAAAGAAATAAATTTTATGAAAAAATTGGCAGGAAATTATATTCCTATAATTGAAAAAGCATTTTTATAACTTATTTTTTTAAGGTCTTCTTTTTCAATTTCAGCATATTTTAATTTTGCAATTTCAGATTCAATATAAAAAAATGGCATATGGCTTCCAAACAATATTTTTGATGAAGATATTTCATTTAAAAGAGATTTTATTGTTTTGTAATTTTCAACAAATGAGATATCTGAATAAATGTTTTCAATCTTACACAATTGAATAATCTCATTAAAATATCCACACAAAATTATTATTTTTATTTCTGGAAATTCTAAAGCAAATTTTTTAATCTCTTCAATTTCAAGTCCATCAATTTTAAAAAGCGGATTATGGCTTCTTTCGTCTTCATATCTCATCTGTAGAAAAATTATTATTTTTTTATCAGAAATTTTTTTAAAAAGAGGTATTAATTTTTTATCGTTTAAAGAATAAAAATGGTAGGTTGGAACAATTTTTATCAATCTGTATTTTTCAATTTTTTCATCAGCATCAGGAAGATTTAAGTTTACTATTGGAACAAAGATAAAAAATTTCTGATTTTTTATTTTTTTATAGAGTTGCTCATTATATTCTTCTACTTCCTGGAAATTTAAAACACCTCCAATGTGTGAAATAAAAGCATATTTAATTCCGTTTATTTTAAGTTTTTTCTCAATTTTTTTTAAATCATTAATCTGAAATCTTCTGAATGGCCATGTTCCAAAATTTACATTTATATCAATTATCATTTTCCAAGAATTTTTTTGCATTTTTAAATAAAATGTTTTCTTTTTCATTTGATTTTATATTACTGTAAATAACTGAACTTAATTGAACTGGTATATCTCTGCCAAAAGGAAAATAAACATCAGAACCATATAGAATTCTCTCAGAACCAATCTTTTTTACTGCATATTCAATTATTCCAGAAACAGGTTGTGCTCCACTTGTATCAACATAAATATTTTCATAATTTTTTATGGTTAAAACACCCCTTATATCAATTCCTCTTAAATGAGCCACTATAATTTTAAGTTTTGGAAAGTTTTTTGATAGAATTACTATGTCTTCAGGGTCTGTTTGAAAACATTCAGGATTTGGATTTCTTCCAAGGGATAGAGTATTCCAGCAATGGTGAACCACTGGTATATTTAAATTTTGAGCAATATCAGCAATTTCAAACACAATTTTATCAGATGCAAAAATTGATGCTTCAAGTTTTATACCTTTAAATTTATTTTTTAATATACACCTTTCAACTTCTTCAATTATAAATTTTTTTGAATTTCTTGGATTTAAATAACAGAATCCAACAAAAAAATCAGGATATTTTTGAATAAGTTTAATCGTTAAATCATTTATATTTTTAACCTGTTCTTCGCTTTGATTATATCCATATTTTAAAACATCTCCGAGAAGAAAAGATTTACATATATTAAATTTCTTGGCGTAATCAATTAAATCATCACAATCTTCTCTCTGTGTATGAATATGGCTGTCAATTATTTTCATTTCTTCATTTCTTTTATACTTTTTTCAACTCTATCTATTGCTTCTTCTATATCCTTTTCTTTATGAGAGTAATTCACATAACCAACATTATAAAATATCACTCCATTTTTAAAACAATTTCTGAAAAATCGGTTTCTCTCTTCTGAATTTTTAAAATCAAAAAAGGGACATACTGGAAATCCTTTAATTTCTGCCTCTATCCCATAATATTTAAAAAGTTTATTTATTTCTGTCCAGATTTTTTTCCCAGTGTTCCACAGATAATCAATTACATTATTTTTTATATAAAAATCAATAACTGCATTGCATGAAGCCAGTGAAAGTGTTTCTCCACCAAAGGTTGATGAAATCCCTAATTCAGATGAAGTATCAATTAATTCTTTTTTTCCAAGATAAGCAGATAGAGGCATTCCATTTGCTATTCCTTTACTGAATACAGACATATCAGGAAGAAAATTAAAATATTGATGAATTCCACCAATTGCTACTCTGAAACCAGTAACGATTTCATCCATAATCATAAGAGCCCCATATTTTATAGTTAATTTTCTTATAAAAGGAAGAAATTCTTTCCCTTTTTCAATATCTCTATAATTTGATGCAATAACAACAGCAGCAATTTCTTCTCCCTTTTCTTTAAATTCTTTTTCCCAGATATCAAAATCAGCCCAGGGTAAGTTTTTATGAAGTGATATAATTTCAGGTGGAATTCCTTTTTGAGGGGATGAACTTGCTATACCAGGTGCTGAAACTCCAGAGGTTTCAAAACAATTTAACCATCCATTATATCCACAGTGAATTATTTTTTTCCTTTTTGTATGGTTCCTTGCAATTTTAATACAGGCAGAAATTGCCTCTCCACCTGTTTTTAAAAATCTAACCCTTTCAGCACATGGTATAATTTCAACCAATTTTTTTGCAACAATTATTTCAAGTGGATGTGGGTATGAAAATGAAATTCCATTTTTAATTTGTTCTATAATTGCTTCATTTATTTCCGGGATATTATAGCCAAGAGTTACCGGACCAAGAGCACATCTGAAATCAATATACTCATTTCCATCCATGTCCCATACTCTACAACCTTTCCCTTTAACAATAATTGCTGGTTCTTCTTCAAAAACAGGTCTTTTTGAATTTGTTGAACTTCCTCCACCAAGATAATTCAATCCACTTTTAAAAAACTCAAAAGATTTTTTTTCCATATTGAAAATAATATTATCATAAATTTTAAAGTTTTTCAATTTTTCTAACTTCAACAGAAATTTTATTTGACTTTATTATTTACAAAATTTAAAATAAAAAAAATTTAACAGGGAGGGAAGAATGATTGATTATCATGTTCATATTGGAAAGATTTTTTATGGAAGAAAGCCATTAACTCCTAAAAAATTGATAGATACAATGGATAAATATGGAATTGAAAAGGCAGTAATTTTACCTATTGAAAATCCAGAAGAGACACATTGGTATAATACAAGTGATAATGTTTTAAATGTCTGTAAAAAATATAAAGATAGATTAATTCCATTCTGCAATATTGACCCAAGAAGAGGGATGAATAATGAAAATGAAAAATATATATTTAATTTAATTGAGGAATATGTAAAAAAAGGAGCAAAGGGATTTGGAGAAATACTTGCAAATTTAAATTTTAATGATAAAAGAATGAAAAATATATACAAAGCATGTGGACAATTTAATTTTTCAATAGTTTTCCATCTTGGAGGGGTTCCAGGAAAATCAACAATTGGGCTTTTAGATGAGATTGGGTTACCTTATATTGAAGAAGTTTTAAATGAATTCCCAGATACAATATTTGTTGGTCATGGACCTGGATGGTGGGCAGAAATTTCAGGAAATGTAACTCCTGAAGAAAGAAATTCATATCCAAAAGGCAAAATTGAGAAGGAAGGAAAGGTTCAATATTTACTTTTAAATTATCCAAATATTTATGCAGATTTATCGGCAGGAAGTGCTTATAATGCTTTAACAAGGGACCCTGAATATGGAGTTGAATTTCTAAATAGATTTTATAATAAACTTTTATTTGCAACTGATTATCTTTATCCAGAACAGGAATTGCCAATAATTAATTATCTGAAAAATGTTAATATATCAGAAGAGAAGAAAAAAGCAATTTTCTATGAAAATGCAAAAAAAATTTTAAAAATTTAAAAAAGGAGAAAAATGGAGATAAAGAACTTTAAAATTTTTATTCTTAAAGACAATGAAGAACTTGGGAAAAAAGCAGGTGAAGATGCAGGGAAAATCCTTGAAGAATATACAAAAAATAAAAAATGTATATGTGTTTTTGCTGCTGCTCCATCTCAAGACACATTTCTTGAAAATTTATCAAAAAACAAAAAAATAAACTGGAAAAATATTTATGCATTTCATCTTGATGAATATATAGACCTGCCCAAGGGACATCCAAATACTTTTCAGGAATATTTAAAGACACACATTTTCAGTAAAGTTGATATTCCAGAAGAAAATATATTTTATATAAAAGATGCAGGTAAAGACCCAGATGAGATTATTAAAAATTATACAGAATTATTTAAAAAAAAATACAAAGAAGTTAAAAAAGGGAATGGGCTATATCTTGCTTTTATTGGTATTGGAGTTAATGGACATATTGCTTTTAATGAACCAAATACTGACTTATTGAGAAAAGAATTTATTATAAAAATAAAAATAGATGATATTTCGGTTAAGCAGCAATATGATGACTATAAAAACCATCCAAATCCCAAGGCAAGATATAAAAGTTTAGATGATGTTCCGAGAAATGCTTTAACAATGACTGTTTCAGGTATTCTACTTGCAGATAAAATATTCTGTATGGTTCCTGGGAAACAGAAAGCAGATGCAGTAAAATTAACTTTTGAAGGAGAAATATCAAAAAAAGTTCCTGCTTCATTTTTAAGATTGCATAATGATGTTTCTTTATACATTGACCTTGATTCATCTTCTAAATTAATGAAAAAACCAGAATCAAATATAAAACCGGAGGGATAAAATGAAACTTGCAATTTTTGGCGGAGAAAAAGCAGTAAAGAGAGATTATTCTGAATACTTTAAATGGCCTATTATAACAAATGAGATGGAAGAAAAAGTTCTTGAAATACTGAGAAAAGGAGCGATGTCAGGTATTGAATTAACGAAAGAGTTTGAAAAAGAATATGCAAATCTTTATGGAATGAAATATGCTTTATGTCATAATAATGGTACCGCAGCAATTCATTCTGCTTTATTTGGTTTAAAAATTGGAAAAGGTGATGAAGTAATATGTCCTTCAATGACTTACTGGGCTTCATGTTTACCTGTTCTTTCCCTTGGAGGAACTTGTGTATTTGCAGATATTGATGAAGAAAGTTTATGTATAGACCCTGATGATATTGAAAGGCATATTACAGAAAAAACAAAAGCAATAGTTGTTGTTCATTATGCTGGTTATCCTGCTGATATGGAGAAAATTATGTCTATTGCAAAAAAATATAATTTAAAAATTCTTGAGGATTGTTCTCATTCTCACTGGTGTTTTTATAAGGGTAAGTTAACAGGAACTTTTGGAGATGTTTCTGCTTTTTCATTGATGAGTGGCAAATCATTTCCTATTGGAGAAGGTGGGATTATGCTGACAAATGAACTTGAAATTTATGAAAGAGCAATTATCTTTGGGCATTATGAAAGACATTCTGAAATTACGATAGATTATTTAAAACAAGGGATTGGAATTCCATGGGGTGGATATAAATATAGAATACATCAACTTTCTTCTGCAGTAGGTATTGTATTTATTAAGATTTTTAAAGAGATTTTTGAAGAAATAGATAAGGCAATGAATTATTTTTGTGACCTTCTTGATAAACTTCCAGGAATAAAAACACACAGACCACCAAAAAATTCAGGTTTAACTAAAGGTGGCTGGTATTTTCCAATTGCTCATTACAAAAAAGAAGAACTTGAAGGTTTATCAATAACAAGATTTTGTGAAGCATTAAGGGCAGAAGGTGTTTCTTCGTATCCTGGTTGTAATAAACCATTACATCTCCATCCTTTATTCCAAAATATTGATATTTATAATGATGGAAAACCAACAGTTATAAGGAATTCAAAAAAAGATATAAGAAGCAAAATTGGTTCTCTGCCTATTTCAGAAAATATTGGTAAAAAAGTATTCAGTATTCCGAGATTTGTTAAATTTGATAAAAATGTGATAGAAGAAGTATTCAGTGCTTTTGAAAAAATAACAAAAAATTATAAGGAACTTTTAAAAGATGACACTGGAGACCCACAAACAATTGGAAACTGGGGATTAACATTTAGAATTTGAAGGAGGAGAAGATGGAAAAACTTGTTATTGATGGAGGTAAACCTATAAGAAAAAAACCATTTCCTCAAAGAATTATGTTTGATGAAAAGGAAGTAAAAAAAATAAATGAAATGATGAAGAAAGCGACAAAAGAAGAAACAGCAAAATATCTTGATAGGTATGCAGGGACAGAAGTTGATAAATATGAAAAGGAATTTGCAGAATTTTTTGGGACAAAATTTGCAACATCTACAAGTTCAGGGACTGCTGCAATCCATTCAGCAATTGCTTCACTTGAACTTGAACCAGGGGATAGAATTATAACAACACCAATAACAGACCCTGGAACAGTTATGCCTATTTTATTTCAGGGACTTATCCCTTTATTTGCAGATGTTGATTTTTATACTTTAAATTTGACAGATAGGACAATTGAAGAAAAGATAGATAAAAAAACAAAAGCAATCATAGTTGTTCATCTTGCAGGTGTTCCATGTGAAATGGATAGAATTATGGAAGTTGCAAAAAAATATAATTTAAAATTAATTGAGGATTGTGCACAAAGTCATGCCTCAATTTACAAAGGTAGATATGTAGGGACTTTTGGAGATATTGGTGTTTTTAGTTTAATGAGTGGAAAACATATGACAAGTGGAGGACAGGGTGGAATGATAATAACTGATAATGAGGAATATTACTGGCTTTCAAAAAGATTTGCTGATAGAGGGAAACCTTTTGGGATAGAGAATCCAAAAGGAAATGTATCACTCGGTTTAAATTATAGAATGACTGAAATCCAAGCAGCAATTGGAAGGGTTCAACTTAAAAAGATAAAAAAGATTGCAGAAAAAAGATTTAAAATTGTTGAAGAATTGAGGAATGGATTTAAAAACTTTAAGGCATTTTCGTTATGGAAAAGACCGGATAATTCAAAGCCAAACTACTGGTTCTGTTTTGTAAGAGTTGATGAAGAGAGATTGAAATATGATAAATATAAAATAGCAGAGATTTTAAGAAAAGAAGGACTACCTGTTGGAGCACATTATGTAATCCCCATGTATGAAAACCCATTTATAAAAGAAAGAAAAACATTTGGTAGTTCAGGTTATCCATTTAATCCTTATGCACAAAATATTGAATATAAATGTCCTTTTGCAGAAAAGGCATTAAATTCCCATATAACTTTATATATTAATGAATGCTGGACAAAAAAAGAAGTTGAAGATACAATAAAAATATTTGAGAGAGTTGAAAAGGTATGTTTGAGGTAGGAAAAAATGCCAAATAAAATAGATGCTTTACAAAAGCCACTTTTAATTGAATCAGGAGCAAATGATACATGTTTCTGGATTCATTCTGCAAAGAAGGCACATGAGAAAGTTAAAAAGGCATATGAGATTGCAGGAGTTAAAGAAAATTTATGGATTGAGATATTCCCTGGAGGACATTCTTTTTCTGGAAAACTTGCATTTAAATTTTTTGAAAAATATCTGTAAATACTAACTGAATTACATATAAAGCACTGGGGTTTGAAACAATCCCACCTTCTTGGTATAGCAATCTTCTCTGTAGGTGGGATGGTTTCGG
>JBMFMQ010000017.1:0-22095 GCA_049970595.1 Candidatus Ratteibacteria bacterium | reverse complement strand
AAATTGGATTTCTGAGAAGAGATTTATAAGGTAAGCGAGGTCATAATGATCAAGCTTTACTTTTGAAAATATTTTTGGTATTACATCTTTTAATTGTTTTGGGTATTCATTTTCGAGTGCTTCTATGGCTTTGTCAATTATTTCTCCGATATTTGGTTGGTTTGCATTCCTTTTTATATAATCCCATCTTGCGACCTCAGGAACATAAAGAGTTCCACTTGCGAGATAAATTTCTCTATCTTCACAAACCTGAAATCTGTATTCTTCAGGAAACCTTCTTGCTTCCCTCTCCTCGATCTCTTTCCTTTTTTCCTCAAAAGAGAAAGAAAGATACCTCAAGAATATAAGACCCAAAACGACATACTTATATTCATGGACTTCAATCTTTTTTCTTAACTTATCCGCTGCCTTCCAGAGTTTCTCTTCAAAGTTTAAATCTTTTTCCATAGATTTCACCCCTCATTTAAAATATGCTTATCTATGTGGGGTTTTAGCACATTTTTCATTACGAGGTCAACTTTTACACCAAGCATATCACTTAAAAAATTTTCCAAATGTATAAATTCAAGTAGCCCAATCTCGGCACTTTCGTCAAATTCAATGAGTATATCAAGATCGCTTTTTTCCCTTGCTCACCCCTTACATAAGAACCAAAGATTTCTATCTCTTTCACTTTATATCTTTCTTTAAGTAATGGCTTTAGTCCTTTCAATTTCTCTTTTATCTCTTCAAGGTTTATAATCTTATCTATCTTTCTATTCATTGTCCGCAACCTCATCTATTTGATTTATTGCCTCTATTTTTCATTTTTTCTATTATTTCTTCTATAACATCTTTTAATTTTGGAACATCTTCTTTTATAGTTTCCCATATAACTTTATAATTAACTCCGAAATACTCATGAACTAAGATATCTCTTATTCCAGCAACATTTCGCCAATTAATTTTTGAATATTTATCCTTCAATTTTTTAGGAATCTTCTTTACTGCTTCTCCAATGTTTTCTAAACTTTTCAAAAATGCCTTTTTAAGATGTTCGTTCTGAATAAAGGTTTCAAATGTTAATTCTCCACTTGCCCTCATTAAGTAGTTGCACTCTTCCAGAATATCATTTAAATAATCTCTTATATCTCTTTTCATATGTAAATAACCTCTTTTAATATATATTTTCCAATAAACGGCTTCAATGCGCTTTTCATTACCAAATCTACTTTACTTCCAAGTTTTTCTGATAAATAAAATTTAAGGTCAATAAATTCAAGTAACGTAGGAGTTTCATAAAATTCAACAAGTATATCTATGTCACTCCTCCTCTTTTGTTTATTCTTTGCATAAGAACCAAAAATTCCAATCTCTTTCACTTTATATTTTTCTTCAAGTAATGGCTTTATCTCTTTCAATTTCTCTTTTATCTCTTCAAGGGTTTTCATTTTTTCTCGGATAAATAAGTTAAATCTATTTTCATATCAATTTTTATTTTATATTTTATCCCAGTTTTTGTCTAATTTTAAAATAGAAATTTCATATTCAGAAGGGATATTTAAGGGGTTTCTAAAACTCTAAAACTTTGAAATTAAAAAATTTTATTCCATATTTTTAAAAGATAGCCACCAACCAATCTTACAGCAATCTCATCAGGAAGTTCATTTACTCTTTTATTGAATGGTTCAGGTGTTACTGGTCCATCATATCCAATTTCCTTAAGGACTTTTAAAAATCCAACAATGTCAATAATTCCTGTTTCTCCTGGTAAAAATCTCTCATTGTCTATTAATTGTTCTTTTGGAATACGAGGTGCATCATTAACATGAACATAAATTATATCTTTTCCTTTTAATTTTTTTATATCTTCAATTTTCCCATCCGAAGCATAAAGATGCCAACTATCAAGTAAAATTCCAAGATTATCCATTTTAACCTCTTTTATAAATTCATAAATCTGCTCTAAATTCCATATAAACTCATATTTATGTTTTTCTCTTACTTTTTTTGTTCCTATAAATTCAATACCCAATCTACATTTATATCTTTCCATAATTTCACATATTTTTTTTGTTCTTTCCTTATGCAATTTAAAATTTTCCTTATAAGGTAGATTGTCTGAAAATGGTAAAATATATGTATATACTCTATTTGCTTCAATTTTTTCAGCAATTTTTAAATATTCTTTAAGTTTTTCTATTTCCTGATTAAATTTTTTTTCCTCATCTCCAATATTAAAAGGTAAACACCATCCACCAATTTTTAAATCAAAAAAATCAAAAATATTTTTTATTTTTTCCATTCTATCTGCCTTTGAAAATTCAAATATTTCTTCAATTGATATATCTATTCCTTCAAAATTTCCAATTTTTGCAAGTCGTAGTTTTTCTAATAAAGTTGTTTTTATATTAATTGCTTCAGGTGCTAAATTCCTAAACATTTTCAATCTCCTTTATAATTATTTCAGGATTTTTCATCAAACCAAATGGAACAATCTGATAGGTATCTACCCACATATCTCCTTCAGAAACAAATTGTACAGGTCCAGTCCAGAAAGGCCATTTTTCATAATAATGTAAAGGTCCGTGTGAATTTCTTCTGTGTCCAAGAACTTCAATTACAAGTTTACTTTTTTCTTTTATATAATCAGTTATATCTATTTCATATGGTTCCCAAGGTAAAACACCAACTTCTTTTCCATCAATAAAAATTCTTATGCCAACTCCTCTAAATTCAGGAATCCTTAAAAAAATTCTTTGATTTTCTTTCAGTTCAATTTTTTCTATTTCAGTTAAATATCCAAAATTACCAGAATAAAATGGAAATTTCTGTTCTGTTAAATCACCTATTTTAACAAAATAGGGAAGAGTAGTAATTATAAATCCATTTTCTTTTATATCAACACCAAAATCTCCAAGTAGGTAAATAATTTCAAAGCCAGGGTGATTTTCATTATATTCTGTTTCAAGCATTATTTCATTCTTACCAATTTTTAATATCTGTGGTTCAAATTTTATTATTTCAAGGGACCTATCAACCCACCATCCACTTTTCATATCGGAAGATAATCTAAAATCATTTATGTAAATACTGTATAATTCAGGTTTTTCAATTGCAATTGATATTTCTTCTTTAGGTAATTCTTCTACATAAAATTCATATTTCAAACTCACTTTTATACTTTTTGGATTTTTATTCTTTTTTCTTGCCCATGGCTGAACCATTGCTCCTCCTCTTGGTGATAGTCCAAGATATTTTCTTACTTCTCTATCAACTTTAAGTATCTCTTTTTTCTCATTCCAGTTTCCATCTCCTATTTTAAAATAGGGCATATCAAAAACAAAAACATTTTTTTCAGTCAAAATATATTCCCAGTTTTCTTTTTTTACCTCAAATTTCTGAACTTCTTTATATTTTTTCTTCTCTTTTATCCCAATCTTTAAATCTTCATTTTTTGGAATTATAAATAAGTGGCTTTCCAATCTCTTAAATTCAGTTTTTATTACATATCCATTTTCAGTTTTTATTGTTTCAGGATAATAAATTTCTCCTGTTAGAGGGTTAAGTTCTATTGGTTTATACTTCCAGTCAGGAATTGCTTTTATAATAACATTTTTAAATTCTTTTTTTCTATCCCTTACTAGAAAATATTTTCCTATATCTTTGTCCCATTCAAAACTTGTATTGCATAAAAAGAGATAATAATTTTCATTATCCTCCCTTAAAAGATAAAGGATTTCTTTAATCTCATTCCCATTTTCATCCTTCACAGATATTCTTCTAAATTTTTCAAGATATTTTATGCTTTCTTCAAATGATGAAACAACTATACAATTTTCTGAAAATTTTTTGACTTGGTCTGAAATTTCGCAGTCAACAAAAGATGGGATTTCTTTTACAAATATAATTTCTCCACCTATATCTTTAAATTTTTTAAGTAATTTTAATGTTGAACTTCTTATTGTATATAATGGTGGAACAAGAACAACTTTATATTCACCTTTATTAACCTTCAAAACTGGCATATTCTCTTTTTTTATCACTTTTGCCCATCTTGATAAAATTTCTTCATCTCCATAATCAAAATCAATATGATTTGAAAGCAAAGTATCACAAAGTTCAACAAACATTTCATCAAGTTTTTTTACCTCTTCAGAATATTCCCATCTTTTTTCTTCATTTTTCCAAAAAGGCATTTTATAAATTGACCACATACTTTCAATTGGATGAATTACAAGTAAATCCCGAACTTCCTCTCCTTCTGTCATTATAAAATTAATTCTTGCAAAATAATCTTCAACATATTTATAGGAATTCCACCAAGGCGACTGATAAAATATACTTGCAGGATAATCCCTTTTTGCCTCTCCAAGCATTGTGTACCAAGATAGATGCTGACATCTTAAATTTATACCAAGTGCTACCTGCCAGTCACCAAGTGCTTTATGTCCTTCAAATGGAAAATCCCAGCCAGTGCATCCATATGTCTCTGTTAATCTAAATCTTCTTCCAAACTGTCTTGCAACTGAACTTACCTGTTTTGCAGTATTAAAAATTCTCCAATGTTCTGTCAATAAATCCATCCCAGGTGCCTGCATATATTCATAAAATCTCATACAACTTCCAACAACATTTGTCTGACTTGAAAGTGTATCTTCAGCAAGAACATGGCCTGTAAAAAGAATTTTATTTTTCTCACACCAATTTCCTATTTGCTTTGCAAATGAACTTACAAAAAGGTGAGTAATACAATCAAAATAATCGTGTCTTATTTTTGAAATTTTTTCTCCTACAATATCAAAATAAATTTCTGGAAGATACTTTAAAATATCATAACCATATCTCTCTTTAAATGTTTTTGGTAATTTATCAGTCCATGGAATACCAATATTTCCTTCTTCTGAATTTGATATATAATGAGAATAAACATGTCCATAATTCGGTTCATCTGTAAAAATTCCAGGTATAACTTTTCCAAAATATCTGCCAGAATGTTTTTTATAATTTTCATGTGTTATCTTAATAAATTCTTTTACTGCTTCTGGATTAAGAGTATCAAGATATGTATAACCATTATACCAATTGCTTTCTTTCTGGATTTCTTTTTTAAAAATTAAAATTTTTTCATTTTCTTTTAATTTACCTATTTTTTCATTTTTCTTTATCTGCCTATATTTCTTTATAATATTTCCTTCAAATTCAACAACAAAAATTCCAAGAGTATTTGCAGTATATTTTATTTTTATTGGATTATTAAAAATCTTCATAACAAGATATCTCATCCTATATTTTTTATTTTTTGTAACAAGTCCACCAGCAGCACCAGAAGGCCATCTATCTTCATCATAAAGATAAGCAAGCATACTTATTTTTTCTCCTTCATCAGCACATGAATTTATACATTCAAACCATTCTTCTGATAGATAAGATGTATCAAGTCCAACTCTTGAATGCATAAAATACCCACCAAGTCCCATTTCTTTCATTATTCTTACCTGTCTCCTTAATTCTTCTTCCTCAAGTTTTCCATTCCAAGCCCAGAAAGGTGCTCCTCTATAAATACTTCCAGGATTTTTAAATTCTTTTAAAATCTCTTCCATTTTTTTCTCCTTGTTTATTTTTTTAATTTTATTTCAAATTAAAAAAAAGTAAAATATTTTTATATGGGAAATACATTTCATATTCAATGGCATATAACTGATAATTGTAATTTAAGGTGTAGACACTGTTATCAGGAAAATTTTTCACCGGAAAAAGAACTTCCCTTGGATAAATTAATTTATATCTTTGAAAATATCTGTGATTTTTTAAAGAAAGAAAAAAGAAAACTTGTAATTGATATAACAGGAGGAGAGCCATTTTTATATAAAAACTTCTGGGAATTGAATGAAGAAATTTTAAAATCAGAATTTGTTAAAGATATTGGAATAATAACAAATGGTTTTTTTCTTGAAGATGAAATTATTTACAGAATTGAAAAAAATAAAATAATAATAAAATTATCAACAGAAGGCATTGAAAAAGAAGTTTATGAATTTTTCAGGGGAAAGAATTTTGAAAAATTTATAAATGTCTGTAAAAAATTGAAAAAAGTTAGAACAGAGAAATTTATAATGTTTACTTTACTTGAAAGAAACTGGGAACAGATTTTTAAAATATTTGATTTTGCAAATGAATATAATTTTGATGGAGTTATTATAGAAAGATTTATACCATATGGACTTGGTAAAAAGTTAAAAGAAGATGTAATTTCTTATGAAAAATGGATTTATATAACAAAATTTTTACACAAATTATGCAATATTGAATTTGATGTAAAGGATATTTTAGAATTCAGAGCTTATATGGTGAGAATAAAAAAAGACAAATATCAACTTTATGGAAGTGAATGTATTTTAGGAAAAGATGGAATTGCTATTATGCCTGATGGAACTTGTTTTCCTTGCAGAAGATTTCCTTTGCCAATTGGAAATTTACTTAATGAGAAATTAAGAGATATATGGGAAAAATCTGGAGTTTTGAATATTATAAGGAATAAGGCATTTTTAAAAGGAAGATGTAAAAACTGTATAGTTGAAAATTGTAAAGGATGTAGAGCTCTTGTTTATAGTTTATATGGAGATTTCCTTGAAGAAGACCCATTATGTTATTTAAAATTGAAAAATACTGCTTAAACAGAATTAACCTGAATAAGAAAAAGATGTTATAATTAAGTCAAAAAGAGAAGATAGATATGAAAAAGGCAGACATTGGAATAATTGGTATGGAGGTTATGGGAAGGAATTTAGCGCTTAATTTTGAAAGGAATGGGTATACTGTTTGTGTTTTTAATAGGACAGGGGAAAAAACAAAGGCATTTGTAGAAACACAGGCAAAGGAGAAAAACATAATCCCAACTTATGATATTTCTGATTTTGTTGCAAACCTTAAAAAACCAAAGAAAATTATGCTTATGGTAAAAGAAGGACAACCTGTTGATGATTTTATTTCAAAACTTTTTGGTCTTCTTGAAAAGGGTGATTTAATAATTGATGGAGGTAATTCATTTTTTAAGGATACAATAAGAAGGAACAAAGAACTTTCTGAAAAAGGTATCTTATTTATTGGAACTGGTATATCTGGAGGAGAAGAAGGTGCTTTAAAAGGTCCTGCTATTATGCCAGGTGGTCAATTTAAAGGTTATAAACTTGTTGAGGAGATGTTTAAAAAAATATCTGCAAAAGCATATGATGGTTATCCATGTGTTACATATATAGGTCCTGATGGAGCAGGTCATTATGTAAAAATGGTTCATAATGGTATTGAATATGGAGATATGGAATTAATAGGTGAATGCTGCTGGTTTTTTAAAAATGGTTTTGGAATGAGTTCAGGAGAAATAGCAGATATAATGACTGAATGGAATGGAGAAAATGATATTTTAAGAAGTTATTTAATCCAGATAACAGGTGATTTAATGAAAGAAAAACATAAAGTAAACCAGAATGAATATCTTGTTGATATAGTTGCTGATATTACAAGAATGAAAGGAACAGGAACATGGACAGTTCAGAGTGCTCTTGAATTGCTTGTCCCAGTTCCAACAATTGCATCTGCTGTATTTTCAAGAGAAATGTCTCAGGATAAAGATATAAGATTAAATGTTTCTTCTTTTTTAAAACTTGATGTTAAGGAAAAATTTGAGGGTTCAAAAGATGAAATTATAAAAATTGCTCACGATGCTTTATACATTGCCAAAATTTCTTCCTATGCACAAGGATTTGCTCTTATGAAAGCAGCAAGTGATTTTTATAAATGGAATTTAAAACTTGGAGAGATTGCAAAGATATGGAGAGCTGGTTGTATAATTAGGGCGCAATTTCTTGACGAAATAACAAAAGCATATACTGAAAATCCAGAACTTTCAAATTTATTGATTGAGAAAAACTTTTCTGAATTCATTATTAAAAACATAAAAAAACTTGCAAAATTTATAGATATAGCACATAAAGCAGGAGTTCCTGTCCCTGCATTTTCAAATTCATATGATTATATTTTACAAATAACAAGTCCGGTTATGTTTTCTGCTCAGGTAAGTGCTTTGCAAAGGGATTATTTTGGTGCTCATGGATATTTTAAACTTAAAGGAATTGACAAATCTGAAATTTTAAAAACAGGTGATGGAAAAGAAAGGGAATTTCATACTGAATGGTTTGTTGATGGAAGACCTGAAAAAGAGATAACAAAATAATTACTTAATTTGGTTTGGAAAAGGAGGAAATATGGAAAAATCATATCATTCAATTTGTAGATGGACTTTTAATCCTGGTAAAGGTGGTTTTGTTCCTTCTAATATAAGGCCTTTATGGGCAGGAAACAAATTTACTTCATCTGACTTTATTAAACTTGTTGCTGAAAAGATAAAACCAAGATTGCCTGATAATGTAATTGTTGGAGTTGAGTTTCATTATGACACTGAGATAAATGAGAAAAGTGTAGATGAAGTTGTTGATATTATGAAGGAAAAAAATATTTATCTTGCCTTAATTACCCCTGGAGCACATTCCCATTTTGCTTATGGTGGTATTGCTTCTTTAGACCCAGATGAGAGAAAAAAAGCAGAAGAGTTTGGTATTAAAACAGTTGATATTACTTATGAAAAATTGAAAGATGTATTTTTGAAAGGGAAAGAGCCGAGTTTTGTTTTATGGAATGGTTCTTGGGGTTATGACATTGCTACTCCATTTATTAAAAAAATGTATGAGAATTTAAAAGAAAGTGTTGCAAATCTTTGTAAATATGAAGAGAAAAAGGAGGATTATTATATTTTGCAATTGAACCAAAACCAAATGAAGGACATCCTGCAATGCTTATTCCAACTGTTGCAAGTGCTATTTTATTCTGGAAAAGGTTGAATGAAGAATACGGAATTAAAATTGAAAAAAAGGGAGTTAACAAAGAAATAGGGCACAGTGAAATGATAGGGCTTGACCATATTTATGATACAGTGGAGGAAATAGATAATAAAAGTGTTGTTCATATGCATATAAACAGTCAGGGATACAATGATGGAATTATACTTGGTGGACCAGGAAAGTTTGACATTGACCATGGAAGTAGAATAAATGGTATGAATATAGTTATAGCAAAATTAATTCAGGATTTTGGCTATAATAGATGGAAAGGACATGATATGCAGCCAAGACCATATGATAATGAAGAAAAAGCAATAGAAAGAGTAATCAGAAGTATTTTATCATGGGAAGCATGTGAAATTGTTGCAAGGAAAATGAATACAGAAGAAATTTTAAATTATCTATCAAATAGAGAAACAGATAAAGTTGAGGATATAATGAAGGAACTGGTTGCTGAAGGTTATAAAATTTTTAAAGAAATGTATGAGTGAATTTGGTGATTTTTTAAATCTTATCAAAAATTCAAATTATACTGTTGTTTTCACTGGAGCAGGAATATCAACTGAAAGTGGGATACCTCAATTTAGAGGGAAAACAGGATTATGGGAAAAATATAAACCAGAAATTTATGGAACTTTACCTGGTATAATAACCCAATTTTTTATTTCACCATCAAAAGTTGCCAGTTTCATATACGATTTTACTTACCCTATTTTAAATTCAAAACCCAATATTTCTCATATAACTTTATCTGAACTTGAGAAAAAGGGATATTTAAAAACTGTAATAACTCAAAATATAGATAATTTACATCAAAAGGCAGGAAGTAAAAATGTTATTGAATTACATGGAAATCTTTACAAATGGAAATGCAAAAAATGTGGCAAAAGAGAAATTATAAATGAAGATATTTTAAAAAAATTTGTTGAAGGAATAAAAACAACCAAGGGAAGGAAAGATTTAATCAGATATATTTTAAATTTTATAAAGTGTGATTGTGGTGGAAGAAAAAGACCTGATATTGTATTCTTTGGAGAATTATTACCAGAAGATGAATATAAAAAAGCGGAAAAAGAAAGTGAAAATGCTGACTTATTTATAATCATTGGAACCTCTGGATTTGTCAGACCTGCATCTGATTTGGTTTATATTGCAAAAGAAAATGGTGCAAAAATAGTTGAAATAAATATAGAAAAAACTTGTTTTGAGAATATATCTGATATAAAATTTTCTTATCCATCAACAGAAATTTTTAAATATATTTCAGAGAGAATTTGAATGAAAAGGATATATTTAGGAACAGATTCCATAAAAATTAAAAATGCTTTTTTTATTAAAGGTGAAACATTCCATTATTTAAGAAATGTTTTAAGATTTAAAGTTGGAGACAAATTTATTGGTTTTGATGGTAGTGGAAAAGAATATGAAATTGAAATAGTTGAAATAGAAAAAGAGAAAATAAAGTGTGAAATTGTTGAAGAAAAGAAAATCTATAATCCTGAAACTCTTTTCAACTTACATCTTTTCCAGTGTTTACCAAAAGGAGACAAATTTGATTTTATTGTGAGCCAAACAACTCAATTGGGAGTAAAAAGAATAGTTCCTGTGATAAGTAAAAGAACAATTGTAAAAATACCCCAAGAAAAAATTGAAAATAGAATTAAAAGATGGTTAAAAATTGCAGAGGAATCATCAAAAGTTTCTGGAAGAACATTTATTCCTGAAATTGAAAGGCCTGTTAAATTTGAAAGGTGTATTAAAGAAGAAAAGGACTTTGGAATTATTTTCTGGGAAGGAGAAAGAGAAAATACAATAAAACATGTAATTGAAAAAATTAAAAAAAATGATATTAAAAATAAAAAAATTAATGTTTTTGTTGGACCCGAAGGTGGATTTGATGAAGATGAAATTGAAATTGCAAAAAAATATGGATATATTTCAGTATCTCTTGGCAAAAGAATTTTGAGAGTAGAAACTGCAAGTATTATAAGTATTGCTATTTTAATATATGAACTTGAAAATTTATTTTTTTAAATTTTAAAAGGAGGTTTTTATGTTTGAATTAAGCGAAAGATTAAAGAAGATACCACCTTATCTTTTTGTGGAAATTGATAAAAAGAAAAAGGAATTACTCGCCAGAGGAGAAAACTTAATTGATTTTGGAGTTGGAGACCCAGATTTACCCACACCGGAAAATATAGTAGAAAAAATGAAAGAAGGCGTTGAAAATCCTAAATTTCATAAATATCCCTTTGGAAAAGGAACAAAAGAATTCAGAAAAGCAATTTCTGATTTTTATAAAAAAAATTATGATGTAAATATTGACCCGGAAAATGAAATATGCGTTTTAATTGGTTCCAAAGAAGGAATTGCTCATTTTCCATTATGTTTTATAAATCCAGGCGATTTTTCTCTTGTCCCTGAACCTGGTTATCCTGTTTATCATATAGGAACTCTGATTGCCGGGGGTAAATCCTATTTTCTACCCTTAAAAGAAGAAAATGATTTCTTACCAGACCTTGGAAAAATACCAGAAAAGATTGTTGAAAAAGCAAAGATATTATATTTAAATTATCCAAATAATCCAACAGGTAGTTTTGCAAATAAAGAATTTTTAAAAGAAGTTGTAAAATTCTGTAAGAAAAACGGTATTATTCTTGCATATGATGCTGCTTATTCTGAAATATATTTTGAAGAAAGACCAGTTAATATTTTCTCAATTGATGGAGCCAAAGAAGTGACAATAGAATTTAATTCTTTATCAAAGACATATAATATGACTGGCTGGAGAGTAGGGTGGGCTTGCGGAAATTCTTTTTTAGTTGGTTCTCTTGCAAAAATTAAGGAAAATATTGATTCTGGAACATTTGAAGCAATACAGTATGCAGGAATTGAAGCATTAACTGGTTCTCAGGAATCTGTAGAAAGAATGAGAGATATTTATAAAAAGAGAAGGGATATTTTTGCTTCAGGTTTAAAAGAAATTGGTTTTAATTTTAGATTACCAAAAGGAACATTCTATTTCTGGGTAAAAGTTAATGAAAACTCTGTTAAATTTGTTGACAATTTGCTGGAAAAAGGTAAAATAATTTCAACTCCTGGAGTAGGATTTGGTCCATCTGGTGAAGGTTATGTAAGATTTTCATTGACAATAGAAGAAGAAAAAATAAAAGAAGCAATAAAAAGGATGAAGGAAATATGGCAAAAGTAGGAATTATAATTGATAATGAAAAGGATATAAAATATGTTGAGGAGATAGAAAAATTTTTTAATGACCTTAATATTTCTTATGAATTAAAAGTTTTATCAGGTATGGATTCTCTTGAACCGGTAGATGAATATATAGAAATTGCTGAAAAGAAAGGAATAGAAATTTTAATTGTCTGTGCCGGAATTTCTACTCATTTACCAGGAATTATTGCTTCAAAAACTATTATCCCTGTGATTGGAGTACCTTTACCAAATAATAAAATTCCTACTTCTGATACATTTTTTTCAGTTCTTCAAATGCCAGAAGGAGTTCCTGTCGCTTGTATGTCTTTAGGAAAAGCAGGAGTTAAAAATTCGGCAATTTTAGCAGGAGAAATTTTATCTTTAAAGGATGAAAATTTAAAAGAAAAAGTTAAAAGATTTAAAGAAAAGTTTAAATAAAAAGGAGGTTGGTATGATTTATGCAAAGTATAAAGATGGTCTTGAAGTAAGTGAAGGTATTTTTAAAATCCTTGCTAAATTTGCTCCAGATGGTGTTATGGATGTTTTTGCCTCTGACCAGCACTCTTCCTATATTAAACTTACAAATGCTTTTTTGAAACATATAGGAGAAAATAGAGAGGCAAATGATGATGATGTAAAAGAGGTCTGTAAAAGATTTGCAAAACATTTAAGAGGTGAGGTTACTGCTGCTTTATTCAACCATCTTGCTATTCTTACCCCTGGTTTTAAAGAAGCGCTTGGTCCTGATATTCTCCTTATTGGACGACTTGAACACACAAAGCCAGTTGAAATTGATGGAGGGCTTGGAAAAGTAGCACGTCTTGCAATAGAACCCGAAGAAATTGTAGATAAAGTTGATGCATTCAAAACACTTGTATATCTTAATCCTGACCATAAAGAAAGTTGGGAAAAAAATAGAGAATGGCTTGCAAGTGTATTTGAAAAATGTAAAAAACTTGAAAAACCACTTTATAATGAAACATTACTTGCAGATTTACCTGGAGAAACAAAACTGGAAAAAGCAAAAAAACTACCAGATGCTTTAATAAAAATGGCAAAAGATTTTTCACCATTTGGTCATTTTTATAAAACACAGGTTCCAGTTCTATGGGTAGAAGAGGATGGAAAGGTTGTTAAAGTTTGTTCTCCACAAGTTGTTAGGGATGTAACAATTGAAATGGAAAAAATATCACCAAGACCTCTGTTATTACTAAGTGCAGCAGTTGATTTTGAACAATATTCAATTCAGTATGGAGTTGTAAGTGATATTGTTGCAGGACCAATGTGTGGAAGAGCATATTTTAAAGAAGCATTTACAGACCCTGAAACAAAGGATTGGGATACTCTTGAAAAATCATTTGTAAAAATAGCAATACCAAGAATAAGACAGATAAGAACAATTACAAAAATTATGTCAAAACCATGGTGGTACAAATTTGAATGGATGGCAGATGAAGCAAAATCTATTATAAAAGAGACAAGAGAAATAAAACCTGGACTTAAAGGAGATTTTGGTTATTAAAATGAAAAAAATTGGTGTTATAACAACTGGTGGCGATGCTCCTGGCATGAATTGTGCAATAAGAAGTGTTGTAAGAACTGCAATTTATAATAAAATTGAAGTTATCGGTATTTGTGATGGATTTAAGGGACTTTATGAAAAAAAATTTATTTCTTTAAATTCAAGAAGTGTAAGCGGAATAATAAATGAAGGGGGAACAATTTTAAAAACAAAGAGGTTTCATCAATTCAAAAATAGAGAAATAAGAGAAATTGCTTATAAAAATCTAAAAGAAGAAAATATTGAAGGGCTTGTTGTTATTGGTGGTGATGGTTCTGCAAAAGGTGCTTATTTACTTTATTCAGAATTTAATTTTCCAGTAGTCCATATTCCTGCTTCAATTGATAATGATATTTATGGGACTGATTATACAATTGGTTTTGATACAGCAGTAAATACAGCAATTGATGCAATAGACAAAATCAGAGATACAGCAACAAGTCATGAAAGAATATTTGTAATTGAAGTTATGGGAAGGGAAAGTGGAATTCTTGCTCTTGAAATAGGTCTTGTATGTGGTGCAGAGATAGTTATAATTCCTGAAATAAAGTATGATATTGATAAAATAATTGAAGAAATTAAAGAAGAAGAAAGAAAAGGGAAAAAAAGTTGTATAATTCTTGTTGCAGAAGGAGCAGAGAAAGCAGAAGTTTTAACAAAAATTTTAAGTGAAAGATTACCTGAAAGAGAGATTAGATATACGGTGTTGGGATATATTCAAAGAGGTGGAAGCCCCACATATTTAACAAGAAAACTTGCAACTATTTTTGGAACCAAAGCAGTGGAACTTTTAATTGAAGGCAGATATGGCTATATGATTGGGATTAGCGGAGAAAAAATTGTCTATATACCACTTTCTGAAGTTGTTAGCAAAACTAAATCTCCAAATTTGGAATATTTAAATATTGTAGAAAAAATGTCTATATAGGTATAATATAAAAAATGGCCTGGTAGCCAAGCGGGAAGGCAGCGGTCTGCAAAACCGCTATTCGCCGGTTCAAATCCGGCCCAGGCCTTTTTATAACTAAAATGGAAAACTTTTGGGCAAAAATATTTTTCTTATTTGGTGTAATCTTTTTAATAATTAGTTTTGTCTTATATAAAGGTATTAAGATTCCCATAGGTAGATTACCTGGAGATATTTTTATCAAAAAAGAAAATTTTGTTTTTTATTTTCCAATTGTTTCAAGTATTTTAATAAGTATAATTCTAACAATAATTTTTTCTATTTTATTCAGGAGGTAAAGATGGAAAAAAAAACGGGCTGGGAAATTTGGAATGAAAATGAAATAAAACAGGTTTTTGAGTATGCAGAAGGATATAAAAAATTCTTATCAGAAAATAAAACAGTAAGAAAGTTTATAAAAAGCACCATAAAAGAAGCAGAAAAATATGGATTTAAAAATTTGAATGACTTTAATAGTTTAAAAAAAGGAGACAGATTTTATAAAATAAATAAAGGAAGAGAAGTAATATTTGGTGTTATAGGGGAAAAAAAGTTGATAGATGGATGTAAATTTATTGTTTCTCATATTGATTGTCCAAGAATTGATTTAAAAACAAATCCATTATATGAGGATGAAAATATTGCCTTATTAAAGACATATTATTATGGTGGAATAAAAAAGTATCAATGGCTTACAATTCCACTTGCTATACATGGGATAATATTTTTAAAAGATGGAACATATAAGGAGATTGAGATTGGAGAAAAAGAAAACGAACCTGTTTTTACTATCACAGATTTGCTTCCACATCTTGCCAAAGAGCAAATAAAAAGAACAATAGAAGAGGGTTTTCCTGGTGAAAACTTAAATATTTTTGTTGGAACAGTTCCTGCCAAAGAAAAAGAGAAAGAAAAAGTTAAAAGTAATATTTTAAAAATTTTAAAGGATTCTTATGGGATTGAGGAAGACGATTTTATAAGCAGTGAAATTGAAATTGTGCCAGCAGGTAAAGCAAAAGATTGTGGTCTTGATAAAAGTTTAATTCTTGGTTATGGTCAAGATGATAGAGTTTGTGCATACACTTCATTTACATCATTCATTAAAAATTTAGAATCTGAAAATACTAATTTCTGTTTACTTGTTGACCAGGAAGAAATTGGAAGTCGTGGTGCTACAAGTGCTTCTTCTTCATTTTTTGAATATTTTATACAAGAAGTTATTGAAAAGGCAGGTTATTCAATTTCAGACATTAAAAAATTATTTGAAAACTCAAAAGCAATCTCTGCTGATGTTAATACATTACTGGACCCGAATTTTAAAGATGCTTATGAACCAAAAAATGCTGCAAAAATTGGTTGTGGAGTGATTCTAACAAAAATAACAGGTGGAAAAGGTAAAACTGGAAGTACAGAACCAACAGGAGAATATATCGCTTATATAAGAAAAATTTTTGACAAAAATAATGTTTTATGGCAAACGGGTGAAATTGGGAAACTTGAACTTGGTGGAGGGTCAACAGTTTCTTCATATTTTGCAAGATATAATATTGATACAATTGACTGTGGGACAGGTGTTTTATCAATGCATGCTCCTTTTGAATTAACAAGTAAGGCTGATATTTACTCAACATATCAGGCATATAGTGTATTTTACAAGGAAGAATAAAATGGAAAGAATAAATATACAAACAAGAAAAAGAATTGATTTTATTGATATTACAAATGAAATTGAACAGATTGTAAAAAATAAAAATATAAAAAGTGGCATCTGTTTTATTTTTGTTCCACATACAACATGTGGTTTGACAATAAATGAAAATGCAGACCCATCTGTTAAAAAAGATATTATTGAAAAACTCTCTCATCTTATTCCTGAAGATGATAATTATTTACATACTGAGGGAAACTCTGATGCTCATATAAAATCATCTATAATTGGCAATTCTTTAACGGTTTTTATTGAAAATAATTCATTAAAACTGGGAACCTGGCAGGGAATTTATCTCTGTGAATTTGATGGACCAAGAACAAGAGAAATCTGGATTAAAATAATACCTTAAAATTTAAGATTGACAAGCATAAGAAAAAATTTTAAAATTTAAATTTAAGGGGCCGTAGTTCAGCGGTCAAGAATGCCAGACTGTCGATCTGGAGGTCGCGGGTTCAAATCCCGTCGGCCCCGTTTTATATTTTTACTGAAAAATGGATTATAAGAAATACTGGCACACAACATCTCACATAATGGCACAAGCAGTGAAAAGACTTTTCCCGGAAGTAAAACTTGGGACAGGACCTGCTATTGAAAAAGGATTTTACTACGATTTTTATAGGAATGAACCATTTACTCCCCAAGACATTGAAAAAATTGAAAATGAAATGAAAAAAATTGTCCAAGAAAACTATACTATTGAAAAAATAGAAAAATCAAAAGAAGAGGCAAAAGAAATTTTAAAGGATGAACCATTTAAACTTGAAATACTTGAGGAAATTGATAGTGAAAAGGTATCTTTTTATAAACAAGGCGAATTTATTGATTTATGCGAAGGCCCTCACCTAAATTCAACTGGCCAAGTCAAATTTTTTAAACTTATATCTGTTTCTGCTTCATATTGGAGAGGAGATGAGAAAAGAGAGAGCATGCAAAGAATATATGGAATTTCATTTATAACAAAAAATGAACTTGATGAGTATTTAAAATTTCTTCAAGAAGCAAAAGAAAGGGACCACAGAATTCTCGGTAAAAAACTTGACCTATTTAGTATTCATCCAGAATATGGTCCAGGTCTTATCTTCTGGCATCCAAAAGGTGCTATTATTAGAAAAATTATTGAGGATTTCTGGAAAGAAGTACATCTTAAAAATGGTTATGAAATTGTTTATACTCCACATATAGCAGATATTTCTTTGTGGGAAAAGTCAGGCCATACATCTTTTTATAAAGAAAATATGTTTCCAGAAATGAAAATTACAGAAAACAGAGCATATCAATTAAAACCTATGAACTGTCCTTTTCATATTTTAATTTATATGACCAGATTAAGAAGTTATAAGGAATTACCAATAAGATTTGCTGAAATTGGAACTGTGTATAGATATGAAAAAATTGGAGTTTTACATGGACTTTTAAGAGTTAGAGGATTTACACAGGATGACGCACATATATTTTGTACTCCTGAACAACTTGAGAACGAAATCTGTAAAATTATTGACCTTGTTTATTATTTCTTAAAAAGTTTTGGATTTAATGAATACAGAGTTTTTCTTTCAACAAGACCTGAAAATTTTGTTGGAGCGATTGAAAACTGGAATAAAGCAACGGATGCGCTTGAAAAATCTTTGAAATTAAAAAATATAAAATATGAAATAGACCCTGGAGAAGGCGTTTTTTATGGACCTAAGATAGATATAAAAATTAAGGATTGCATTGGAAGAGAGTGGCAGTGTTCAACTATTCAGATTGATTTCAATATACCTGAAAAATTTGAAATTAAATACATAGATGCTGATGGGAAATTCAAAACTCCAATAATGATTCACAGAGCAATTTTTGGTTCTTTTGAAAGATTTTTTGGTATTCTAATAGAACATTATAAAGGAAATTTTCCCTTTTGGCTTGCACCAGAACAGATAAGGATATTGCCAATTACAGAAAGACAAAATGACTTCTGTATAGAAATAAAGTCAAAACTTGAAAAAAAATATAGAACAGGCATTGATTTGAGAAATGAAAAAATAAATAAAAAAATAAGAGATGCTGAAGAAGAAAAAATACCCTATATGTTAATTATAGGGGATAAAGAAATTGAGGAAAATAAATTATCAATTAGAAAACATAGAGAAGGTATGATTGGAACTTTCACTTTTGATGAAATAATAAAAAAGTTTGATGAGGAATTAGAGAGAAAAATATAAATGTGGACATTAAAAGAATTTTATGTTATAATTATTTAAAAAAGGAGTAATTTATTAGTAGAGAAGATAAAAATAAAAGATACAGAATAAATTATCAAATTAAAAGCCCAAAAGTAAGAGTAATAGATGAGACAGGTAAGCAACTTGGGATTTTGGATATTAATTATGCTCTTCAAATTGCAAAGGAGAAAAATTTAGATTTGGTTGAAATTGTTCCAAATATAGATATTCCTGTTTGCAAAATTTTAGATTTTAAAAAGTATTTGTTCGAACAGAAAAAGAAGGAGAAAGAGATAAAGAAAAAGCAAAAAATCTCACAGACAAAAGAAATAAGATTTACGCCTGATATAAGCGAACATGATTATAATTTTAAGAAACAGCATATTGAAGAGTTTTTGAAAGAAGGGCACAGGGTAAAGGTAAGTATTTTTTTTAAAGGGAGGATAATTTTGCATAAAGAAAGAGGATATGAACTAATGGAAAGATTAATTAAAGAACTTACAGAATACGGGAAAATAGATAGACAACCTAAATTTGAAGGTCAGAGATTAAGTGTTACCTTTATTCCAATTATTATTAATAAAGGAGAAAAAAATGGGCAAACTTAAAATAAAAAAATTAAAGACAAAAAAATCTGTTGCAAAAAGATTTAAGATAACTGGAACAGGCAAAGTTGTTCATTATAGTGCAGGTGGAAGTCATTTATTGATGAAAAAAAGTTCAAAAAGAAAAAGAAGAATAAAAAAATTAAAAGTTTTAAAAAATAAAGGCGATATTAAAATTATTAAAAGATTGTTACCATATTCATAAAAGGAGCGAAAATGCCAAGAACTAAAAATTCTCCCGCTTCAAGAAAAAGAAGGAAAAAAGTTTTAAAAAGAGCAAAGGGATATAGACAGGGAAGGTCTAAACTTTTTAAAAGGGCAAAGGAATTTTCAGAAAAAGGTCTAACATATGCTTTTAAAGATAGAAGAAAGAAAAAAAGAGATTTCAGAAGATTATGGATTACAAGAATTTCTGCTGCTTGTAAATTACATCAAATTTCTTACAGTAAATTTATCAATGGGATAAAGAAATTGGGTTTAAATCTGAATAGAAAAACTCTTGCAGAAATAGCTTTTAACCATCCGGAAGAATTTTCTTCTTTAATTAAGAAAATAGAAAAGGCAGTAAATTCAAGTGAATGAGAAACTTAAGAAATTTTATTTTTTTTATAACTTGTCTTTTTCTCTTCATCATTAATATATTCTATTTAAATGAAAAAATCTACTCAGTAGAGTTTTATTATATAAGTTTAAATCTTTTTCTATCTTTCTTCCTTATCTTACATATTATTTTTACAAACAATCTTTCAAACAAAATAGAAATTTTACAGAGAGAGATAGAAAAACAAAGATTGGCAATAGAAGATTATAAACTGGAATCCACTTTTTTATCAACAATTACTGATATTACAGAAACATTTGGAGTAGATGTTTCGGTGGATGAAATTATAGAAAAGATACTTGAAATAATTAAAAATATTTTCAAAGAAGAAACAGTTGTAATATCTCTTTTTGGAGATAGATATAAATTAAAATTCAAAGGAGAAAATATAAATTTACCATTAGAAGTAATAGAAGAAATTGCTTTAAAAGGCAAACCAACTTTAGTAAACAATACTTCAATATCACCTCAATATCAAAAATTATCTAAATTAGGCATTACCTCATTTATAATTTCAGGACTACATCAAAAAAGAACAATTGTAGGAATAGTAGGGGTCTTTTCTTTTAAAGGCAAAAAATTTACATTAAAAGATTTAAATCTTTTGAGAATGGTATGCGCTCCAATTTCTTTGATGATTGAAAATACTGAATTATTTGATAAAACAAAAATACTTTCTATAACAGATGGTTTAACCCAAATATATAATAGAAGACATTTTGATAAAATTTTTTCAGAGGTTTTGACTAAATCCCGAGTAAATTTAGCACCATTTTCTATTGCCATGTGTGATATTGATTTTTTTAAATTTTATAACGATACAAATGGACATCCTCAAGGAGATTATGTTCTTAAAAAAGTAGCAGAAATATTAAAAATGGGTATTAAGGGTTCAGATATTATAGGTAGATATGGTGGAGAAGAATTTATAATCCTTTTTCCTGATACGACAAAAGAAAATGCTATAAAAATATGTGAAAAATTGAGAAAATCTGTAAAGGACTTTAAATTTCCAAATGAAGAACTACAACCTAATGGTGATTTAACAGTAAGTTTTGGAGTTGCTTCCTTTCCAGAAGATGGATTAACACAAGAGGAATTAATTAAAAAAGCAGATATTGCTTTATATAATGCTAAAAATTCAGGGAAAGATAAAGTTATGTCTGCATAATCTCCTTTAAAATTTCATTCCAGATTTTATCCACTATTTCATCTACTTTTTCATCATTTATCTGAATTCTCTCTATTTCATCTTTCTTTTTTTTCTCTAATTGGTTAATCTTTTCAACCTTTTCCTTATTCTTTTCTATTTTATATCTTTCAATTTCATTTCTCAATTTTTGATTATTCATATTTCTAATTTCTTCAACTTTATATTCAATAGAATTTAGCATCTCCTTTACTTTTTCTTGTGCCTCCTTAATAATTCTTTCGCTCTCTTCCTCTGCCTTTTTTATTTTTTTTATCTCTTCTATCATTTATCTTTCCAGTATTTAATTATTTTAGATTTTAAGTCAAAAACTACATCTCCTTCATCTAAATAATAATTTTGACATAAACTTTTTAAATTTTCAAATTTTTTATTTTTATTGGGAGCAACAAGGAAAAAAAACTTCATGGAATTAATTTTCTCTTGATTTTTTACATTTTTTTTGAATCTAACTGGATAAACCAAAAAATACCTTTCGTATGTTGAAAAAGTATCTAAGTTTTCATTCATCAATATAATACATTTAATATCTTCATATTTAATTACAAGATTACCGTTAAGAAAAATAAACTTCAAACCATACAAATCTATTTCCTCTGCATTTTTCAATTTAAATATTTCTACTTTTTCATATGAAAAAACAGGAGAATGTAAAAATGGTGAAACTAAAACTTTTTTTATTTTCAGTTTTGAAATTAAATAAAGATTTTCGTCTGTTCTATCACCAAGTAAAATAGCATTTTTTATTTTTATATTCTCATTTTTTAAAATCTTATAAAGTATTTCATAAAAATAATCAGGATTTTTTATTCTATCTATGAATATTAAAGTTCCTTTCCCATTAACACAAGTTAAAATGGTTGGATTTTTAAGCGAAAAAAATATAATTTTTTCACCAGATTTTTTAAATGGATAAAGAAAACAAAATATGATAAATAAGAAAAAAGATGCAATCTTAAATTTCCTTTTAGATGGGTAAAGAAAAAGTATAATTAAAAGATAATAGAAAATTAAATGAAACAGTGAAAAATAAAGAGTAATTTTTGGAGAAATATTTGATATTAAAACAAGTAATTTTAAGAAGATATCTGTTGTTAAATTAAGAAAGTAAAAGAAAATAGGTATCAATAATGAAATAAAAGAAAAAATTGTTATAAAACCAACAAATGGT
>JBMFMQ010000016.1:0-22251 GCA_049970595.1 Candidatus Ratteibacteria bacterium | reverse complement strand
TTAAAGTTATAAAAGATGAACCAAAAAGGAAAATTATAAAAGTTACATATTCTCTTGGTGATGATAAAAATGAGTATCCTGATTACTCTCTAATTCTTTTTTTTGAAATAAGGAAAGAGTTTCCGTTTTTGGCAATTTATTCAAAGTTTCAATATAATGGAAATGAACTTTCAGAATGTGGAATAAACTGGGCAATGGAGAATGCTTATGAACCATATAAATATTATACAATTCCTGAAAAAGGTAAAATAATGACATACAAACTTGAGAAAACTAAAAAGACAAAGATTGGGCATGCAAACTGGATTTTTGCTAATACAGGGAAAGGAGAAGGTGGTGGTTTAATTGCACCTGGTGTTATTCTTGGGAAGGGTGAAAATTTTATATTTATCAATAGTGTTCCTCCAAAGAAAAAATTATCAAATGGAGAATCAATAGATGTGTTTATGATTTTTATGCCAATAAATAAAAATTATAAAATACTTGATGAATTGTTTGAAAAAGTGAAAAACATAAAATGGGAATATTAAAAGGAGGATATAATGGCTCTGACAGAAGAAGAAAAAAATAAAATTATTGAAGATGAAAAATTAAGGTTAAAGTTAAGATTAAAATATGAGCAGAAATCTTCTGGACTTGCTGGCGTTTTATCAAGTGTATGTCCTGGACTTGGGCAGATTTATAATGGACAGTTTGGTAAAGCATCTTTGATTGGATTTACAATTCTAATAAGTATTGTTTTATTATCACTTGGAATTACATTCTGGGTTAAGGGTGTGCCAGCAAAAGGAGAAAAGATAAGTGTATTAGAGGAAGAAAAGCCGGTTGAAATGACAGAAGAAGGTGTTGTGATAGAAGAAAAGAAAGAAACTAAAAAAGAAGTGACAAATAAACCAAAATCTCCATATATACTTACAATTATAGGATTGATTGGTCTTTGTTATGGATGGAGTTATGCAGTTAAGGATGCAATAAAAACAGCAAAAAGATTAAATGAAAAAGCAATAGAAGATTTATAAATTTTTAAGTTTAAATATTAAAGAAGCAAGTTCAGAAGCCATATCAACATAACTTAAAAAAATATTTTTTGGTAGATTTAAAGTTGCTGGTGCAAAATTCAAAATTCCTTTTATTCCACAACTTACCATATATTCAGCAACTTTTTGTGCCTGGTTTGATGGAACACAGATAATTCCAACTTTAATTTTTTCTTTTTTTAAAAAATCTTTCATTTCATTAATATCTTTAATTTCTATATCATCCACTTTTTTCCCTATTTTTTTTACATCTTTATCAAAAGCACAAACAATCTTCATATTTAGAACTGAAAAACCTTTATATTTAAGTAAAGCAGACCCCAATCTTCCAACTCCAACAAGTATAACTTTTATTTCTTTATCAATTCCAATAATCCTTTCTAATGCTTCTATTAATTTCTTCACATCATATCCAACTCCCCTTTTACCAAATTTCCCAAAATAGGATATGTCCTTTCTGAATTGGTCAGGCAATATATTTGAAGAAATTGCTATTTCTTTTGAAGACGTTATTTTTTTTCCAATATTTTTTAAATTTAATAAATTTCTCAAATAGATTGGCAATCTTCTTATTGTATCTTCTGGAATATATCTCTTCATCCTCTTGATTTCCCGCCTGAAATATTTACTGTTGTTCCTGTTATATAACTTGCAAGGTCAGATATTAAAAAACAAACAAGATTTGCAACTTCTTCAAGTTTTCCAACCCTTTGTAAAGGTATTGAAATTTTTTCATATGACTTTCTCAATTCTTCTACAGTTATCCCCCTTGCGTAAGCCAGTGCTCTTTCATACTCAGGACTTCTTAAAGATGTAGGTTCAAGAATTCCAGGAGCAACTCCTACAACTCTAATATTATATTTCCCAAGTTCTTTAGCCCAACTTCTTGTAAGTGAATATATTGCTGCTTTTGTTGCTGCATAAACACTCTGTCCTTCAGAACCTTCAAGTCCTGATTCAGAAGACATATTTATTATCACACCTTTTTTGTTTTTTATCATTTCTCTTGCAACTGCCTGAGCACATAAATAACACCCCTTTTGATTTACATTAACCATTTTATCAAAAATTTCTTCAGTAATTTCCTCTTTTCCTTCAGGGTCAACCAAAAGTCGTGGAATAAGAATCCCTGCATTATTTACCAGATATGTTATTTCACCAAACTTTTCAATTGTAAATCTGACCATTTCTTCAACATCATTTTTTTTGCTAACATCAACTTTTATAAAAAATACTTTATTTTCAAAATTTTTTAAATCAGATAGATTTTTTTTTCCTTCTTTTTCATTTATATCAGCAATAACAACATTTGCACCTGCTTGGAGTAATCTTTTCACTATTGCCTTACCAATACCACTTGCTCCACCAGTTACTATCCCTGAAAATTTACTCAAGTCAATTTTAACCATTTAAAGTGCCTTTTTGACTAATTACCTTTTAATAATATACCATATATTTAAACAATTAAAAAGGAGGGCATATGAAAAAAGCAGTTGGTATAGATTTGGGCGGCACATATATAAAGGCAGGTCTTGTTGATGAAAATGGTAAAATTTTAAAAAAAGAGCAATTTCCGACATTAGCAGAAAAAAATGATAAAGATATAGTTATTTCCCAGATAGAAAAAAGTATAAAATTTCTTTATGAAGATGATATTGAAGGAATTGGAATTGGAACACCAGGAGTTGTTGATGATGAAGGTATTGTCTATGAAGCACCAAATCTTCCAGGATGGGATAAGATTAATCTAAAAAAAATATTTGAGGATAAATTTAAAAAGAAAGTCGTTGTTGAAAATGATGTAAATACAATTGCATGGGGAGAATATCTTTTTGGAGCAGGAAAAGGAAGCAAAACAATGATATGTATAACTCTTGGAACTGGTCTTGGTGGAGGTATTGTTAAGGATGGAAAACTTTTAAGAGGTGGCAAATATTCAGCAGTTGAAATAGGACATATCCCAATTGATTATAAGGGTCCGAAGTGTAAATGTGGTAATTATGGTTGTATTGAAAGGTTTGTTGGAAGGGATTATATTGTTGAAAGGGCAATAAAAGGAATAAACCAAGGTAAGAAAACTAAAATTTATGAACTTGTTGAAGGCAAATTAGATAAAATTACACCAAAGACAATATCAGAAGCATATAAGTTAGGAGATGAATTTGCTGAAAGTATATGGATAGATGTTGGAATTTGTCTTGGAGCGATGTTTTCAGGACTGGTCAATCTTTTAAATCCGGATGTAATTGTAATAGGGGGAGGTATTTCTCAGGCAGGTAAAATTTTATTTGATACAATTGAAAAAACAATTAAAGAAAGGGCTATGAAAATATTAACCAAAAACTTAAAAATTTTACCTGCAGGACTTGGTATTGATTCAGGAATAGTTGCAGCAGGTGCTTTAATTTTTCAAAAATGAAAATTATATTTTTTGGAAGTGATATTTTTGGTCTTCCATCTCTTGAAAAATTAAAGAGAAATTACCAACTTATAGGAGTTGTTACTTCATCAGATAAACCAAAGGGAAGGGGACTTAAAGTTTTACCAAATCCGGTAAAAGAATGGGCTATTATGAATGGAATAAATGTTTATCAACCAGAAATTTTTGATGAAGAATTTATAAATAAGATGAAAAAAATCCAACCAGATTTGATTGTTTTAATATCTTATGGAAAAATTTTGCCAACTTCAATTTTAAATATTCCAAAATTTTCTTCAATAAATGTTCATCCTTCTCTTTTGCCAAAATATAGAGGACCTGCACCGATTGAATGGGCTTTAATAAATGGAGAGAAAAAAACTGGAATAACTACAATAAAAATGGATGAAAAAATAGATACAGGAGAAATAATAATGCAAAAAGAAGTTGAAATTTTACCTATTGATAATGCATTTACATTAAAAAATAAACTTTCACAGATTTCTGCCAATATTTTAATTGAAAGTATTGAAAAAATAAAAAGTGGAGAAAAAACAATTCCTCAAAAAGGAATCCCTTCCTATGCACCAAAACTTAAAAAGAAAGATGGGCTTATAAAATGGGAAAATTCATCAGAAAAGATACATAATCTTGTAAGGGGAGTTTTAATCTGGCCAACTGCTTATTCATATTTGATAATAAATTCAATAAAAAAACTTGTTAAAATTTTCAAAACAGAAATTGGGGAAAAAGAAGGGATTTTTGATAGTCCTGGGAAAATTATAAAAATAGAAAAAGATTATATTGAAGTTGCATGTGGTAAAGGGACAATAAAAATAAAAGAATTACAGATTGAAGGGAAAAAGAGAATGAATGTTTCTCAGTTTTTATGTGGATATAGAGAAAAAATTTCTAATCAGAAATTTACAGATTAAGGCAAATATAGTAAAATTTTTATAAATATTGAATCCAGGAGGCATTATGAAAAAAAACAAAAAAGATTATCTGAAAAATCCAATTGAGCATATAGATATAAAAAAAATAGATGCAGTTTGTATAATTGAGATGTTTTCAAAGATGGCTTTTTCAGCAAGAACACTTGCAAATGGTGCATTTATTTATGAAAAGATGCTGAAAGATGAAGAAGTGACAGTGATTTTAACTCTTGCTGGTTCTCTTTTTTCTGCAGGACTGAAAAATGCTGTTTGCGATTTAATAAGAAATAATCTTGTTGATGTAATTGTCTCATCAGGTGCTATAATAGTTGACCAGGATTTTTTTGAAGCACTTGGTTTTAGACATTATATAGGAAGTTTTGATGTTGATGATAGAGAACTTAATAAGCTCCATATAGATAGAATATATGATACTTACATAGATGAAGACCAGTTAAGAATATGTGATATGACTGTTGCTGAAATTGCAGAAAAACTCCAACCAAGACCATATTCATCAAGAGAATTTATATGGGAAATGGGAAAATATTTAAAGGAAAAAGGGATAAAAACAGATGATTCGGTTATCCTTGCTGCCTATGAGAAAAATGTTCCTATATTTGTTCCTGCTTTTTCTGACTGTTCTGCTGGTTTTGGTCTTGTATATCATCAGAAAAAAAATCCTATTAAACATTTAACAATTGATTCTGTAAAGGACTTTAGAGAATTAACTGAATTAAAAATTGCTGCTAAAGAAACAGGTGTTGTTATGGTTGGAGGAGGAGTTCCAAAAAATTTTACCCAGGATGTTGTTGTATGTGCTGATGTTATTGGAAAAAATATACCAATGCATAAATATGCTGTTCAGATAACAGTTGCAGATACAAGGGATGGAGCGCTTTCAGGTTCAACATTAAAAGAAGCACACTCATGGGGTAAGGTTGATTTTCCGAATACAGAGATGATATTTTGTGAAGCAACTATAGCATTCCCTCTCCTGGCAGCATATGTATATAAAAAAGTAAAAGATAGAAAGGCAAAAAATTGGGCTAAATTATTTATAAATGACTAATTAAATATTTGCTGAACCAAATCATTTTTTTCTTACAGAGGACGGACCTCCAATAAACAAACCCCTCATTCTTAAGGGGAGTTCATGGTATTTTTATCTGTTCCGGGCATAAAGCAGCCGGAATGATTGAGTTTTCTCGGGATTTAAGAAAATATGGTATTATCTATTATTTAACTTTTATGCAGAGTTAGGGTTTAAATTTCTAAAAGTTTTCCTTCTTTTGCTAAAAAAGAATTAGGAAAAACCCTCCTTGCTTTAAGTAAAATTTCTTCTTTGGTCAATGCAGAATAATGAATTAAATAAAGTCTCTTTGCATTTGCCATTTTAGCAATCTCTGCAGCCTCTTCCGGTAAACTATGAGATACATCATGAATAAGCAATAAAGTATTTTTAAAAAAATTTGCTATCTTTGGTTCAAAAGAAGTATCTCCTGTAAAAGAAATTAATTTTTGTGTATTTGTTTCAGTAAAATTACAAACAAAAGCTTCTTCAATGATTCCTCTTCCACTCATATGCTTTGCTGGAAAAGTATTTAAAATAAACTCTCTTTCTTTATAAGTGTCTCCAGGGGCAAGAGGAATAATATTTAAATCTAAAGAAAGTTCAGGGAAACGCTCTATTTGCAAAAATTCTATTGATTTATCTATAACCTTTCTAATATATTTTGAAGGACCAATAATTGTTAAAGGGCTGATAATAGAATATCCTGTAACTTTTTTTATTGCAAAATAGAAGAGAAGTTGAGGCAATCCTATATAATGGTCCTGATGAAGATGTGTTATGATAAGATATTTCAAGTTTAGAGGGTCACACCCAAATTCTCTCATTTTCAATACAGAACACCAACCTGTATCTACCAGAACCTTATCATTTATAATAAAAGAACTTACTTCCTGTCCAATATCAGGGATATATGTTGAAGTCCCGATAAATTTTATTTTCATTTTATATTTAATTCTAACCCATCATAAGCAACTATTATTTTATTTTTTCCAAAATACTTTTTTCCTGTATTCACCAGTAGGTCTTCTTTATCATTTAAATCGGGATGAATATGGGTAAGAATGATTTTATTAATATTTTTATTTAAAAGGTATGAAAAAAGTTCATCAGGTTCAAAGTGGGCTATTTCAGAAATAAGTAAATCAACTTTTTGGTTTAAAAGTGACTTTAAATCTTCAGGCATACCCATATCCCCAGAGTATACTATTCTTCTTTTTCCAATTTTAACACAAAACGAATAACTTTGTAATTTTAAATAAGAATCTCTTTTTTTAAATCTATTTTTTAAATGATTATTTGGATAAGCAAAAACTATTAAATTTTTATCCTTATAAGTGCCCTCGCTTCAAGATATGGTTACAAGTTCTTTTGCCTAAAACCTACCCATTTTCAATCTCTATTTTAACAGGGTAAGGAGCAACATATCTTCCTGTTAAAACTATTCTTCCTTCTTTATCCTTCCTTATCTTTCCTCCACCAAACCAGTATCCCTTTCCCCTTTTATATGGCTCAACTATAATTTTTGCTTTATTTCAAGATACACTGGTTTTCTTCCCCCTTCATTACTTGCTTTCCCTTCTTCTTTTTCATATATAAGACCTTTTTTAATAAGATAATCTGTTACCTTTGTTATTATTGCTCCCGATACATTCAAAATCTCAGCAATCTCTTTTCTTGAAATTTTACCTTTTTCTCTTATTATGTTTAGAACCTTCTTTTGTAAAATTGCGCTTGGTATTTTATTTCCTTTTTTCATTTTAGTTAATTAACATTAATTAATTATACATTTATTTTTATCAAGTCAACTTCGCCACTTTTGTCAAGAGATTCGGAGGACGGACATCAGGATTTACTTACTTTTTATAGAAAATCTCTTTATATTCAGGAATTACATCACTAACAAATTTTCTCATACCTTCACTTGTTTTATAATGAACAAGCATTTCAGAAAGAACATAAAAAGGAATTGTTGAGATATGAGCACCTGTTTTGGCAATTTCTCTTACCTGTCTTGAATTTCTTACAGATGCAGCAATTACTTCTGTTTTAAAACTATATTTATTAAAAACTTCTACTATTTTCCTCACAAGGTCAACACCACTTAAAATTCCTTCATCATTTACAATTTCTTCCTTAAATTTCATTCCATTTTCTGGATAATATTCATTCTTTTTAAAGTCCTTCCATCCAATTTTATTTCTTAAATAATCATCAATTCTTCCTGCAAATGGACTTACATATCTTGCTCCTGCTTTACTTGCTAAAATTGCCTGTTCAACTTTCATTATCAATGTTACATTTACTGGAATCCCTTCTTTTGAAAGTTTATAAATAGTTTTAAGACCATCATAATTTGCTTTTTCATCAAGAGATGGATTTATAGGAATTTTTATAACAACATTATTTCTAACTTTATTAAATTTTTCATATAAAATTTTTGCTTCTCTATACATATCTTCAAATGTAGTTCCTATAACTTCCAAACTTACAGGAAAACCATTTGCAATTTCAAGAATTCTTTTTATATATGTCTCTATATCAATTTTCTCTCCTTTACTTTTCAATTCATCAATTGCACTTTTTATTAGAGAAGGATTTGTTGTCACTCCATCAATTATTCCCCATGAAAATGCTTCTTCTATCTCATTTATTTTAGCAGTATCAATAAATATTTTCATTTTTCTCCTTTTTAAAATTTAATTTTAATTCAATTTTTAAAAAAAATCAATTATAATTTCTATATGAAAATTGTAATCGCTCCAAATTCTTTTAAGGGATGCTTAAAATCAACTGAAATTGTTAAAATAATTGAAAAAGAGATAAAAAAAATTTTGCCATCTTCAAAGATTATAAAATTCCCTCTTGCAGATGGTGGAGACGGAACAATTGAAGTTTTAAAAAGTTTAATCGGAGGGAAATATATTGAAACTATAGCAACTGACCCAATTGGAAGAAAAATAAAAACAAGATATATTAAAAAAAATAATACTGCTTATATTGAAATGGCTAAAGTTTCAGGACTTGCTATTCTTAAAAAAAATGAGAAGAACCCAATGAAAACAACAACCTTCGGACTTGGTGAAATTATAATTGATGCAATAAAAAGAAAATGTAAAAAGATATATATAGGGGTTGGGGGAAGTGCTACAAATGATGGAGGGATTGGTGCTTTAACCTGCCTTGGTTTTAGATTTTTTGATAAAAATGGGAATCTTATTTATCCAGGGAAAGGGGAAGACCTTTTAAAAATAAGTAAAATTGAATATCCAGAAAATCATAAAGAACTTAAAAAAATTGAATTTACAACCCTTTCCGATGTTAAAAATCCTTTATATGGGAAAAATGGTGCCGCCTATATTTATGCTCCACAAAAAGGGGCTGATGAAAATATGGTGAAAATTCTTGATAAAGGATTGAGAAATTATGCAAAAGTTATAAAAAAATATACAGGTATAAAAATAAATGAAGTTAAAGGTTCTGGTGCTGCGGGTGGAATTGTTGCTGGATTTTTATCTTTTCTTAATGCTAATGTTGTTTCAGGGATAGAATGGATTTTGAAAATAGGGAAATTTGAAGAAAAAATAAAAAAAGCAGACATTATTATAACAGGGGAAGGCAAAATTGATAAACAGACATTATATGGAAAAGCAGTTGGAGAGGTTTTAAAATATTCAGAAAAATATAAAATTCCTACAATAGTTCTTTCTGGGTCTTGTGATGAAAAAGTTTATAATTATATAAAAACTCCATATGTTTTTATCTTCGGTATTGTCCCTGGTCCTGTTTCTCTTGAAGATTCAATTAAAAATGCATCAAGGTATATAAGATTGAAAGTGGATAATCTTTTAAAATTAATTAAAACTTTGAGAGATTGATTTTGAAGAAAAAATAATATAAGTATTGACAGATTAAAAAAAATAGGTATAATTAAATCAGGTGTCCCTGGCAACCATGGCGGGAGGGAAACACCCGTTCTCATCCCGAACACGGTCGTTAAGCCTCCCGACGCCGATGGTACTGCCTTCGGAAGGAGGTGGGAGAGTAGGTGTTGCCAGGGACACTTTTTGTTTATATTTTCTTTTAATTGTGTTATAATATTTACAAAAGGAGATAAAATGGAGAGGGTTTTTACTGTTGGATTATTTGGAGGAACAAAATCAGGGAAAACAATACTTGCAGAGGCAATACTTTTTAAAACAGGAATGATTACAAGAATGGGAGATATAAATCAAGGAAATACAACATTTGACTTTGACGATGAAGAAAAAACAAGATTAATAAGTATAAATCTTGCAGTTGGTTATGTAAAAAAAGGAAATAATCTGATATACATTATTGATGTTCCTGGTTATATTGACTTTGTTGGAGAACAGATTCAATCTATCCAAGCAGCAGATATTGCTATACTTAATATATCAGTTGCAGAAGGAATAGAGGTTGGTACAGAAAAGATATGGGAAATGTTGAGCAAAAAAAATTTACCAACAATTATTTTTGTTAATAAACTTGATCTTCCTGAAATAAACATAAAAAAAATAATAGATGAAATTTTTAATTTTTTTGGAAATAAAATTATACTTTTGAATTATCCAGTTTTTGAAGCAAGTATATTAAAAGGAGTTAAAAGTATTTTTTCAAAAGATTTAAATTTAATTGGAGAATTTGGAAATTATTTTCATAAATCAATGGATACTATTGCTGAACTTGATGATAAAATTATGGAAAAATATCTTGAAAGCGGGAAAATAGAAGAAAAAGAGATTGAAGGCGTCTTAAAGAAAGCAATTTTAGAAAGAAAAATTATTCCTGTTTTATTTGGTTCTGCAATAAACCAGATCGGAATTGAAGAACTTGTAAATTTTATAATTTCATATACTCCATCCTGTGACCAATTGCCTCAAATAAAATTTAAGGATACAAGCGGTAATGAAATAATAATAGAAAGAAAAGAAACTCAACCTTTTACAGGGATAATTTTTAAAACAGTTTTTGACCCATTTGCAGGAAGGCTATCATATATAAAGGTTTTAAGTGGGAAATTTCCTTCAAATTCACAATTTTTAAACTCAACAAAAGGAATAAAGGAAAGGGTTGGTCAATTATTTAGAATGCAGGGAAGAAAACAAGAACCCGTTGAAGTTGCATATCCAGGAGAAATTGTTACTGCTGCAAAACTCAACTCTCAGACATTTGATACAATATGTGATTTAAATATTAATGTTGTACTTGAAAAACCATCTATTCCAGAAGGTGCAGTTTCATATTCAATTGCTCCAAAAGTAAAGGGAACAGAGGATAAACTTGGTAATGCAATAGGAAGAATTGTTGAAGAGGATTTAACTATAAGAATTTTCAGAGATGAAGAAACAGGCGAAACAATTATTTCAGGGATTGGAGATTTACATATTGATATTACTGTGGGTAAATTTAAAAATAAATTCGGTGTTGAAGTTGAAAAGGGGATTCCGAAGATTGCCTATAAAGAAACAATAACAACAACTGCTACTGCTGAAGGAAAATATAAAAGACAGACAGGTGGAAGAGGACAATATGGACACTGTTTTATAAAAATAGAACCATTACCCAGAGGCCAAGGATTTGAATTTGTAGACCAGATAGTTGGAGGAGTTATACCAAGAAATTTTATTCCATCTGTTGAAAAGGGCGTTAGAGAAGCAATGAAAAAGGGAGTTCTTGCAAATTATCCAATAGTTGATATAAGAGTTATACTTTATGATGGAAGTTACCATGTTGTTGATTCATCAGATATTGCTTTCCAGATAGCAGGTTCTATGGCTCTTCAAAAAGCTGTAAGTCAGGCAAATCCAGTTCTCCTTGAACCAATAGTAAATGTTGAAATAAGAGTCCCTTCTGAATATGTTGGAGATGTTATTGGAACAATAAATTCAAAAAGAGGGAAGGTTATTGATTTAATTTCTTCAAGTGATTACCAGATTATAAAAGCGCAGGTCCCTCTTGCTGAAATGGCAAATTATACAAATGAATTGAGGTCAATAACAAGCGGAAAAGGTGTATATTCAATTGGGTTTTCTCACTATGAAGAAGTTCCACCACATATAGCAAACAGAATAATTGAACAGAGAAAGAAGGAAAAAAAGGAGGGAAAAACTTAAATATGAAGGAGGTTTTTGTTGAAGGAGTTGTTCTAAATTTATTGACAAAAACACCGATAGTAATATTGAGAAGCGAAGATGGAAGAGTTTTACCAATAGTTATAGGGATATTTGAAGCCCAATCAATACTTCTGGTTCTTGAAAAAACAGAATTTTCAAGGCCACTTACACATGACCTTATAAAAATTTTGATAAATGTTTTAAAAGGAAAATTACAATATCTTGAAATCCATTCATTGATTGAAAATGTTTATTATGCAAATCTTGTTATTGAAGTAAATGGAAAGATAGAAAAAATTGATTGTAGACCGAGTGATGGAATTGCCATTGCTTTAAGATGCAAGGTTCCAATTTTTGCTTCTGAAGATTTACTTGAAAATCCTGATGTTATAAAATATTATGATACAAAGGACTTTATTAAATCAAACAAGTTTGACAAACCAATTGACAAAAAAGAAGCAGAGGAATTTAGAAAAATACTGGAAAATATTAACGCTGATGATTTCTGGAAAAAATTAAAAGAAGAATAAAAAGGAGGGAGTATGTCTGGACATTCTAAATGGCACAGTATAAAACATAAAAAAATGGCGATGGATGCAAGGAGAGGCAAGATTTTCACAAAAATTATCAGGGAAATTATGGTTGCTGCTAAAGTAGGAGGACCAAATCCTGAAACAAATCCAAGGTTGCGTCTTGCCATTGAAAAAGCAAAAAGTGTTAATATGCCAAATGAAAATATCCAGAGAGCAATAAAAAGAGGTTCTGGAGAAGAACCTGGAACCAATTACGAACAACTTACATATGAAGGATATGGTCCTGGTGGAGTTGCTATATTTGTTGAAGTTTTAACCGATAATAAAAATAGAACTGCATCTGAAATCAGGTCTATATTTTCAAGACATAATGGAAGTTTAGCAGGAGCAGGAAGTGTTTCATGGATATTTGAAAGGAAAGGATTGATAAATGTAAAAAAGGAAAATGTTGATGAAGAAAAATTAATGAGTATAGTTTTAGATGCAGGTGCAGAAGATATGAAGGTTGAAAAAGATACATATGATATAATTACAGATCTTGGGAATTTTGAAAATGTAAAAAAAGCAATTGAAAATAATAATATCCCTATAGAAAATGCAAATATTACCTATATACCAAAAAATACTGTTACACTTGTAGGTAAAGATGCAGAAAATCTATTAAAACTCCTTGATGAACTTGAGGAGTCTGAAGATGTTCAAAATGTCTATGCAAACTTTGATATATCAGATGAAATTCTTGAGAAACTTTCAAAGTAAATAAGTGAAGATAATAGGAATTGACCCGGGCATAAATAAGTTAGGGTATGGCATAATAAATGGAAATATTAAAATTATAGAAAGTGGAACTATTTTGCCCCCTAAGAAACTGAACTATGAGAATAAAATAAAATACCTTCTTGAAAATTTTGAAAATTTAATAGAAAAATATAATCCTGATTTTGTTTCTATTGAGGAAATATATGTTGCAAAAAATGTTCAGATTGCACTTAAAATTGGAATTTTAATCGGTGGAATTATTTGTTCATCAATTACAAAAAATATTAAATTTTCACTGATTCCTCCACGAGAGATAAAGAAGATAATTACAGGTAAAGGTGGTGCAACAAAACAGCAGGTAAAATTTATGGTTGAAAATCTTACCAACTTTTACAAATTTAAATCTTATGAAGAGACAGATGCTGTTGCATGTGCTATATCATTGATTTTTAAATTAAAGGAAAATGCTTTATTATATAAAAGGTAAAGTTTTTTTAAAAACTCCAACTTATGTTGTTATTGAAGCAAATGGTATAGGTTATTTTATTGAAGTTTCCCTTCAAACATCTGAAAAACTTTATGAAGGACAAGATACTTTACTCTATATATATCAGCAGATTTCAGAAGAAAAAATAAACCTTTATGGTTTTAAGGATAAGGAAGAAAGGGAATTATTTTTACTTCTTATTACAGTTCCAGGAATTGGCCCAAAAGTTGCTATGAGAATTCTTTCTGGTCTTACAATTGAGGAAATTTACCATGGAATTGTTTCAGAAGATATATCAGTATTTAAAAATGTTCCAGGAATTGGAAAAAAAACTGCTGAAAGAATGATTGTTGAATTAAAACAAAAAGTTGAAAAAATACCAGTTTTGGTTGATAATTATAAAGAGAGAGAAATTTTAATTAATGCGACTGAGGCACTTATAGTTTTGGGTTATAAAAGAAAGGATGTATCAGAAGTTTTAATTGAAATTATAAAGGAAAAAAAGGGAAGTATAAAACTTGAAGATTTAATAAAGGAGGCACTAAGAAGGCTAAAATGAATGAAAGAATTACATCTCCTGAAATAAAAAATGATGATTTAAGATATGAAAATGCTGTAAGGCCAAAAAGATTTAATGAATTTATTGGACAGGAAAAGGTAAAGGAAAATTTAAAGGTATTTATTGAGGCAGCAAAAAATAGGAAAGATGTTCTTGACCATGTTTTATTTTATGGACCTCCTGGAATAGGGAAAACAACACTTGCCTATATTATTGCAAATGAGTTGGAAGTAAATATTAAAGCAACTTCTGGTCCTGTTATTGAAAAAGTTGGTGACCTTGCAGGCATCCTTACAAACCTTGAAGAAGGAGATATTTTATTTATAGATGAAATCCATAGGTTGCCAAGAAGTGTTGAGGAATTTTTATATAGTGCAATGGAAGATTTCTGTATAGATATACTTATTGGTGAAGGACCAAAAGCAAAAAGTATTAAAATTCCATTAAAACCATTTACTTTATGTGGTGCAACAACAAGAATTGGACTTTTAACATCTCCTTTAAGAAATAGATTTGGTATTTTACATCGTCTTGATTATTATTCAACAGAAGAACTGAAAGAAATTGTGAAAAGGTCTTCAAGAATACTTAACATAAAAATAGATGAAGAAGGAGCAATTGAAATAGCAAAAAGAGCAAGGGGAACACCAAGAGTTGCAAATAGATTGTTAAGAAGGGTAAGGGATTATGCAGAGGTTAAAGGGAAAGGAATTATTGATAAAGAAATTTCTATTATTGCTTTAAATAAAATGGATGTTGATGAGGAAGGTCTTGATGAGATGGACAAAAAAATACTTGAGGTTATAATCACAAAATTTAATGGAGGTCCTGTTGGAATAAAAAGTTTATCAATTGCTGTTGGAGAAGAAGTAGATACAATTGAAGAAGTTTATGAAAGTTTTCTTGTTAGAAAAGGATTTATAAAAAAGACACCCCAGGGAAGAGTTGCAACAGAACTTGCATACAGACATCTTGGTATAAAAAAATCTCAAGAAGAATACAATACTTTACTTTAAAAATGCTTGAAGTAAAAAATATAAAAAAATCGTTTAAAAATAAGGTTGTTTTAAAAAATATATGTCTAAATGTGAAAAAAGGAGAAATAGTTGGACTTTTAGGGCCAAATGGTGCAGGAAAAACAACAACTTTTGAAATAATAATGGGTTTTCTTCTTCCTGATTCTGGAAACATTTTTTTAAATGGAGAAGAAATAACATTTTTACCTGCATGGAAAAGAGCAAAAAAGGGTATTGGATATTTAACACAGGAAATTTCAATATTTAAAAAGTTAAAAGTTATAGAAAATTTTGAGATAGTTCTTGAAGATTATTATAAAGACAGGGAAGAAATGAAAAAAATAATTGAAGATGCACTAAAGAAACTTGAGATTTACCATTTGAAAGATAAAATTGCTGGAAACCTTTCAGGTGGAGAAAAAAGAAGATTAGAAATAGCAAGAAGTTTAACCCTTTCTCCTCAATTTTTTCTTCTTGATGAGCCATTTACAGGAATTGACCCAAAAACAATAAGTGAAATACAGGAAATAGTTATAAAATTGAAAAATGAAAATATAGGGATTTTTTTAACAGACCATAATGTGAGAGAAACATTGAAGATTACTGATAGAGCATATCTTATATATAATGGTGAAATTTTAATTGAAGGAACACCTGAAGAAATTTTAAATCATCCTGAATCAAGAAGTGTTTACTTTGGAGAAAAGTTTGAGTTGTAAAATGGAAAAACTTAAAATAATTCCCTTACATGTTGGTATAATAATGGATGGCAATGGAAGATGGGCTGAAAAAAGGAAATTACCAAGGATTTTAGGACATAAAGAAGGTATTGAAGCAGTGAGAAGAACTGTAAAAGCAGCAAGTAAATCTGGAATAAAATATCTGACATTATATACCTTTTCAACAGAAAACTGGAAAAGGCCAAAAGAAGAAATTGAATTTTTATTTTCTTTAATTGAAAATAACCTGAAAAAAGAAGGAGAGAATTTATATAAAAATAATGTGAAGGTGAGATTTATGGGTAGAATTTGGGATTTACCTTTAAATCTTGTTGAAATTATGAAATATGTTGAAAATCTGACAAAAGAAAATACTGGATTGAATTTAATCTTTGCAATAAATTACGGTGGGAGAGCAGAAATTGTTGATTCAGTGAAAAATATAGTAAGAAATGGATACAAAGAAAATCAAATTGACGAATCTTTAATATATAAATACCTCTACCTTCCAGATGTTCCAGAACCTGATTTAATAATAAGAACAAGTGGAGAAAAAAGAATTAGTAATTTCTTATTATGGCAGTCAGCGTATTCAGAATTATATTTTTCAAAAGTTTTATGGCCAGATTTTGATGAAAAAGAGTTTTTAAAAGCATTAATTGATTATCAAAAAAGGAAAAGAAAATTTGGTGGAATAAAATGAGAAATGTTGTTATTCTTGGTTCTACAGGAACAATTGGAAAAAATACCCTTGAGGTTATAAGAAGGCAAAAGGAAAAATTTAATGTTTTATGTCTTGCCTGTAAAAAAAATAAAAAAGTTCTTTCAAAACAGATTGAAGAGTTTAAACCAAAGTATGCATATATAGAAGAAAAAGACGATGACTTTATAAGAAAATACAAAAAAACAAAATTCTTTTATGGAGATGAAGGACTTATTGAAATTGCAAATTTAAAAGATGCAGATTTATTTGTTTTTGCAATCCCCGGAATAAAAACATTGCCTGCTTTTATTGAATGTATAAAAAATAGAAAAATTATTGCTCTTGCTACAAAAGAAATACTTGTTTCAGGTGGTCAAATATTTGATGATATGAAAAAAAAATATAATTTTGAAATTTTACCGGTTGATAGTGAGCATAATGCAATTTTTCAGATTTTAAAATATGAAAACAAAAATGTTAGGAAAATATATCTTACAGCATCAGGTGGACCACTTTACTGGAAAGGAAAAAGAAGTTTAAATCTTAAAGAAGCACTTTCTCATCCTGTATGGAAAATGGGAAAGAAAATTACAATTGATTCTGCAACAATGATGAATAAAGCATTTGAAATTATTGAAGCACACTATCTTTTTGCGCTTAATGAAGACCAGATAGATGTTGTTATCCATCAGGAGGCAATAATTCATGGAATGGTTGAATTTGCAGATGGAACTATTAAATGTGTAAGTTTCTTTCCAGATATGAAGTATCCAATAAATTATGTTTTAAATTATCCTGATAGAGTTGATATAAACTTAAAAAGAATTGATTTTGCAAAAATAAGGTATTTGAATTTCAAAAAAATTAATAAAAAATCAAGATGGTTGAATTTAGCAAAAGAAGCAATAAGAAAAAAGGGTTCCTATCCTGTTGTTTTAAATGGAGCAAATGAAAGATTGGTTGAATTATTTCTTGAAAAGAAGATAAAATTTTGTGATATTATAAGAATAGTTAAAAAAGTGGTTGAAAATCATTATTATAAGTCAGAATTAAGTCTCCAAGATATCTTTTATTATCATAATTGGGCAAAAAGTCAAGCAGAAAAAATTGTGGGAGGGCGAAAATGTTAAGTTCAATATTTGCATTAATAATTCTTTTTTCAGTTTTGATAACAATTCATGAATTTGGTCATTTTATACTTGCGAAAAGAAATGGTGTAAAAGTTGAGAAATTTTCAATTGGTTTTGGTCCAAAGATTTTTTCAAAGAAAAAAGGTGATACAACTTATATAATTTCAATTATTCCTTTTGGAGGATATGTAAAACTTGCTGGAGAAGAAATAGATAAGGAAATTTTTGAGGACTGGGAATATATGGGAAAAAGTCCAGGAATAAGAAGTAAAATTTTAATTGCAGGTTCTTTAAATAACTTAATTTTTGGTTTTTTACTTTTAATTCCTGTATTTATGATTGGAACTTTAAATTATGATGGAACAAAAATAGGCAAGTTTATAAAAAATTTTCCTGCTGAAAAAAGTGGATTGAAAATTGGGGATGAGATTATTGAAGTAAATGGAGAAAAATGTAAAAACTGGTTAGATGTTACTATGAAAATTAAACAATTTACAAAAAAATATAAAGAAAGGCAAGTTACTCTTAAAGTTAAAAGAGATGGTAAAGAGTTAATTTTTAATATAAAACCAGCACCTTATACAGTGGAAATAGATAACAAAAAAGAGACAGAATATATAATAGGAATTTTGCCAAAAGAGAAATTTGAAAAATATCCTTTTCATATTGCAGTAATTAAAAGTTTTAAAGAGTTTTATAATATAAGTTCTACGACATTGACTGGTTTTAAACTTTTATTCCAAAGGAAACTATCAATTAAACATTTTACAGGACCTGTTGGAATTTCTGAAATAGCAATTAGAGTATGGAAAGTTGGACTTTCAACTTATCTTCAATTTATGGCTATATTAAGTATAAATCTTGGTATAATAAATCTTATCCCTTATCCATTGCTTGATGGCGGACATATATTTGGTCTTTTAATTGAGAAAATTAGAAGGAAAAGACCAAGTTATAAGACATTACAAATAATTCAAAATATAGGTGCAATTTCCCTTATACTTTTTGCAATTTATATAACCTATCAGGATATGGGTAGAATTCTTGAATCAACAAAAATATTTAAATGAAAAAGACAAAAGTAATTAAAATAGGACATCTTTTAATAGGAGGAAATAATCCTGTTATTGTTCAGGGAATGACAAAAGTTCAAACATCAAACATTCCTTTATTAAAAAAACAGATTAAAAATATGATAAAAGAAGGTGCTGAAATAATAAGATTTGCAATTTTGGATGAAAAAGATACAGATGTTATACCTTTTATAAAAAAAGAATTTAAAATACCATTTGTTGCTGATATTCATTATAACTGGAGATTGGCAAAATTATCAATTGAAAAAGGAATAGATAAAATAAGGATAAACCCAGGAAATATTGATAAAAAATATTTAAAGGAAATAATAAAAGTTGCAAAAGAATATAATGTTCCAATAAGAATTGGTTTAAATTCTGGTTCTGTAAAAATAAAAGGGGATTTAGTTTCTTCCCTAATTGATTCAGCAAAAGATACAGTTAAATTTTTTGAAGATAATGATTTTTATTTAATAGTTATTTCTTTAAAAACACCATTTGTGAAAGAGACAATCCAAGCATACAGAAAAATATCAGAAATATTTGATTATCCATTACATCTTGGAATAACAGAGGCAGGAACTGGTTATCTTGCTTTATCAAAATCAATTCTTGGAATAGGAATTTTGTTAAGTGAAGGGATAGGAGATACAATAAGGGTTTCTTTAACATCTCCACCTGAAGAAGAGATAAAAGTAGCAAAATCAATATTACAGGCATTAAATTTAAGGGTATTTGAACCAGAAATAATATCCTGTCCTACATGTGGAAGAATAAAAGTAAATTTACCCGATACTCTTAATAAAATTAAAAAAGAAATTAAAAAACTTGAAGATAAGCATCATAAAATAAAAAAATTAAAAATTGCTGTTATGGGTTGTTCTGTAAATGGTCCTGGAGAGGCAAAACAGGCAGATATAGGGATTGCAGGTGGAGATAAAAAATGGGTATTATTCAAAAAAGGAAAAATAATAAAAACATATCATGAAAAAGAAATAGTAAAAAGAATGATTGAAGAAATTAAAAACTTAATAAAATAAAAAATTGTTATGAAAGGGAAAATTGAAGAATTTATTTTAAAACTTAAAAACAAATATAAAGAAAATATTGTGAAAGTTATAGAAATTGAGGAGAAAGAAGGAAGTTTTTACTCTATCCCTGATTTTATAAATGAAAATTTAAGAGAAAAACTTAAAAAAAATGGTATTGAAAAGATTTATTTGCATCAAAAAGAGGCACTTACCAAACTAAATGAGGGGGAAAATATAGTAGTCACAACACCAACAGGTAGTGGCAAAACACTTATCTATAATCTTTTTGTCCTTAATGAAATTTATAAAAATAATGATTTTAAAGGTCTTTATATTTTTCCAACAAAAGCACTTACACAGGACCAGTTAAAAAATTTAAAAAATTTTGATATAAAATGTGAAATTTATGATGGAGATACTCCTGATGATTTAAGAAGAAAAATAAGAACAAATCCACCAGATATAATTTTGACAAATCCTGATATGGTTCATACTTCATTTTTACCATTTCATGAAAAATGGAGAAGTTTTTTTTCAAAATTAAAATTTATTGTTATAGATGAAATTCATACATATAGAGGTATTTTTGGTTCAAATGTTAGCCATGTTATAAGAAGATTAAGAAGGATATGTGATTTTTATGGAAGTAATCCCCAGTTCATTTTACTTTCAGCCACAATAAAAAATCCAGAAAAATTTGCAGAAGAACTTGTTGGTGTTAAATTTACTGCAATAAAAGAAAGTTCATCTCCTTTACCAAAAAAATATATTGTTTTCTGGAATTCTCAATTTGAATCAATTTACACACAGGCAATAGAAATTTTACAACAGAGTATTGAAAATGGGTTTTCTACAATACTGTTTACAAATAGCAGAAAATCAGCAGAACTTCTTCAATTATGGGCAATAAAAAGAAATAAAAATATTGAAAATTTTGTTTCTTCATACAGAGCAGGATATTTACCTGATGAAAGAAGGGAGATTGAGAGAAAATTATTTACTGGGCAGTTAAAAGGAGTTATTTCAACGAATGCTTTAGAACTTGGAATTGATATCGGTTATCTTGATACCTGTATTCTTTTTGGTTATCCAGGGACAATTATAAGCACATGGCAAAGAATTGGAAGAGTTGGAAGGAAAAAAGAAGGGCTTGTTATTTTTATTCCACTTGAAGATGCTTTAGACCAATATTTTTTAAAAAATCCAGAAGAGTTTGTAAAAAGGCAGTTTGAAGATGTGATAATAAATTTTGAAAATGAAATAATTTCAACAAATCATATAAAATGTGCTTCCTATGAATATCCAATAAAAATTGAAAAGGATAAAGAAATTTATGGAGATATTTTAAAAAAAATTATTGAAAAAGAGAAATTTTCAAAAACAAAAGATGGAAGATATTTTTATTCAGGTAAGCTATTACACAGGGATTTCAGTTTAAGGACAATAGGAGATATTTATTCAATATTTGAAATAGATGAGGAAAAACAGATTGGAGAAATAGAGGAAAATAAAGTTATTTTTGAATGTCATCCAGGAGCAATCTATTTACATCATGGGAATAAATACCAAGTTATATTTATAAATTTTGAGAAAAAAATGGTTTTTGTTGAAAAAAATAAGGGTGATTATTATACACAGGTAAACTGGTGGGAAAAGATTGATATTTTAAAGGAAGAAAAAGAGAAAAGTAAAGGAAAATTTTTAATAAAATTTGGAGAGATAGAGGTAACTACGCAGGTTGTAAGTTATGAAAAGAGAAGGGAGAAAGATAAAACATTAATTGGAACATATATGCTTGACCTTCCTTCACAGAAATTTAAGACACAATCATTATGGATAGAAATACCTGATGAAATTGTTTTTGAAATGAAGGAGAAAAAATTTGATTTTGCTGGTGGAATTCATGCAGCAGAACATTCAATGATAAGTATATTTCCTCTTGTTGTTACATGTGACAGAATTGACCTTGGTGGTTATTCATTTGTTTTCCATCAAGAGACACAAAAAGCAACAATTTTTATATATGATGGTTATCCTGGTGGAGTTGGTTTAACAAAAATTGGTTTTGAAAGAACTGATAAAATTTTTGAATTTGCATATAATTCTGTTTTAAGTTGTAAATGTGAAATTGGATGTCCTTGTTGTATTATCTCTCCTAAATGTGGTAATAATAATCGTCCTTTAAGTAAATCCTCCTGCCTAAATCTCCTTTCCTTCCTTATATAATGAATGACTGGCTTGCCAAAACTCTTTAATGAGTTAAAATTAAACCCTAACTCTGCAAAAATTAAGTAATATATCATACCATATTTTCTCAAATCATGAGAAAACAAAATGGATTTTTTGATAGAGAAGTTATTTTATGATATTACTTAATAAGTAATATGAAAAGGAGGGGAAATGGATAGTAAATATCCTGATTGGGTGATAAAATGTAAGAAGAAAGGGACAGCAATACACAGGATAGGTGGTAATTTTTATCTATATGAAGTAGGGAGTAAATGGGACAAAGAATTGAAACGAGCGAGAAAGATAACAAAGGGATATTTAGGGAAGATAACACCCGAAGGATTAAAAGAGCCTGGATATAAGAGGAATAAAGTGACAGATGTAAAAGAATATGGAGCCAGTTGGTTATTAG
>JBMFMQ010000015.1:0-22462 GCA_049970595.1 Candidatus Ratteibacteria bacterium | reverse complement strand
GCAAAGTCCCTCACTCTTGAGGGGAGTTCAAGGTATTTTTATCTGTTCTGGGCAAAAACGCCAGAAAAAGCACTTGGAATGTTTCTCCAATGCCTTCATTTTTACTGGTATATTCGGTTCCTTCTTCTTTATTTATGTTTTTCCCCACTGCCTTGGTATTACCGAAACAATTCCAGTGCTTTATATGTGGTTAAGTAAGTATCTACCTTTTAGGTATTAGATAACTCATACTATTGAAAGTGTTATTATTTCATACTTTGAAAGATTAAGTTTTATTTTATTACCATTTAGTTGAAATTCTTTATCTATTTTCTCACCTAATATGTCAGTGATATCAACATTATTTATATCAAAATTAAGTTTTATTTCAATTCCTTTCTCTTTCCCTTCTGGTTCATATAATCTTAAGATAAAACTTTCGCCTTCTCTATAAAATGCAGTCAATATAACATTTTCTGGTTTTATTTCAATAAATGAATTGGTTTTATCAAAAATTTTATCTTTAAATTGAGGGAATCTCTGAAGAACAAATGGACTATTTCTTAAAACTTCTGAAAATTTATATGTTTCTATTTTGCCTTTCTGAAAAAGAATTGAATAATTAAATCTATGGACTCCTTTTGCCTCTATCTTTTCTGTTATATCCTTTTCCCATGTTTTTTCTGGTCTTTTAAAACTTCTTAGCATTACATGAGAAAGAATTTTTTTCTCTTTTTCCCATATAAAATATCTGTCTCCATTGTGAACTATTAAAGATATTGTTTTTTCTCCATCTGTATAGTCAACAAAACTTTTGGCAAAAAACATTCCTTCTATCATTCGTTCAATATTGTCCCAACCCCTTCCTTGCAATCTTCCATATGGTTGGTCTTCAATATTTTTCTCTTCAATTCCAAAAGGTATATCTCCATAAAGTTTACCTTCAAAGAAATTTAATGGATTTGAAAATAAAACAAAAGCATTCTCCTCTCCTTTCCAATCAATCTCAATATCAAATTCAATTCTTTCTTCTCCTTTATATATAATCACATCTCTTTTAACCTTATGTTTTCCAATAAATCCTTCTGACCTATAAACTTTTCTTAAATTTCCTTCTTCTATCTTTGCCCATTTTTCCCATATAACTTTTTCTTCTTTCAAAAACTTCCCAATATGCAAAATTCCTTCAGGGTCAAGGTGATAAACTTTTAAATCTCCAAATGGATTATTCTTTTCTGTCTTATAATCAAAATCATCTCCTTTAATCTCAATTAAATTCCCATCCTCAAATTTTAAAGAAATTTTATCATTTTCAAGTTTATAAAGGTCGCTTAATTTAAAAATTTCAAATTCTTCTTCTTTCCCTTTTTCAACATAAATTGAGTTATATCCAAGAGAAGGTAAAAAAACTTTTGCAAGAACTTCAACTTCCCACAGGTTATGAAAAGATGGTAAATAATTTATAATCTGATAAGGAACAATATTTCCAAAAGCATCTCTTAAAATAAAGTTTTTATCAAGTTTACCATCAACTGAACTTATAAAAAATTTAACATAAAAGTTTGAAGAAAAGTTTGTAAAATTAAAAATAAATGCAACTGGTTTTTTATCAAAATTTATATTTGAAACAACATAATTTATTGCTTCCTTCTTAATTTCTTCTATCTCATATATTGTTTTTAATGCAAGGGTATAAATCTCATTAAAGTCATCTTCAAATAACCATTGGGTTGCATGGGAAGAGAAAAGCAAGATATTTTTCCATAATTTTTCAAATTTTTCCTCCGGATATTTAAAACCGAATTTTGAAGCAATTGATGATATTTTTTCTGATTCTGTTATTTTTCTATCTGCAATAATTCTTAAATACCAAAGGCCTTCTGAACCACCATAGGATGCATTATAACAAACATCACATGGGTCAATAGTTCCTTGGATAGTAGGCAATTTTTCTTTTTCTATTTCTTTAAAGTATTCTAATGGTGTTCCAAATTGAATTTTAATTTCTTCTCTTTTATTCCATTCTCTTACAAATTCAATTAAATCAAGTTTTTTATCTTCTGGATATATACTTCTTAAAGGTCTTAAGTCATCCATTCCTTGACTTATCCATATTATTCCTGTTGGAGAAAGTTTTGATGCATAATTAAGTTCAAGTTCGTAAAACCTTTCTTTTGCTCTTTCCCAATCACTTAAAAACCTATTTTTATCTGTAAAAACTTCTTGATAACATAGTCCTGAATATGAGCCACGAGAACATATTATTTGGCTTCCATCAATTCCTTTCCATATAAATTCTGTAGGTATATTTTTTGCACTTAAGGCAACATGAGGTCTCCAGAACCTAAAATATTTATAACCACTTTTTCTTAATATTTGAGGCAACTGTGGATGGCCAACTGCAACATCAACATTTCCCGCATATACAGAAACTTCTGCCTCTGGAAACAACTCTTTAAAAATTCTTCTTCCATAAATAATATCCCTTATAAATGTCTCCTCACCAACCATATTAACCCTTAAATTTGTATAAGTTCCACATATTGCAATCTTCCCTTCATTAACCCTCTTTTTTAACTCTTTGTATCTTTCTGGATAATTCCTTAAAAATGGTTCAAGAAAAGTTATGTAAGTATCAATATAATATTTAAAATCTTCATTCTCATTCATAATATCTAAAACCTCATTTAAAACAAGACAGTATCTTTCCTCATGCCATTTTCTTGTATGTGTCCATGCCCAGTCAGGATGACAATACGGAATAATATAAATTTTTTTAAGTCCCATTTTATCTCCTTTCTTTTATAGAAGATAAATTTTCTACTTTTATTCCAGCCCAGTCAAGAAGTTTTTCTGCTTTTTCAAAATCAATATCATAATAAGGGGAATGACAGTCAGAACCAATACACAAAACAACTCCATTTTCCTCTAATTTTTTAAGATATTCAAGATACTGATATTTAAATTTTAATGGATATTTCTTTGTTAAAATCATTGCTTCCAGATTTATTTCAACTAATTTTTTGTTCTTTTTAACGCAAAAAATAAATTCATTGTGCATACTTTCAGGTATAATAGAAAAATTATCAAACCATGGTTTTTCTAAATACATTCCATTTTCTTCCCATTTTCCCATCCACCACCATGGGTGAGCAATTATATCAATAAGTGGATGAGATGCAAGAAAAATAAGTTGTCTGTGATAGTCCTTTATTATACTTTCTCTTTCATATTCAACATATAAAGGCCAGTGAACCCCTCCAATAACATATTCAATTTTTAACTTTTTTATTATTTCCTCATCAATTCCAACTGCTGGTTCTGCCCAAGAAGGACCACCTCTTCTTATTCCATATATTGCATCCTTATATTTTTCTCTATTTTTTTCAATCTCTTCTATTTCCCATTTTGAAACAACACTTACTTCAATTCCAAAATAAAAATTAGAGGGTGGATTTGATTCTTCATATTCTTTTCTTGAATTAACAATGTCAGGTAGATTTATAATTGTATGGAAATGGTCAGAAATCCCATAATATAAAATTCCCTTTTCTTCTGTTTTTTTAATTAAATCCTTCACTTTAATTGAACCCTCATCACATGAATTTTGAGTATGTATATGCCAGTCACTCTTTATTTTCATTTTTTAAATTTTAATTTCATTGAATAGATAATCCTTTCAATTTCAAAACCATATCTTTTGTATAAATTTAATGCTTTTTCATTATCTTTATATACTGTAAGAATAAGTCCCTTTTTGTTTTTATTTTTTGCTGTATTTATCAGGTGTTCCATCAGTGTTTTGCCTATTCCTTTCCCCTGAAAATCATCTCTTACACATATACCGAGAGAAGGAAAATCAGAATTCAAATTCCATAAAAAACCATAGCCCACTATTTTGTCATCCATTATTGCAATAAACCTTACTGTATTTTTATCTTTTTCCTTACATAATCTTTCTGCTGTTTCTCTATCAAATGGATGTGGATGGAAAAAGTTCTTTGTTCTCTCTGAAAGACAAGTAAAAAACTCATAAAATTCATTTACATCTGTTTTTCTCAATCTCCTTATTTTTAATTTTTTATCTCTCTCATTCATACTTTTTCCCATCTTTTGCTTTCAATTGATTTTTTTATTTTTTCAACAACCTTCATATTGTAAATTCCATCATAAAGAGAAGGACTTGCCTTTTTATTTTCATATATTGAGTTTAAGAAGTTATAAATAGAATGAATATGTGCCCTTATCCATCCAGTTGTAAATTTATCTCCAGGAAAATTGCTCTCTTTATAAATTCCACCAGTAAATATATTTTTAAAGCCATCTTTTTCATTAAGTGAATATATCTGTAAATAATTTGGATTTTCAGAATTAAACTTTATTGCTCCCTTTGTTCCATAAATCTCATATTTAAGTTCATCAATTGCTCCTGTTGCTATTTTTGATGCCTCAATTATTCCAATTGAATTATTTTTCATCTTTGCATTTATAATTATATGGTCCTCAACCTCAATTTTTACAATTTTACCATCCTTTGTCGGTCTTTCTGGATATAAAATCAAATCATTTCCAATTACTTCATCAAATTCATCAAAAAACCAATATATCAAATCAATTATATGACTCCCTAAATCAAGTAAAACACCTGCTCCTTTTTCCTGTTTCCATCCAATTGGTTTTTCTTTTTCAACACTTCCTGAATGATAATATGCAATCCTATAAATTGTTGGTTTTCCTAAAAATCCATTTTCTATCAGTTCTTTTGTTTTTATAGTTGCTGGAATAAATCTATTATGAAATGTTACCTGATGAATTTTATCAAAATTTTTTAAATGTTTTTCAAGATTTTCAGCTTCTTCTATGTTTGAAACAATTGGTTTTTCGCAGTAAATATGTTTTTCTTTTTCAATTGCATAAAGAAGTTGCTGGTAATGGTAAATATTTGGACTTGATATATCCACTATTTCAATTTCAGAATTTTCAATTAATTCTCTATAATCATTTGTTATAAATTCAATTCCATATTTTTCTTTTGCTTCTATTGCTGTTTCTTTTCTTTTTGTACATACACCAAACACTTTTGCTCTGAAAGGTGCAGAAGGATAATAAAATTTTAAATTTTCATATCCATATGCGTGAACCTTTCCTATAAAACCAAAACCAATAATTCCAATCTTAAACTCTTTCATATCAAAACTCCTTTAAAAATTCTAAATATTCTTCAACTATTGCATTAAATATCCTTTCTCCTTTCTCTTTACTTGCTGCTTTTGGTGCTCCATAAATTCCTGTTTTACTTTTCTGCAATCCCCATGTTGAGATAAATACCTTCCCTGGATAAAACTTCTTCTCTATCCTTAAAATATCAACATCCACCATCTTTTCCCTTTTAACGCTTTTTTCATCAAGGTATAGCATTAAAGATGTCTCATATTCTCCACCGTGACAACTTCCACGCCATCCTGCCTCAAGAATTTTATTTATCTTTTCTTTCGCTATCACATTTGGAATTGTAAGTGCCATATAAACACCAAAATCGTCAGCAATCTTTCTTACAACTACTTCAAGTGCTCCTGTATGGTTTCCATGAGAACTAACAATAACAATTTTTTTAAATCCCATATTAATAAGGGAACTACATATATCATAAACAAAAGAGATAAATGTCTCAATTTTAATCCCTGGACAGCCAGGCCATTTATAAACTTCTTTTGTTGAATATCCATAATAAATAGTTGGCATAACTATAACAGGAATTTTACTAATTTCTGCAATCTTTTCACATATCTTTTCAGCAATAAAGGCATCTGTTTTTAAAGGTAAATGCAGCCCATGCTCTTCTGTCTGCCCAATAGGTAAAAGAACTATTGAATTTTTTTCAATCGCCTCTTTCAACTCTTCATATGTCATTTCAACAAATTTTCTTTCCATTATATCACCCCTATTTTTTCATCTTTAAATAAACTATCATTTTTTATTGATGGCTCACTTACTTCAATTATTAAAGAATTTTTTAATGCCTTAAAAGTATGAGAAGTAAATCTATCCATTGGCAAAGTATCACCTTCTTTTAAAATAATTTTTTTGCCATTAACTTCCATTAAAATTTCTCCTTTTAAAACAAAAAATGTCTCATGCTTTTTTTTATGATAATGTTCAGGACATCTCTGACCTTTAAACATAAAAATAAATTTACCACAATAACCTTCATTTATTTCATTTGCAATTATATATTCAATATGACCTATATTTTTAAAATCATTATAACCAAAATCAAGAACAAGAGGTAAAAATTTTTCAGGCATCTTAAGTCCCCATCTCTTAATTATTTTTTCTGCTTTTTTCAAAATCCTTTCCTTCTCTTCTCCATCAATTTCAATCCTTTTTGTCCACTCAATAACCAAGTTCTTTTTCTGTTTCATATATTGCCTCCTCTATTATTTCAAGTGCTTTTTTAGCAACTTCTTTTGTTATTATAATTGGTGGAGCAAGCCGTAAATTATGACCTGCTGGAACCCATGCAAGCCCTTTCTGAAATGCCTTTTTATAAACCATAATACCTGCCTCTTCAAATGGTTCCTTTGTATTTCTATCCTTAACAAGTTCAATTCCACCAAGACATCCAATACACCTGACATCACCAACAATTTTATGCCTTTCCTTTATTTCATTTAAAATCTTGCCCATATAATCACCAACTTCTCTTGCATTTTCACATAGATTCTCTTCTTCAATAACCTCAATTGATGCAAGTGCTGCTGCACATGCCATTGGATTACCTCCATAACTTGTTGAAGCAGAAATTCTATCAAGAACATCCTTATATCTCTCACTTATAACCATTGCAGTTACAGGAAAACCATTTCCAAATGATTTACCAAGCGTAATAATATCAGGGACTGTATTATAATGTTCCATTGCAAACATCTTTCCTGTTCTTCCCATACATGTTAAAACCTCATCAGCAAAAAGTAATATCCCATATTTATCACACAATTTTCTAATTTTTTGAATCCATCCATCTGGTGGAATTATACTTCCTGCCCATCCCTGAATTGGTTCAAGAACAATACTTGCAACATTTCCTGTTGTCTCTTCTTTTATAACTTCCTCAATATAGTCAACACAATAAAGATTACAGGAAGGATATTCCATTTTAAATACACACCTATAGCAGTATCCTCTCGGAACAAGAAAAAAACCAGGTGCTCTCAATCCCTGACTTTTATCAACCCTTGCTAAACTTACTGCTCCAAGTGTCTTTCCATGAAAATCCCTATGAAATGATATAAATTCAAGTTTACCAGTTGCCATCCTTGCTGCCCTTAAGCCCGCTTCTACTGCAGTTGTTCCACTATCATAAAGTTGTATTCCATTTAAGTCCCCTGGTGTAATCTGTGCAAGTTTTTCAAGGAGGAGTGTTTTTATTGGAGTGGTGAAATCGTGGCAGTTCATTAATGTTTTCGCATACTTACATATTGCCTCACTTACCTTTGGATGGCAATGTCCTAAACTTGAAACATAAATACCTGAAGAAAAATCAATATATGTATTTCCATCAACATCTTTTAATGTATATCCATATCCTTTTTCAAATACAACAGGAAATAGTTTAACCTGGGAAGAATATCCTTTCATATACTTACTTGCTCTATTATGATACTCAATTGATTTTGGACCAGGTGGAGTAATTTTAATTTCAGGTATTTTATTTAAATCAACATCTGCCCAGTATGCCATTTTGTCCTCCTTTTATTATCTTTTCTATTCCTTTAAAACCTGTATTTTCTCCAGAATAAATAACTTTTAATCTGAAATTTTCTTCAATAAAATTTAAAAACCTTTTTCCATAACCACCAGAAACCAAAAATTTATCCCCTTTAAAATACCTTTTCATAATCTCAAAAGTTCTCTTAAAATACTCATAAACTCTTCTATCTTTTCTTAAATCTTTTATCCTTTTCACATAATTTCCAAAATCACCATCAGATGAGAGTAAAAAATAACCACCAAAAGGGAAAATACCACAAATCTGTGTCTTTTCAATCTTTTCAGGTATTTCATCAAGAATTATATAAAAAACAAAAGCAGTTCCAAGATTTATAAAACATCTATTTTTATCAATTCCAGAACCAATTGCAGAAGTTGTCTGGTCATTTCCACAGGAATAAATTTTAATCTTATTTTTTATTCCAAATTCCTCACAAATTTCATCTTTTAAAAAAGAATAATTTTTACCTGCTGGATATATTTTACAGAAATTTTCTTCTTTTAAATTTAAAAATCCAAGCAGGTTTTCATTAAATCTTTTTATCTTTATATCATAAAAACCAGTCATTCCAAAGTTAACATCATCTCCATAAAAATCTCCTGTCAACTTAAAAATCAACCATTCATTTATAAGAAGAAACTTATAAATATTTTTAAAAATTTCAGGAAAATTTCTTTTTAAATAAAAGACCTTGCAGACCATAAGTTCAGGTATAAATTGAGCCATTCCAGAAAAACTATAAAATTTTGGAAATTCTTTATTTAAAATTTCAACTTCTTCTTCTGCTCTTCTATCATTCCACAAAATAAAGTTTGTTAAAAAATTATAATCTTTATCAATTGTAATAAATGTCTGTGCTTGTGATGTTATTCCAATATTTCCAATCTCAATATTTTCTTCTTTCGCAAATTCAAATATCTCTTTAAGTGTATTTTTCATCTTTCTCCATAAAACTTCTTCTTTAACCTCTTTTTTCCTATCAATTTCAATAACTGGGAACTTAAAAAATTTTTTAAAAATAATCTTTCCATCTTCTATAATTCCTAACTTTACCCTTGTTGTCCCTATATCTATTGCTATTGTTCTCATCGCTTGTATTTATTGTAAAACATTTTTAGAAATTGTCAAACTGTTCAAAGTAAATTAAAATACAACTGGTTGAAAAAAACTTGACAAAAATAAAAATATAGGTATACTAAAAATAGGAAGTAAAAAGATGAAAGGAGGTGATGGGATATGAGGGTATAAATAAAGGGATAAGATAAAAAGAAAAAATAAAAGAAAGGAGGAAAAATAAAATGAAAAGAAAAATAAAAAAATTGGGGTTCACATTAATAGAGTTGCTGGTTGTGGTAGCAATCATTGCTATCCTTGCAGCGATGTTGCTACCTGCATTAAGTAAGGCAAGAGAAAGGGCAAGACAGGCAGTATGTATGAACAATCTAAAACAATTAGGGCTTGCTTTACAGATGTATGCCAATGATTATGATGAGTATATTCCTTCAAGATATGACGTAAGATTTTCCCCTTCATATGCTGGTTGGTGGTGGAGATTACAGCCATACATATCAAAATTTGTTGAACAATATACAAATCCTTCTGCAAAGGGTTTTCAATATTATAAATGTCCTTCAAGTTTATTTGTCTGGAAAAATGCATCAGGCACACGGTATCCTGCAATGGACAAATGGGGATATGGTATAAACGGTTATTCATGTCCTTATTTTTCAGCAACAGGTGCTTCAAATCCACCAGGAAGACAATATTTAAAACTTTCAAGAGTAAGAAGACCAGATCAACTATATATTATCTGTGATGTTGGATGGGAAAGACAACCAGCAGATAGCCATGGCTCTGGAGAAACAAGAGATTTAATACCAAATTCTTTTTCAACAAGGGATGATTTCTGGTCATATGGTGCTGGTCAACCATCTTTTAGGCATGGAGGTGAGAGAAATCCACCAAAAGGGTTCTGTAATGTTTTGTTTTTGTCTGGTCATGTTGAACCTGTGAAATACCGAGATTTCCCAACAAGTGTATCAGATCCGAGAATTGATTATATGCAACAAAAGTAAAAAAATAAAAATGGAGGTGAAAAAATGAAAAGATGGGTTGGGTTATTTTTTTTATTTTCTTTTATTTGTTTTTCACAGAATTTTGAATTAAAGATTATAGATTATACACCTTTTTTAAAGATAAATGGGAAAGATGTAAAAGGTCAGTTTGTTGGTGAATCTAAAATTGTTAAAGAGGATAATAAAGATTGTATAAAAATTGGATGGTTTAAAAATAAGTTAAATTACTTGAGATTTGACATATGTGATTTTAATATTCCAACAGAAGAGGGTTATGTAAGTTTTTATATAAAACCTGTTGATTGGAACTCAAAGGATAACAAATATCATAAGTTTTTTGAATTAAGGGGTAAAAATGCATGGCTTTTAATATATCATCATGAAGGTAATTCACTCATTGCCTTGATGGCAACAGATATGACTGATAGAAGCACCTGGTCAAGTGCAAGTTTTGGATTAAACCATGACTTTAAAAAAGATAACTGGTATAAAATAGAAGTAATCTGGAATAAAAAATATATAGAATTTAAAGTTGATGATAAAAAAACAACTGCAAGTGTGAATAAACCACTTGAAGGGAAGATTGACTGGATAGCAATAGGACCAACTGAACAATGGGGCAGAAGGGATTATGATGAATCAACTTTAATAGAAGGGCTAACTTATTATTCAAATATTGAAGAAAAAATAAATTCTGAAAGAGAAAAAATAATTAAAGAAGTAGAAGAAAAAGAAGGAAGATTTATACCAAAAAAAATTAATTCAAGTGTTGACGAATATATTACATATAAAGTTGACAACCTATTTGATAATGATACAAAAACATTCTTTGCTCCTCAGTTTTTACCATGTGAATTAATCTTTGATTTTGGCAAAAAAATTTCTTTAAACCAGATTGTTATATATAATAATGCTGAACTTAGAAGGATTTCTGATTATGAATGGTATGCTTCAAATGATGGTAATTCTTACGAAAAAATAAAATCCGGGAAAAATTTAAATGTAGATAAAATTGTTGATGATTTTACTTCTCCATTAGAGGTAAGGTATCTAAAATTAAAAATAATTGAAGGAAATACTGCTTTAGTTCCGTTTATAAATGAGATTAAATTTTACAAAGAGAAAAAAGAGAAATCCGAAAAAATTGAAAAGAAAAAAGAAGGTCTATCATTTGAAATATCAACAGATAAAATAACATATAATGTTTCAGAAGAGATAAATGGGAAAATAGAAATTGTCAATTATGAAAAAAAGCCTGTGAAATTAATTGTTGAGGTTTTTCATCAGCCAGGAATAAAAGAAAGTAAAAAGATATACAAGAATAATATTTCTCTTAATCCAGAAGAAAAAAAAGAAATTGCTTTAAAAATAAAAACAGATGATTTATATGGTCATTTATTAAGGGGTTATATTTATGGAGATGGGATAGAAATTTTTAAAGATGCATATTTTGAAATTTTAGATGAATGGAAAAATGTAATAAGAATGTCAACGCATGCACAATTTGGTTATGATATGCTTGCACCAAATGTAAACGAAACAAAACTTAATGATATGATAGAAGAATATTATAAAAAAAAGGGGATTAATGTTATTCAGTTATATGGATGGATTCCTGAATTTGGTGTTCTTGTTCCTGAAAAAGATACATGGAGTAATGCTGTTTATAGAGGAAAAACCCTTACATCAAAAAATACAATGAAAATCTTTAAAAGAATATGTGAGAAAAAGGGTATAAAAGTTATTGGTTATGATGAGCCAGGTTCAAGAGAATATAATGTTTATGGTCCTGTTGAATTCCCAAAAGATGGAAGAAGATATTCAATACCATTTTATAATATGAACTTTCCATCAAATCAGCCAATTATTATATATGGAGCAAATTATCTTCCTGATTTAAACATTTTAACTGGTGCATATTATTACTCAGAACAGATGAAAGAAAGTAAAAAAATATTTAATTGGGATGGATTTTTTATTGATTCATTAGTATGGTTATGTGAGATTACTGCATTTGGAAAGGATAAAAAAGGAAATAAAATTACAGATTTATCCTGTGATGATTTAATGTATAATTTTTTAAAAAAGATAAGGGATAAAGTTGGAAATGAATTTTATATAACTGCAAATATGGGAGGACAAGAAGCATATCCTTTCCCACCTGTGAAGGAAGAAGATGCGATATATAGAAAATCACATAAATTGATTGATGGATGGTGTTTTGAGGTTCCACCAAATCCACAAAATTATAAATGCTATCCGGTAAAATGGGAAGACCTTGTTTTAACATATAAGAATTTAAGAGATATTTATAAAGAGACAAATTTCTATGCAATTTACAACTGGGGAGCAACCTGGGAAATGAGTGATAAGAACTTAAAAGCACTTTATGCAATAACACATTCAAGCAAATTTGGTATTTATTATCATGATGCCAGAAGATATTATACAAACTTTGCTTTAAGGTATGGTGAAATTCTTTATTCAAAAAATCTGATAGATAATGAAATTGAAATAGATGGAGAAATGCCATTTTTAAGTTTAAGTAAGAACCTTTCATATTATGATACAAAACACAATTATTTTGTAATTCATCTTATAAATGTAAATCCGGAAAAATTTATATGGACTGCAAAAGATGAGTATCCAGAAATAAAAAATAAAGAAATTGAAATAAACTTACCTTTTGAAACAAAGGTCAAAAAAGTATTATTGATTTCTGCAGATGATGGAAAAAATGACCCGGTAAATGTTGATTTCCAGCAGGAAGGTAAGAAAATTAAAATAAAAATACCATACCTTGATGTCTGGGATATTCTTATAATTCAAAATTAAAACCTTCTCCTAATTTCCGAATATGATTTGGCGATGTGATATAATATAAAAAATTTTTAAGAGGTTTTGGAGATGAAGGCGATTAGTTTGAGGGCATTCCCTGATAGTATGACATGGAAAGATTGTATAGAAGTTTGTAGAGATATAGGATATGATGGAATTGAAATAAACTTTGATGGAGATAAAAATTTAAAGATTGATTGTTCTGTAAAGATATTAAAAGAAATAAAAAAAGTTGTAGAATTAAATAATATAAGTGTGGTTTCTGTTTATTCTCGTCAACAATGGTTAAATCCAATATCAAGTAATAAAAAAGAAATAAGAGAAAAAGGGAAAAAAGTAATTTTGCGTTTAATTGAGATTTCTGAAATTCTTGATTCACCAAGCATACTTACTATACCAGGAGCAGTTGATACTTCCCTACTTTCACAAGAATCAGAAATTATTGATTATAAAAAAGCGTATGAGAGAGTAAAAGAATAAAAGCAGTTCACTTAAAGGATTATAGGATTGGAATAGGAAATTATTTTGAAAGTGTTGCCAATATTTTTGAAGGAGATGTTAACTGGAAAGAAGTTTGTAAAGCATTGGCTGAAATTGATTATAAAGGTCCTCTTATATGTGAAGTCCTTCCACCTTACAAGTATTATCCAGAACATCTATATCAAACAGCCCTATTTGCCATCTCATTATTAGAAAAAGAAATAGAAAATTATAAAAAATTAAGGGTTTAAAGGGCTTTCTGATGTTTTTTGTTTTACCTGGTTTTTCCCTGTCCTAATCCACAAACCATATTTTCAGCAAAATTTTCTGTTGATTTATTCTTGACAGAGAGTTATTTATAAGGTAAAAAAAAACTTAAAATGGAAAAAGAAGATATAAAGATTGAAACTGAAGCGGATTTGGATTTATTTGGATACCCTGCAAAAATAAAACTTATTGCAACATCAAAGAAGTTATATATTATTCCTGAAAAAGGGTTTCAGGAAGAAATTTCTTTTGACCTTGATAGAATAGAAGGATTTAGTATCAGGCAGACAGTTGGAAGCGCTTTTTTTCAAATAAAAATTGATGGATATTATGTAGATATACTTAGATTTACAAATTCAAACAGATATAAATTTTCACGCCTTATAACACAATTACAAAATTTAAAAGAAGGATTACCAGTTTCAAATGAAGTTTTAAACCAGGTACATCCTCTTTTATGCCAGAAATGCAGGTTCCCATTACAAACAGAAGAATCTCAATGCCCTAATTGTTTAAAACAGGGAGCAATTTTATTAAGGGTTTTTTCATTAATTTCAGACCATTTAGGATGGATTTTTATTATTTTCCTTCTTATGATTATTGGTGTTGGATTGAGTTTAGTCCCGCCAAAAATAACAAAAATTCTTGTTGATGATGTTTTAACAACTAAAAGACATGTTGAATGGCTTCCATATCTTGTGATGATTTTAATTGGAGCAGAATTTTTCAGAGCACAGATAAATATGCTTGTCGGAACGATATCAACATCTGTTGGAACTTTAATTACAAACAATTTAAGAAAAAAATTATTCAAAAAATTAGAAGAACTATCTTTAAACTATTATGATATAAATTCTGTTGGAACTATTATGACAAGATTTTCTTCTGATGTAGAAGCATTTCATGGATTTGTAACCCAGGCAGGCCAGGGTTTTCTCCTCAATATATTTATGATTATTGGAATTGGTATTATGCTTTTTTCTATTAACTTGTTGCTTGCTTTATATGTTATGATACCAATACCATTTGTCATCATGGGAACTTTAATATTCTGGAGGGGTGTTTATCCAAAATATTTCAAGGTGTGGGATAGCCAGGCAAAACTCTCAACATTTTTGAATAATGTTCTTTCTGGAATAAAAACAGTTAAATCTTTTTCTCAGGAAGAAAAAGAATTCAGCAGATTTTCATATTATGCTGATAATCTTAAAGATACTGTTAGAATAGTTAATATGAATATTTCTGTCTTTAATCCACTTATGGCTTTTATTTTTAGTTTAGGCGGTTTAATTGTATGGTATGTTGGTGGGAAGAATGTTCTTAATGGGAAACTTACTCTTGGAGAACTTATGGCATTTTTAAGTTATATAGGGATGTTTTATACACCTCTAACAAACCTTGCCCTTTTATCCACCTGGTTCAGTAATTTTACAACTGCAAGTCATAGAATTTTTGAAGTACTTGATACAGAACCACAGGTAAAGGAACCAAAAAAATATATCAAACTTTCTGAAATAAAGGGAAAAATAGAGTTTAAAAATGTTACTTTTGGATATGACCCTTATCAGCCTGTTTTAAAGGATATAAGTTTCAAGATAGAGCCAGGAGAAATAGTGGGAATTGTTGGAAAGAGTGGAAGTGGTAAAACGACTATATTAAATCTGTTATGTAAATTTTATGAAGTTCAGAAAGGTTGTATTTTGATAGATGGAATAGATATAAGAGAAATTTCCTCTTATGAATTGAGAAAACATATCGGACTTGTTTTACAGGAACCATTTTTATTTAGAGGGACAATTGCAGAAAATATATCCTATGGAAAACCTGATGCAACTTTTGAAGAAATAATAAATGCGGCAAAAATTGCAAATGCTCACGATTTTATTATGAAGATGCCAAATGCTTATGATACAATTCTTGGAGAAAGAGGGGCAGGACTTTCAGGAGGAGAAAAACAGAGAATAACAATAGCAAGAGCAATATTATGCAACCCTGCAATTTTAATACTTGATGAAGCAACCTCTTCTGTGGATACAGAATCAGAAAAGAAAATTCAGGATGCTTTATCTTCTTTATGGAAAGGAAGAACAACAATTATTGTGGCGCATAGGTTATCAACATTAAAGGATGCCGATAAAATTTTAGTTATAGACAATGGAAAACTGGTGGAATTCGGAAATCATTCAGAACTTATGAGAAAGAAAGGAGTTTATTATAATCTTTTTGTTATGCAGACAAAACTTGCAAGTATTGATGAGGTATTAATAAAATGAAAAATATAAAATATCTTACACCTGAAAATACAAAAATCATAAAAGGTGAATTTGATACTATAAATATTGTTTTAAAGGACGGAAGAATATATAAAGGTGTTTTTGCAGTTTCAGCATTTCCAGTAAGAGAACCAAACAAATTTATTTCTTTATTTTACCAAAAGGATAATGGAGAAATGGAGGAAATAGGAATAATCAAAGATATTTCTATTTTCCCAGAAAAAGAAAAAAAACTTATACTTGAAACACTAAACAAGCACTATTTTTCATTCATTATAATAAAAATCATTAACATTGTCTGGAAATTCGGGTTTCTTCTATTTAATGTTGAGACAGATAAAGGTGAAAGACAATTTTATTTAAAGTGGGAAAGAAGCAGAGCAATTGATTATGGTGAAAAAGGGAAAATTTTGATAGATGCTTTAGAAGATAGATATATAATACCTAACATTGAAAAACTTACACAATTTGAAAAAAACCTATTCACAAAATATATATACTGGTAAAAGGGGTTATTATGAAAATAAAAGTAGTTGCAGTTTCAATGGCATATGAGTATAGAAAGGCAGAAAAAATTGAAGATAATCTGAATTATATTGAAAGTATTTTCAAAGAAATAAAAAATATAAAACCGGATTTTGTTGTTTTACCTGAAGTTTTTGCATATGCAGGAATTGAGTTTGAAAAAAAGGATATAAATAAATATCAAAAAACAAAAGAATTTTTGAAAGATATTGCTAAAAAAACAAATACATGGGTTGCTGGTTCAAGTTATGATGTGGAAAATAATAAAATTTATAATAGATGTTTTTTTGTGAACAGAAAAGGAGAAATAGTAGGCAAATACGATAAAATACATCCTACTGAATGGGAACTTGAAAAAGGTATTTATCCAGGGAGAAAAAAACAGAAACCAGTGGAGACAGAATTTGGTAAGATAGGTGCATTTATATGTTTTGATGCAAACTGGCATTATGATTTAAAGTTTCAAATTGATAATGGTGCAAAATTACTTGTATTTTCATCTGCTTACCCTGCAGGGAAAATTTTAAACTCAATATCACTTTTATATCAGACATTTATTGTTGCTGGTATATGGTCATTGAAATCTGGAATTATAGATAATACGGGAAGATGGCTTAAAAAAACAGATAGATTTTCATACTGGGTATGGACTTATATCAATCTTGATAGAACTGTCTTTCACTGGGACTATCAAGGAGATAAACCGAAGAAAATAATAGAAAGATATAAAGATAAGGTAAAAATAGAAACATTTGGTGATGAAGCACTTTTTACAATAGAGGTAATTGATAAAAATTTAACTATTGAAAAAATAATAAAGGAATTTAACCTTGTCACCTATAAAGAATACATAAAGAGAGCAACTGAAAAACAAAATGAAAAAAGGAAATTTAAGGTTCTTTGATAACAAAATTTTTTAATATTCCTATTCCTTCTATTTCAACTTCAACAATATCTCCTTCTTTTAAAAATACTGGTGGTTTTCTTACATATCCAACACCTGAGGGAGTTCCAGTTAAAATTATTGTGCCAGGTAATAATGTCATTTGTTTTGATAAATAACTTACAATTTTATATGGATTGAAAATCATTTTTGAAGTATTTGAGTTCTGCATAATTTTTCCATTTAAAATTGTTTTTATATTTAGATTTGTCGGGTCAATCTCTGTCTCTATATAAGGACCAATTGGACAAAAAGTATCAAATGATTTCCCTCTTGCCCATTGTTTATCTTTTTTTAGTTGACAGTCCCTTGCACTTATATCATTCCCGCATGTATAACCAAATATGTATTCTTTTGCATTTTCTTCTTCAATATTTTTACATTTTTTCCCAATAACAATAACAAGTTCACATTCATAATCAACTTCATCTGGTGCCTGTTTAGGTAAAATTATTGGAGATAGATGTCCTGTTAAAGAAGTAGTTGCTTTTAAAAAAATTACTGGTTCTAAAGGTATTTCTTCCCATCCTTCTTCTGCATGTTCCTTATAATTCAATCCAAGAGCAATAATATTTGGAGGACAAACAGGAGGCAAAAATTCAATTTCATTAAGATTTAAAATTTCTCCTGTTGTTTCAAATTCAGTTTCAAATGGTTTCCAATTAATAACTTCAACCTTATCTTTTTCTAAAATTCCATATCTTTCTTTCCCATCTTTTAAAAATCTCAAAAATTTCATTCTTTCTTTCCTGTTTCAGCCAAATAATATGCATAATCAGAACTTAAGTCAGAAATTTCAAAAGATATTATTTCAGGAACTTTATATGGATGGTTTTCTTTTATTTGTTTTTCAATTTTCTTGTAATTTTCTTTCCTGCATTTAATAAAAATCAGCCATTCCTTACTTTTTTCAATTTTATTCTCCCACCAATAATGACTTTCTACAGGCCCAAAAATCTGACAACACATAGCAAGTTTATCATCAAGTATTTTTTTTACAATATTTTTACAGATCTTCTTATTAGGACAACTTGTAATTATCTGGATGAATTTCATATTTTTTCCTTAAATTTTTTTATTTCTGGATATTCGTTTTCGTTTTCCAATTCTTTAAGTTGTTGAAATAATATATGCTGCTGCCTTGACAATTTTTTTGGTATTAAAACTTTAATTTTTACAAACATATCTCCTTTACCATACCCACCCATTTTTGGCATGCCCATATTTCTTAATCTTAAAAGGTCTCCATTCTGCGTTCCAGGAGGTATCTTTAATTTTACCTTTCCAGTTAAAGTAGGTATTTCAATTTCATCTCCAAGGACTGCCTGAGTTATGGTTATTGGAACTTCAAGATAAATATTTTCTCCGTCTCTTTCAAAAAGAGGGTCTTTTTCAATAAAAACAGTAACATATAAGTCACCCCTTTCACCTTTATTAGGTCCAATATCTCCCTGTCCTTTCAATCTTAAACTTGTTCTGCTTTCAATACCTGGTGGAATTTTGACAAGTATTTTATGCATATTTCTTACCCTTCCAGTCCCTCTACAATTTGAACATGGGTCAGATAAAACTTCACCCTCTCCTTTACATTTAGGACATGTCTGAGAAATTGTAATAAAACCAGAACTTTTTGTCACATAACCTGTCCCCTTACATGTTGGGCAGGGAACTTTTGCCTTTTTTGTTTTACTACCGCTTCCTTCACAGAAAGGACATTCATCAAACCTTGAAACATTTATATATTTTTCTGCTCCTGTTGCTGCTTCTTTTAAACTTATATAGATACGATACTCAAGGTCTGAACCTCTATAAACTTTTTTTGTTCTTGTTTTTGTAAAATCAGAACCAAAGATATCCTCAAAAAAATCACTGAATATATCACCGAAAATATCTGAAAAATCCATTCTTACTCTTGAAAAATCCTGTGTCCAGTCAAATCCTGTTGGTCCAAATCCAGCATGTCCATAAGTATCATATATTTTCCTTTTTTCAGGGTCAGATAAAACTTCATATGCTTCTGTAATTTCTTTAAATTTCTCTTCTGCTTCTTTATTTCCCGGATTTCTATCAGGATGATATTTCAAAGCAAGGTCCCTATACGCCTTTTTTATCTCATCAATTGATGCATCTCTTGAAACACCTAATATTTCATAATAATCCCGTTTTTCAGCCATACTTTTAATAATTTTACCTCTATAAATAAAAAAAGCAAGGGCTTAAAACCCTTGCTTATTTTTCTTTGAAAATTTGGGGTATCCGATAAGGAGATTTCTCCTTAAGAAAGGAGGTGATCCAGCCGCACGTTCCCGTACGGCTGCCTTGTTACGACTTCGCCCTCCTTGCCGAGTGTACCCTGATGCCCTCCCTCCCTTGCGGGTTGGGATAAAGCACTTCAAGTACACCCGACTCAGTTGGCGTGACGGGCGGTGTGTACAAGGCCCGAGAACGTATTCACCGCGGCGTGGCTGATCCGCGATTACTACCGATTCCGGCTTCATGCAGGCGGGTTGCAGCCTGCAATCCGAACTGGGGCCGGCTTTTTGGGATTTGCTCCACCTCACGGCTTCGCTTCCCTTTGTACCGGCCATTGTAACACGTGTGTAGCCCTGGGCATAAGGGGCGTGATGACTTGACGTCATCCCCACCTTCCTCCCGCTTAACGCGGGCAGTCCCCGTAGAGTGCTGCCCTTAAAGGGAGAGTAACTACGGGCAGGGGTTGCGCTCGTTCCGGGACTTAACCCAACACCTCACGGCACGAGCTGACGACAGCCATGCACCACCTGTGCCGGCTTCCGCCTTACGGCGGATCGTTCCCCTTTCGGAGTCCTACTACCGGCATGTCAAGCCCAGGTAAGGTTCTTCGCGTATCGTCGAATTAAACCACATGTTCCACCGGTTGTGCGGGCCCCCGTCAATTCCTTTGGGTTTTAGCCTTGCGGCCGTAGTCCCCAGGTGGGGTGCTTAACGCGTTAGCTTCGGCACCGATCTTTTTTAGACCGACACCTAGCACCCATCGTTTACAGCGTGGACTACCGGGGTATCTAATCCCGATCGCTCCCCACGCTTTCGTCCCTGAGCGTCAGTTCAGGGATAGAAGACCGCCTGCGCCACTGGTGTTCCTGCCGATATCTACGCATTTCACCGCTACACCGGCAGTTCCGTCTTCCTCTCCCTGACTCATAGTTAGATAGTATCAGTCCCAATTCTCTGGTTGAGCCAGAGGATTTCAGAACTGACACATCTAACCGCCTGCGGACCCTTTACACCCAGTCACTCCGGGTAACGCTTGCCCCCTCCGTATTACCGCGGCTGCTGGCACGGAGTTAGCCGGGGCTTCCTCTGGAGGTACCGTCATCCGCATAAAGCGGATTCTTCCCTCCTGACAGGGTTTTACGACCCGAAGGCCGTCATCACCCACGCAGTGTCGCTGGGTCACCCTTTCGGGCATTGCCCAAGATTCCCCACTGCTGCCTCCCGTAGGAGTGGGGGCCGTATCTCAATCCCCCTGTGGCTGGCCGTCCTCTCAGACCAGCTACCCGTCTTAGGCTTGGTGGGCCATTACCCCACCAACTACCTGATAGGACTCAGGCCCATCCTCAGGCGCCCTACTTTTTAAGTAGAGCTTTGCTTTTGAAGGAATTTCACCCTCAAAAGATTATCTGGTATTAGCCCGCCTTTCGGCAGGTTATCCCAGTCCTGAGGGTAGGTTACCCAAGTGTTACTCACCCGTTCGCCGCTTTCCCCCGCCTTGGTTAGATTGCTCCAACCTTGGCGAGTTCGACGCACGACTTGCATGTGTTAGGCACACTGCCAGCGTTCACCCTGAGCCAGGATCAAACCCTCTTTGAAATTTTTTATCGGATACCCCAAATTTTCAAAGAACATTTTTCCATTATTAATTATACCCACCTATTATACCACCTGTCAAGAGATATTTACTTTGCTGGTGTTTCAGCAGGTGGAGGTGGTGGAACTTCTCCTTCAGGTGGTGGAGGTGGTACTTCTGGTCCAACTCCTGCTGGTGGCGGTGCAACTGGAGCTTTCTTTGGCATTGCTTGTTTGATTATAAAGAAAAGCGCCACCAGAATTATTATTATCAGTATAACCACTGCTGCTGGATTTTGTTTTTTATCTGCCATCTTTTCTCACCTCCTTTCTTTTTCAAAATTTAATAATTAATTATAAATATTTTAAAAAATTTGTCAAGTCAAAATTTATTTATATGTAAAATGTCTTTTAAACTTCTTTTTGGAACATGCATAATCCCTTTTTCATCCTTCCAGTATTTAATTGAACCCGCAAACTCTTCTACAATGCTTTCTTCATCAGGATACCCAAAAGCAATTATTGTGTCAATTTCATAATTTTCAGGAACATTTAAAATATTTCTCAATTTTTCTCTATTCAAAGAACCAATCCAGCATGTCCCAATTCCTTCATATGTTGCTGAAAGCAATATATTTTCTACTGCAGCACCTACATCATGTTTTGGAGTTGGAGATTTTATTTCATTATTTATTAAAACTACAATATAGGCAACAGGTCTTTTTCCTTCTGGAGGTGGACCTTCTTTTCCAAGATATCCAGCCCATCCAGTTAAGGGGAAAATTTTATCAACAATATTTTTATCGTTTACAATAATGTATTCAATTGGTTGCATATTTGCTCCACTCGGTGCAATACGGGCCATATCAACAAATTTTATAAGTAATTCAAGTGGAATCTCTCTTTGTTTAAATCTTCTAATTGTTCTTCTTTTTTTAATTATCTCATAAATGTCCATTTTTGCTAATCGGGGCGTCCGGATTGTTTCTCCTTTACTTCATCTTAACTGCTATATTTAGTTTGTTTTAATCTCCTTTGTTTTTCTCCACTGCCTCAGTTTTACCGAAACCATCCGTCTCAAAGAAGATTGCTAATCGGGGCGTCCGGATTTGAACCGGAGACCCCCAGAACCCCATTCTGGTGCCCTAAACCGGACTGGGCCACGCCCCGTCAAAAATATCCTTCCTTAATACTCCTTATATAATTCATACAGTAATCATCTTTACCTGTCAACATTTCACTTAAAATTATTGCTTCTCTTATATCTGGTATTGTTGGGTCAATTATTGCTGAATCAAGTCCTTCATAAATACATAATGCAAGAAAATATTTATTAACAATTTTCCTATTTGGTAATCCAAAAGAAACATTTGAAAGACCACATGTTGTTTTAACTTTGAATTTTTTAACTTCTTTTAATGCTTTTAAAAATATAATTGGATTTTCAGTATTACAACTTACTGGTTCAACAAGGCAATCAACAAAT
>JBMFMQ010000014.1:0-22489 GCA_049970595.1 Candidatus Ratteibacteria bacterium | reverse complement strand
GATACCTTTTGGGGATTTTAAAGGGGTTTAAACCCCTTTAAGAAACAAACATAAGAATGTGGTATAATATAAAAAAGATGAATAATGGGGTTTAGTAAATATTTACTCTAATATATATAAGAGAGATAAAGATAGAAATGAAAAAAAATCTTGTTTTTGAAATTGGAACAGAGGATTTACCACCTTATTGTGGTGAATATTTAAGGCAGAAGTTTTTACCAATATTTGAGAGATTACTGAGAGATTCAAGATTAGAATTTAAAGATATTAAACTTTTTTATACAGTAAGAAGAATTGTTGTTTTTTTGAAAGAGATTGAAAATAAACAGAAAGATAAAATAATTGAAATCTTTGGTCCACCAGTTGAAATATGCTTTGATAAGGATAATAATTGGACTGAAGTTGCTGAAAAATTTGCCGAAAGTAATAAGGTTGGTCTTGATGAACTTAAAATATTTGAAAGAAAAGGGAAAAAAGTTATAGGGATTGTAAAAAAAGAGAAAGGAGAAAAAATAGAAAAAATCTTTAACAATATTATAAATCAAGCATTAAAAGAAATTGAGATACCAAAAGGAATGATATGGAACGAAAGCGGATTTAGATTTTTCAGACCAATAAGATATATTTTCTGTATTTACGGAGAGAAAAAAATACCTGTTGAAATAGGTGGAATTAAAAGCGAAAAATTTACCTATGGACACAGGACATTTTCTGATAAAAAAATAAAAATAAAAGATATAGATGATTATTTTGATAAACTTCTCAAAAATTTTGTTATATTTGACCAGGATATAAGAAAGAAAATGATAGAACAACAGATAAAGAAAGAAACTGAGGGAAAATACAAATATGAAAAGGAATTAGTTGAAAAAATAGTTCCATTGATTGAATATCCAATCTGTGGTTTATGTGATTTACCTGAAAAAAGTAAGGATTTACCAAAAGAGATAGTTTCCTCAATAATATTGAATATTAAAGGCATACCACTTTATGATGAAAATGGAAAGATAGATTCAAAGTATATTGTTGTCTGTGATGGTGTCTTTAATGAAAGGATAAAAGAAAATTATGAAAAAGTTGTGGAAAATAAGATTGAAGATGCCTCTTTCTTTATGGAACAGGATTTGAAGAAAAAACCATTTATTGAATATCTCCAAGACCTAAAAAAAATTGTTTATCATCCAAGTTTGGGAACAATTTATGAAAGGGTAGAGAGAATAAGAGAAATCTGTAATTATCTTGCCAAGATTTTAAAACTTGATAAAGATAAAATTGAAAGAATAAATATAATTGTTTCTCTTTTTAAAAATGACCTTGCCACACTTCTTGTTAGTGAATTTCCTTTCCTTCAAGGAGTTGTTGGCAGAATTTATGCTGAAAAAAATGGATATGATGAAATTATCTCAAAATCAATAGAAGAACATTATTTACCTAAATTTCAGGGAGATAAAAAACCAACTTTTTTTGAAGGAGCAATCATATCAATTGCTGATAGAATTGAGACAATATGCAGTTTAATCAGTGAAGGCGTTGAAATAAAAGGAGACGAGGACCCATTTGGAATTAAGAGAATAACAACAGGAATGATAGAAATTATATGGGATAAACAACTTGAAATTTCAATATCTGAACTTGTTGAAAAAACTCTTGAGATATTGAAAAGAGAAAGTACTGAAATAAAAAATGTGATTATTGATTTTATACTTCAAAGATGTGAAAATTTACTTATAGCATACAATTTTAAACCAGGATTAAGGAAATCTGTTTTATCTGTTGAGAGAGAAAATTTACTGGAAATAAAAAGGAAAATTGATGCAATTAAAAGTGTTATTATAGATGGTAAAGGAGAGGATATTTTAGTTCCATTCATAAGAGTTGCAAATATGTTAAAACAGGCAAAGGAGAGAAAAATTGATTATGGAGTTTTTAATGAAGAATTTTTGATAGAAGAAGCAGAAAAAGAACTTTATAGATTTTATCTTGAAAATAAGGAAAAGATGAATAAAAATTATAATGAAAAAAATTACCTTATCTTTCTTGAAGAAATGAGAAAATGGAAAAAACCAATAGATAAATTTTTTGATAATGTTTTTGTTATGGTTGAAGATGAAAAAATAAGAGGTAATAGATTATCACTTCTTAAGAAAATTAATGATATTTTTATAAAATTTGCTGATTTTTCATTTATACCATTAAAAGAGGTAGAGAATGTCTGAAAATTTTGACCCAGAAATTTTTTATGCATTAAAGAAAGAAAAAGAAAGACAGAGGTTTACAATAAATTTGATTCCATCTGAGAATATTGTAAGTAAGAATGTTTTAAAACTTGTGGGTTCAATATTTACAAATAAATATGCTGAGGGTTATCCAGGAAAAAGGTATTATGGTGGGTGTGAATATGTTGATATTGTTGAAAAAATAGCAATAGAAAGGGCATGTAATCTTTTTAATGCTGAACACGCAAATGTTCAACCACATTCAGGAAGTCAGGCAAATATGGCAGTTTATTTTTCTGTCTTAAAACCAGGAGATAAAATTCTTGCCATGGATATAAGTTCTGGAGGGCATTTAACTCATGGGTTAAAAGTTAATTTTTCAGGGATGTTATATAAAGCAAGTTTTTATTCTGTTGATAGAGAAAGCGAAACTATTGATTATGAGAATGTTAGAGAAATAGCATTTAAAGAAAAACCAAAACTTATTATATGTGGTAGCAGTTCATATTCAAGGATAATAGATTTTAAAAAATTCAGTGAGATAGCAAAACAAATTAATGCTTATTTACTTGCTGATATTGCCCATATTGCAGGACTTATTGTTGCAAAATTGCATCCATCACCTGTTGATTTCTGTGAATTTGTTACATCAACAACCCATAAAACATTAAGAGGACCAAGAGGAGGACTTATTTTATGTAAGAAAGAGTTTAAAGAAAAGATTGATAGTTCAATTATACCTGGTATTCAGGGAGGACCGCTTGTCCATGTTATTGCAGGGAAAGCTGTTGCCTTTAAGGAATGTATGAGTGATAATTTTATAAAATACCAGAATCAGATTGTTAAAAATTGTTCTGTACTGTGTGATGAACTTAAAAAAATGGGTTATAGAATTGTAAGTGATGGAACTGATACTCATTTATTTGTTATTGATTTAAGGAATAAAAATCTATCAGGACTTCAAGCACAAAAGATTCTTGAGAAAGTTGGCATAATTACGAATAAAAACTTAATTCCATTTGACCCTTTGCCTCCTTCAATAACCAGTGGTATAAGATTAGGAACCCCTTGCGTTACAAGCAGAGGGATGAAAGAGAAGGAAATGGTAAAGATTGCTGAGTGGATTGATGAAACTTTGAGAAACAGAGAAAATGAAAAAATTTTAAAGGAAATTGGTAAAAGGATAAGGAGATTTGCAAGTGAATTCCCAATCTACCCAGAATAAAAGACCTGACTGGGATGAATATTTTATGAAAATTGCAGAACTTATTTCAGAAAGGTCTACATGTTTAAGAAGAAAAGTTGGAGCAGTTCTTGTTAAGGATAAAAGGATTCTTGCAACAGGATATAATGGAGCACCAACTGGACTACCTCATTGTGAGGAAGTTGGATGTATAAGGGAAAAACTTAAAATCCCATCTGGAGAAAGACATGAATTGTGTAGAGGGCTTCATGCAGAACAGAATGCAATTTTACAGGCAGCATATCATGGTGTCTCAATAAAGGGCTCTAAATTATATATAACATGTCATCCATGCAGTGTATGTGCTAAAATGATTATAAATGCTGGAATTGAAGAAATTATAATTAAAGAAGGATATCCTGATAAAATGGCTGAGGATATTTTAAAGGAAGGGAAAATAAAAGTTAGATATTTAAAAAAATGAATGATATACCTGAATTTTTGATAGAAGTTCTGAAGAAAAGGAATATCAAAAGCAAAAGAGAAATAAAGAGATTTCTTTTCCCTACATTAAATGACCTTTCTGAACCAACAATTATAAAAACAGTTGAATTTGCGACAGATGAAGTTCTTAAAAGTATAAGAGAAAAACAAAAGATATTTATTTATGGAGATGGAGATATTGATGGAATAGGAGGCGTTTTTTACCTTATTCAATTTTTAAAAGGTAAAAATGTTGAATATGATTTTTATTTAAGTTCAAGATTTGATGATTATGAAATTGAGGAAGGACTTGTTGATTATTTTCTGAAAGAAGGTTATAAACTTATAATTCTTGTTGATATAGGTATTTCTTCATATAAATTTTTAAAAAAATGTGCTGATAATAATTTGAAAGTAATAGTTATTGACCATCATCAAACTGAATTTGAAAACTTACCAGAAAATCATATCTACATTCATCCAGTTTTAAGTGGTAAGGAAATTGAATTTTCTGCAACTGCTCTCTCTTTTAAATTATTCCAGAACTTAATTTCAAATTATTCTTCTCTTTCTTTGAATGATTATATCTGTATTGCTGGACTTGCAACATTAAGTGAGAATTTAAGATTAGTTGATGATAACAGAATTTTTGTAAAAGAGATGACGAAAAATCTATGGAATTCTAAAATAAAGGGATTGAATTTACTTTTTTCAAGATATTTGAGTGATGAGAATTTTAAAGTAGATGATATAAAAATAAAAATAAATCCAAAATTGAATGCTCCTGGAAGATTTGGTAAGCCCCTTGTATCCTTAAATTTACTTTTTGAAGATAATGAAAAAGAAATTGAAAGTTTGTTGAAAGAGATTGACCAACTTGATAGGAAAAGATATAAGATAACGAAAAAACTAATTAAGGGTATTGAAAAAAAAGAAGGTTTTGAAAATAGGTTTTTAATTTTTGAAGATTTACCTGAATCAATGTGTGGAATTATAGGAAGTAAACTAGTTGAGAAATTTGGAAGACCTTTTCTTGTTATGAGTAAGAAAAAAAATATAATTAAAGGTTCTGGAAGAGCGCCAGATAATTTCAATATTTATGAAAGTTTGAAAAAAATAAAGAATAAATTTTTATCCTTTGGGGGTCATAAAAATGCTGTTGGATTTGCTTTTAGAATAGAAAATAAAGAAGAGATAGAAAAGTACTGGATAAGCATCAAGATTGATAATTTTTTGAAAAATGAGATTTATTTTGATACAGAATTTGATATAGAAAATATAAAACCAGAAATATTTAAATACCTTGAACTTTTGGAGCCATATGGGAAGGGGAATAACCCACCTATTTTTTTAAGCAGAAATGTATTTATTAAGGAAATAAAAAGGATAAATGAAAGCAAATACTGGATTAAAAAGGGAAATAAAATATTTGAGTGTAAAATTTTGAATGGATTAAAAATTGAAAAAGGGATAAAAGATATTTTTTACACACCAAAAATTGAAAAAATTGATGGATACTACAGAATTTATCTTGAGATAAAAAGTATTAAATAAAAGTATTAAATAATAGATTCCTCTACCTCTTTCATTTTAATAGGTCTTTTAACCTTTCCTGATTTTAAACATTTTGTGCATATCCTCATTCTTCTTATTACTCCATTATATTCTACAAGAATCCTTTGAATGTTTGGTTTCCATGTTCTTCTTGTTTTTCTATTTGAATGGCTCACTTTATTTCCACTTCTTCCTTCTTTCCCGCATATTTCACATCTTTTTGCCATTTATTTACCTCCTCCTTTTTATTTTCCCTTCCTTTTCTAAAAGATATAAGACCCTGTTTGCATATTCATTTTTAGGATTGATTTTCAAAATTCTTTTAAGATAATTAAGCGCTTCATTTATTTTATTATAATACATAAGATAAATTGAGGCAATACTACATAAAACATCCTCATCATACGGATTAAACCATTCAGCAATCTTATAATATTTAAAACCTTTTTCAATATCTCCAATTTTTAAATATACAGTTCCAAGATTTGCATCTGTTTTTGCATAATGAGGGAAAAGATAATTGTTTATGTATAGATAGATTTTTTTACTTTCATCATATTTATTTATCACTCCATAAACATAGGCAAGTTTATACCAGCATTCATAATTATATGGGTTTAGTTCACATGCAATACTATAGTTTTTAATACTTTCTTTGTAATTACCTGTCTCTTTTGCAAATATCCCTTTTTTGTAATATACCTGTGGCAAAATTCTATAATAGGAATGGAAAACGGCTAAAATTAAAGAACTAGCAAATAGTGAAATCCATAAAAGTTTTGAAACTTGAAAATCAACCTTTTCTTTATAAAAATATTGAGAAGAAATACCAATTAAAAACCAAAAATACATACTTGTTGATGGATTTGTTAAATTTGTTGAAAAAATATTATCAAGTGAAACACTTATTATTCCAGAAAGGATTCCAGGAAGAAAGATTTTTGTTTTTTTATTTTCATTTTTAACAGCAGATATAATAAAAGTAAGAAGAAAAAAGATATAAATTAAAAGTCCTAAAATTCCTATTTCTGCCATTTTTTCAAGATATTCATTATGAGCATGATTTGTTACAGGTGTTGCTTCTGGTTGAAGGAAATATTCTCTTACCCTAAAATATGGATAAAAAAATATAAAGTTTCCAAAACCCCATCCAAAAATTGGTTTTTTTAATATCATTCTCCAAGTGCCTTTCCATATAAAATATCTTATATCTCCTTTATACCAGTCAATAATTTTAGGAATAAAGAATAAAAGAATAAGAAAAACCATAATTATCCCTATATATTTTGAGAAACCTTTTTTTTCATAATTACTGAAATACCAGACAAAAGTACAACTTACCAAAAAAGCCATAATTGCTGCTCTTGACTTGGTCACTATTAATCCCCATATACAAAAAATCAAACATAAAATATCAAAGATTCTTAATAAGTTTCCAAACATTTCTTTTTTATAATCAGTATTTAATATATTTGAAAGCAAAATGGATAAAACCATTATTATATGTCCTGCATAAAAATTTGGATTTCCAAAAGTTGAAATAGCATAGTGTCTTTCTCCATAAAACTGGAAAATACCTACAATAGAAGCAATTGTTCCTGAAAAAATCCATAAATAAAAAATTTTTTTATCAATCTTTAAATTTGTTCCTATAAGGAATATGAGAAAGTAAAGGATATAATTTTCAAGATTTTTACCACTTTCAAATTTAAAAGGAGCAAAAAAAGAAGAAATTAAAATGTAAGTGAAAAATATTATGGGTAGATATAAAAGAGAGGAAAATTCAAATTCATTTCTTGAAAGGAGATAATAAATAGAAATAAATAAGCAGAATAAAAAACCCATTAAATTTTTTATCAAAGTATAATCGTAAGATTGGTGAAAAGTAAGAAGAACTCCACCAAAAAAAAGGAAAATAATCCCAATAAAATAATATATTTCAAATTTTTTTATTCTCTTTATTTGCCTTTTTGAAAAATTTTTTTTAGCCATTTTTTAATTATATCATATCCAATTTTTCTTCTGAAACTTGAAGTGCTGGGAAACTTTTTAAATATCTCTTGACATTTTTAAATTTTAAGGTAAAATATTTTTGAAATGGCAACAAAAAGAGAAATTATAAGTATAATTCAAAATGTAGGACTCTGGGATAGAAAAAGTATAGACCAAGCACTTGAAGAACAGGAAAAGACAGGTCAACCATTAAGAGAGATTTTTCAAAATAGAGGAATGCTTCCTTTTGGAGAAATAGGACCTTCTTTTTATTTTCAACTTGGTATAGTTCAAAAAGAGTTACCAGCAAGGGAAATCCCTTCTGATGTTTTAAATATTCTTCCTCCAAAAATAATCAAAAAACATAGAATTATCCCATGGGAAAAAAGACAGGATACAATTGTTTTTGTTACAGATGACCCGATAAATATACTTTCTTCTGATTATTTTAAAAAATTAACCAATCTTGAAAATATAAAAAATGTTGAAGTAATGGTTACATTTAAAGAGGAAATAGATCAATTAATGGAAAAGTATTATGGTGAGGATGAAATGGAAGACCTTTCAGCAATGCTTCAGGAAGCAAGTAGTGCAACAATTGATATGGATTTACCAAATCTTGAAGTAGAAGAAGAAGATGAAGAAGCACTTGCTTTGCAGGCACCTGTTGTTAAGATAGTTAATTTGATTTTTGTTGAGGCATTAAGGAGAAGGGCAAGTGATATTCATCTTGAGCCACTTGAGAAAAAATTTAGGGTTAGATTTAGAATTGATGGTGTTTTATATGAAATTGTTTCTCCTCCAAAGAGAATTGAAAGAGCAGTTATAGCAAGAATAAAACTTATGTCAAAAATGGATATTGCTGAAAAAAGACTTCCACAAGATGGAAGAATAATGCTTAATATTGGAGGTAGACCCATTGATTTTCGTGTTTCAACATTACCAGGCATTTATGGAGAAAGCGTTGTATTGAGAATTCTTGATAAAACAACAATGTTAATAAGTTTGGATAAACTTGGTTTTTTGCCCGATGACCTTGAGAAATGGAATACAATTTTAAAATTTACAGGAGGTCTTGTCCTTGTAACAGGTCCAACAGGTTCAGGTAAAACAACAACACTTTATGCTTCACTTCAGACATTAAATACAATTGATAGGAAAATTATGACAGTTGAAGAGCCAGTTGAATATCAGATACCAGGAATTAATCAGACACCAGTTAATGCTGAAATTGGATTAACTTTTGCAAATGTTTTAAGAGCATTTTTAAGACAATCCCCTGATGTTATTCTTGTTGGTGAGATAAGGGATAAGGAAACCGCAGATATTGCTTTAAGGGCTGCATTAACAGGTCATCTTGTTTTTTCAACATTACATACAAATGATGCTCCAAGTGCTATAACAAGGTTAATAGACCTTGGCATGCCTCCATTTTTAGTTGCATCTAGCGTTCAGGGAGTTATGGCACAGAGATTGGTTAGAGTTTTATGTCCTTATTGTAAAGAAAAAGTTGAAGTTGATGAAAAATTAAAAATTGCATTGAAAATAAAAGATGGAGAAGAAGTTAATGTTTGTAGGCCAAAAGGATGTAATGAATGTGGATTTACAGGTTTTAGAGGAAGGATAGGTATTTTTGAGATATTTATAATGAATGATGAGTTAAGGGAATTGACTTTAAGAAGGGTAAGTGCATCTGAATTGAGAAAAGAAGCAGAAAAATCAGGAATGAGAAGTATGTATGATGATGGAATTTTAAAAGTAAAAATGGGCATAACAACCCTTGATGAAGTAATTTCTGTTACAGGTGAGGGGTGATAAATGGCAAAAAGGATTGAAGAATTACTTGAATTTGTTGTAAGAGAAAATGCCTCTGATTTACATCTTAATGTTGGACTTCCACCAATGGCTCGTTTACATGGGGGCTTGCATAAACTTGATAGTGAACCATTAACTCCAGAAGATACATTAAATTATATGAAAGCAATAACATCAAGAGAGCATCAAGAAGAATTACAGAAAGTTGGAGGGACTGATTTTGGTTTTGCATTTAAGGATTTAGCAAGATTTAGAGTAAGTGTTTTTAAAGAAAAAGGACATGTTGCTCTTGCTTTAAGGTTAATTCCATATAAATTTTTAACATTTAAAGAGATTGGACTTGATGAAAATACAATGAGATATTTGTTAACAAGACCAAGAGGTTTAATCCTTGTAACAGGTCCAACAGGAAGTGGTAAAACAACAACTCTTGCAACTATGATTGACTGGATAAATACAAATCTTGAAAAACATATAATTACAATTGAAGACCCTATTGAATATTATCATACACATAAAAGGTCAATAATAACTCAGAGAGAACTTGGAGTTGATGTTCCTACATTTGCTGAAGCATTAAGAAGGGGTTTAAGACAGGACCCAGATGTATTCCTTGTTGGTGAAATGAGGGACCTTGAAACAATTGAGGCAGCAATAACAGCAGCAGAAACAGGTCATATTGTTTTTGCAACATTACATACAACAGGTGCTGCAAGAACAGTTGACAGAATTGTGAATGTTTTCCCTGTTGAACAGCAGGAGCAGATAAGGGTTATGCTTTCTGTATCAATTCTTGCAGTTATATCTCAGGTATTACTTAAAAGAATAGATAAGCCCGGTAGAGTTGCTGCTTTTGAAATAATGGTTGCAACTCCATCAATTCAAAATTTAATAAGGGAAAGGAAAACATACAGAATTATTTCAGAAATACAGACAGGTGCTAAATGGGGAATGGTAACTATGGATTCTTTTTTAATGAAACTTTTTAAAGAGGGTAAAATTGGACTTGATGATGTATTAACATTTTCTTATGACCCTGAAAGTGTAAAAGCACAACTTGTTGCAGAAGGAGTTTTAGGAGAAGAAATATTAAAAGAAGTAAAGAAAGAAGGAATTGAGGAAGAAATGGAAAAGGAGGTTGTGAAATAATATGGTTGCAAGGAAATTAATTGGTCAAATGTTGCTTGAAGAAGGACTTATAACTGAACAACAACTTAAAATAGCACTTGAAAAACAGAGAGAAACAGGAAATTTTCTTGGAAGAGTACTTGTTGACCTTGGATTTGTTTCTGAAAAGGATTTAAAAAGAGTTTTAAGTATTCAGGCAGGTATTGAGATGATTGATTTAAAAAATACTCCAATTGATAGAAAGGCAATAGAAGTTTTTCCATCTGCACTTGCAAAAACATATAATGTTATTCCTGTAAAACTTGAAAGAGATAATTTAACACTTGCAGTTGGAGATACACTTAGTTTAAATATTCAAGATGATATTTCCTTTATTCTTGGTTATAAAATTAAAATGGTTCTTGCAAATGAAGATGATATAAGAGAGGCAATTGAGACATATTATGGAAAAGGTATAGAAACAATAGATGATTTGATAAAATGGCTTGCTCAGGATGTTGAGGAAATGGAAGAATTAAATGCTATAGCAAGTCAAGGAGAATATGCAACAATAACATCTCTTGAGGAAATTGCTTCTTTACCACCTGTTGTTAAATTATTTGATCTAATTTTACTTCAGACAGTTAGAGATAATGCTTCTGATGTTCATCTTGAGCCATTTGAAGATGATTTCAGAATAAGATATAGGGTTGATGGTGTTTTATATGACCTTGTTCATCCTCCAAAAGGACTCGCCTTTGCACTTTTCTGTCGTTTTAAAATTATGGCTGGTATGGATATTGCAGAAAGAAGATTGCCTCAGGATGGAAGAATTGAACTTTCTGTTATGGGAAGAGCGGTTGACCTTCGTGTAAATACTGTTCCAACTGTTTTTGGTGAATGTCTTGCAATTAGAGTTCTTGATAGAGGGAAGACAATTTTTGAACTTGAAAATCTTGGTTTACTTTTAGATGATATGGAAAAAATAGAAAAAATGATAAGAAAACCACATGGAATAATACTTGCAACAGGTCCAACTGGATGTGGTAAAACAACAACTCTTTATGCTATTTTAAGGAAACTTAATACTCCTGATGTAAAAGTGATAACAACTGAAGACCCTGTTGAATATATGCTTGATGGAGCAATTCAAGTTCCTATAAAAGAACATATAGGTCTTACATTTGCAAGATGTTTAAGAAGTATATTAAGACAGGACCCAGATATTATTCTTGTTGGAGAGGTAAGGGATTTTGATACAGCACAGATGGCAATTCAGGCATCATTAACAGGCCATATTGTCTTATCTACTCTCCATACAAATGATGCACCAACAACAATTTACCGACTTGTTGATATGAATGTTGAACCATTTTTACTTGCTTCAACTATTGAAGGAGTTATTGCCCAGCGACTTGTAAGGGTTCTATGCCCAAGATGTAAAAAGGAATATAGACCAACAAAACAGGAATTGCTTGAGGTTGGTTTAACTCCTGAAAAAGCAGAAAATATGAAATTTTATAAGCCAGTTGGATGTCCATTCTGTAGGGGTGGATATAAAGGAAGGACAGGGATTTTTGAAATACTTGTTCCAAATGAAGATTTCTGGCAGGCAATTTATGAGAGAAGACCCCTTGGAGAAATAAGAGAAATAGCAATTAAAAGTTGTGGAATGAAGACACTCCTTGATGATGGACTTGAAAAAATAAATATGGGTATAACAACTATTGAAGAAATTGCAAAAGAGGTTCATGGTTATTAAAGGAGGGGAATATGGCTTTGTTTCAATATAATGCAATTGATAGTTCAGGAAAATCAATAACAGGGACAATAGATGCATCTGGTATTCAGGATGCTATAGCAAAATTAAAAGGAATGGGATATTTTGTTACAAGTGTTTCTCCTGCAAAAAAAGTAGAAACTTCTAAAAAAACTGAAAGCAAAAGTGGTAAAACTCAAACAGCAAAAACAAAAAAGACAGGAAAAGGACTTTCTATTTCAATTCCTTTACCTTTTATAGGTGGTGGTAAGATAAAAACAAAGGAATTGATGATTATTACAAGACAATTAGCAACACTAATAGGAGCAGGTCTTCCACTTTTAAGGTCTTTAAGAGTTTTAAAGGAGCAGAGAAAAGGAGCAGCAAGTATTATTCTTGGTAAAATAGCAGATGATATTGAACAGGGAGCATTATTTTCAGAAGCATTAAGTAAGCATCCAAGCAGTTTTCCAAGAATATATGTTGCTATGGTAAAGGCAGGTGAAGCAGGTGGAGCACTTGAAGTTGTTCTATCAAGATTGGCTGAATTTATGGAAAAAGAAGCAAAATTAAGAGGGAAAATTAAATCAGCAATGGCATATCCAACTGTTGTTTTATTCGTTACAATAGGTATGTTGACATTCATAATGTTAAAAATAGTTCCAACATTTATTCAGATATTTCAGGATATGGAAGTTGGGGATTTACCCGCACCTACTAAAATTGTTATAGCAATTTCAAAACTTATGCTTCAAAAATCATGGATAGTTATTGTTGGAATTATATCTCTTTTCATTTTATATAGAATTCTGACAAAAATAAAATTCACAAGATACTGGATAGATATGATTAAACTTAAAATTTTCTTATTTGGTCCAATTGTTTCAAAAACAATAATAGCAAGATTTGCAAGGACATTTGCAACATTAATTTCAAGTGGAGTTCCAATATTGCAGGCACTTCAAATTGTAAGAGATACTGTTGGGAATGATGTTATAGCAAATGGGATAAATGAAATAAGAAATAGGGTCAGAGAAGGAGAAGGTATAGCAGGTCCAATGTTAAGAACAAAGGTGTTTCCTCCAATGGTAACAAATATGGTTGCTGTTGGAGAGGAAACAGGACAGATGGATGCCATGCTTGATAAAATTGCAGATGCTTATGAAGCAGAAGTTGATGCAGCAGTTGCAGCACTTGCTTCAATGATAGAGCCAATAATGATTGTTTTTCTTGGTGGAGTTGTTGGATTTATTGTTATTTCTCTTTATATGCCATTAATTAAAATTGCTATGAGTTTATCTGGGGGAGGAGGAGGAGGAGGAGGAGAAGGTGGTGGTGAATAGAAAAAATGGTTTTACACTTGTAGAAATGCTTGTTGTTCTTGCGATAATATCAATTCTTGCTGGTTTTCTTTTACCTGCATTATCTGGAGCAAGGGAAAGAGCAAGAAGAACAACATGTATGAATAATTTAAGACAGTTTTCAATTGCTTTTGAGATGTATGCTGATGACTTCTATGAGAGATTTCCAAATGACCATCCTGCTTTATATGCTGGAGCAACAAACAATAACTTAAAAACAATTTATCCTTATTATATCAAAACAAATAAAACATTCTGGTGCCCAAGTTCTTTAAAAAGGAATTTACCTCCACCTGATGGAGATATAGGACAATACCATTCATCTCCACCTTCTGATAATAACTGGGCTGAATGGAAAAATGATTGGTATGCTTCTTATTCTTTTGTTTTTGGACTTACAACAGGAAATAAAAAAACAAAACAAGTTCCAGTTATAAGTGATAGAGGAATTTATAATACAAGAAATTTATCAGGTTATCCAAATCTTAGTGGTTCTAATCCATTGACAGGAAATCATGAATGGGGAATAAATGTTTTATATCTTGATGGTTCAGTTAATTGGATAAATTTAAGAGATATAGATTTTTCATTAGATTTAGATGATGGTTCAGCACATATGGGAAATGTTGCAGCAAGACCAAATGGATATTCAGTAGTTATTAATGATGATACTGAAAAAAAAGAATGGGGAGAATTTTGAAAGGTAAATAGATGCATGAACTTTCTATTGTTAACAATCTTCTTAAAATACTTGAAAAGGTCTGCAAAGAAAATAAAGTAAAGAAAGTTTTAAAAATAAATCTTAAAATTAATCCTTTTAGTTGCCTTGACGAAGAAAACTTAAACTTTATTTTTTCTTCAATTACAAAAGAAAACCAGATATATAAAGATGCAAAAATAGAAATAAAAAGAGCGCTTAAACCATCTGAAAGAGAATATATAATAGAAAATATTGAAATTGAAGTATAGAAATGATTAAGGTAATAAGAGTTGAGGAAAATATTTTTGAAGAAAATGAAAAGATTGCTAAAGAGATAAAGGGGATACTTAAAAAAAATAAGGTAATTTCTTTTAATGTTATGGGTTCTCCTGGAAGTGGGAAAACATTATTTATTGAAAAAACTATTGAAATTTTAAAAGATGAATTTAATTTTGGAGTAATTGAAGGAGATATTGAAGGGACATTTGATGCAGAAAGATTTAAAAATTTTAATATTCCAGTTGTTCAGATAAATACAGGTGGAGCATGCCATCTTGATGCAAATATGGTTAAAAATGGAATACTTAATTTACCCATTGAAGAGATTGAGATTCTTTTTATTGAAAATGTTGGGAATCTTGTTTGTCCTGCTGAATTTGAGATAGGAACAGATATAAATATAGTTGTTTTTTCAATAACAGAAGGAGAAAATAAGGTTTTAAAATATCCTTTGATGTTTAAAGTTTCCCAAATATGTATTTTAAATAAGATTGACCTTTTACCTTATGTTGATTTTGACCTTAAAAAATTTATAAATGATATAGAAAAAATATCTCCTGAATCCAAGTTCATAAAAATTTCTTCAAAAACAGGTGAAAACTTTGACCAATGGATAAAATATTTGAGAGAATTAAAAATGGAGAAAAGACAGTAATTATTGGAATTGGGAATAGATTAAGGACAGATGATGGAGCAGGAAGTATAATTGTTGAGAAATTGAAAGAAAAAATTAAAAAAGAAAATATCATTTTTATTGATGCAGAGATAAAAATTGAAAATTATATTGGAATTATAAAAAAAATTTCTCCTTCTTTTATTCTTATAATAGACACAATTGATTTTGGTTCTTTTCCTGGAGATTTTAAAATTTTTAAAATTGAAGATTTAAAGGATACAACAATTTCAACCCATAACCTTTCTATTCCTTTATTAAAAAAATTGATAAATGATAAAGAAATTCTACTTTTTGGTATTCAACCTAAGAATTTAAATTTTGGAGAAGGGTTAAGTTTAGAGGTGAAAAATAGCATTGAAAAAATTATAAAATATTTTGAAGATTCTTTAATTTAACTGATATTTTTATTATTTTTTCAGTATTCTTTTCTACCTTAAATTCTTCAGAAATTTCATATCCACAGACCCACATAATCTTACCGTTATTTTCAAAAATCAAAATTTCGTCTCTAATATTTTCTGGAATTTTTTTGTCTATCATAAATCTTGATAATCTTTTTTCAACATTCATTCCAAGTGGCTTAAATTTATCACCTTTTTTCCTGTTTCTTACAATTATCTTGCCTTTTATCTTTGAAAAATCAAAATACCCTGTAAATCTATTAGAATTTCTAAAAATTTCATCAGAAAATTCTGTAAATTCACTTTCAATAACAAATTTTTCTCCAATCTCTATTTTTCCAGGAATTTCAATTTTAAAAAAGAAGGCCTTTTTTTCTTTCTTTCCTTTTAAAATTTCTTCCAGTATTGAATTATCAAATAAATTTATCCCGTCTTCTATAAAATTTACAATCTTTTCAATTTTAAAAAAATCAACATATGGTGTTTTTTTTATTTCTTTAAAAATATAACCTGCTATTCTTCTTTTTAATGATTTTTCAAGTTTTTTAAACTTTTCTGTTTCAATAATAATTTTACTTTTTTTAATTTTTAAAATTTCTCTTATAACATTTTCAGTATAAATTTTTAAAAATTCTTCCTCTGCCTGAAGTATATCTGTTGTCCTTAAAATATTCTTTTTTAAAGATGGTTTATATTTCAGCAAAAATGGGAGTATTTCATTCCTAATTTTATTCCTTGTAAAGTTAGGCAAGAAATTTGTAATATCTATCATATATTCAATTTTATTATTTTCAAGATATTCAAGAATTTCTTTCCTTTCAATAGATAAAAGTGGTCTAATAACATAAATTTCTGAATTAGGAAAAACTTTACTTTTTGCCCAGATACCACACAAACCAGAAATACCAGAACCCCTGAAAAGATTTATGAAGAATGTTTCAATATGGTCATCAAGAGTATGTCCTGTTGCAATTTTATTACATTTTGTTTTTTCTGCAATTTCATAAAGTTTTTCATATCTTTTCTCTCTTAATTTTTTTTCAATATTTCTTTTTTCATCAATTTCAATATCTCCACTAAAAAATTGAATCCCATATTTTAAGGAAAGATTTTTAACAAATTCAAGTTCTCTTTCTGCCTCTTTTCTTAAATGGTGATGAATATAAGCAACCTTTATTTCAATCTTTTTCTTTTTTAAAAAATTGATGAAGAAATGAAAAAGGAGAGTAGAATCAGGTCCACCAGAAACAGCAAGTAAAATTCTGTCATTTTCTTCTATCAAATTTTTCACTTTTATAAATTCCTCAACTTTTTTAAAAATATTTCCCATTTTATGATGATTATATCTCAAATTTTAAAAAGTTTACATATTTTACCTTCTATAGATATAATTATTTTAAAATGAGGGTAAGTTTTCCAAGAATAGGGATTTATACAGAAGTTGGAACCAAATTTTTTAAGAAACTTGGAGTAAATGTGGTTGAACCCAATCCTATTGGCAAAAAGATAATAGAAAAAGGAGTACTTTATTCTCCAGAAATGATGTGTTTCCCATATAAATTGGTTCTTTCTTCCTTTATTGACTCCCTTGAAAGAGGAGCTGATACACTGATTATGTATAACAGTCAGGGATTTTGCAGATATAGATGTTATTATGTTATGGCTGAGATGACTTTAAAAAAACTCGGTTATAAATTTGAAATGGTAATTCCAAAACCAAAAAACCTTTTTTCATGGATTTTTAAATTATCACAGAAAATTTCTAAATTAAGTTTATTTAAAATTGTTAAAGAAACATGGGATGAAATAAAGGAAGTAGAAAAAAAGGATAGGGAAAATAATAAAGGAGATATAAATATAGGGATTGTTGGTGAATTTTATACATGCATTGAACCAAGTGCGAATTTTAATCTTGTTTCAAAATTAAGGATGTATGGTGCAAATGTTGAGATAGGTATGAATGTAAGTGAATTTATAAAGCATGGATTAAAATTTGATAGAAAAGAAAAAAGAAAGGAAAGAATATATGCAAAAAAATTATTAAAAGGCGAGATTATTGCAGGTCATGGTTTTGATAGTATTGTTAATACCTTTTATTTTATAAGGAAAAAATATGATGGAATTATTCTTGCAATGCCTTTAACCTGTATGCCTGAATGTGTTGCAGAACCATTCATCGGTAAGATATGTGAAGATTATAATATTCCATTTATGGTTTTAAGATTTGATGAAAATGTTTCTGAAGTTAATATTGATAACAGGATAAATGCTTTTTGTGAATTGATAAGAAGAAAAAAATGGAAAAAGCTGTATTAGGAGTTGATATTGGAAATGGAACAATTAAGTGTGTTCTTTTGAACAAAGATAAAGAAGTTATAGATTATATTTATACAAGAAATTTGGGTGTCATTGAAACTTTGAAAAAAGCGATTTTTACTCTTCTTGAAAGAAATAAAAATGTTGAAATAAGTTCGTGTGGTGTAATTGGAGCAGGAAGAAAACTTGGTTCTGTTTTACTTTCATCAAATGTTGTGGTAACTGAAATAGCAGCAACTGCTGTCGGTGTTTTAAATTATTTTCATGAAAATGTAACCTGTTTTGAGATGGGATTTGAGGATAGTAAAATTCTAATTATTAGAAATGGAGTTCTTGTTGATTTTGCGATGAATACTGTTTGTTCTGCAAATTGTGGTGCTTATATTGAAAATGTTTCTTCAAGATTGGGAATAAAAATTGAAGAGTTTTCTGATTATGCTTTGAAAAGTAAAAATCCTGCAAATATAAGTGGTAAATGTGCTGTTTTTGGAACATCCTGCTGTGTAAGTAAGATTAATATGGGATTTAAAAAAGAAGATATTTTAATGGGTGTTGCATATGCCCTTGTGAGAAATTATTTCAGTATGCTTGCTAAAGGTAAATCACTAATTCCTCCATTTGTTTTTTGTGGAGGAGTAAGCAAAAATAAGGCAATAGTTAAAGCAATGGAAGAATATTTGAACCAGAAAGTTATTGTGCCTGAATTTGGTTTTATAATTGGAGCGATTGGAGTTGCAATTTTATCAATGGAAAAAGAAGAAAAAAATGTTAAAATATATGAATTTCTTGAGAAGGACTATTCAATAGAAACAGAATTATGCACAAGATGTACAAATAACTGTGAACTTGTGAGTATTTTAGAAGAAGGCAAATTGATAGGGAGGTTTGGTTCAAATTGTGGGAAATATAATATTTAAAATTGGAGGTATAAAATGATAAAAATAGAAAGAGCAGTTATAAGTGTATCTGATAAAACAGGAATAGTTGAACTTGCTAAATTTTTAAAGAAATATAATGTTGAAATAATATCAACTGGTAAAACTGCAAAAACTCTTAAAGAAAATGGAATAGATGTTTTTGAAGTAAGTGAATTTACTGGTTTCCCTGAAATACTTGATGGCAGGGTAAAAACACTACATCCGAAAATTTATGGAGGTATTCTTTCAATTAGAGATAACCAAGACCATTTAAAACAGATGAAAGAAAATGAAATAAAACCAATTCAATTAATTGTCTGTAATCTTTATCCTTTTGAAAAAACACTGAAAATGGGAAAGAATGACCAGGAAATTATTGAAAATATTGATATTGGTGGACCAACAATGATAAGAGCAGGTGCAAAGAATTATAAATATGTTTGTGTTTTATCAGACCCATATTTTTATAATGAATTTATTGATGAAATGGAAAAAAATAATGGATTTGTAAGTGAAGAATTTTCATTTAAATGTGCAAAAGAGGTTTTTAAATTAACATCAAGATATGATTCTATAATTTTTTCATATTTTTCAAGGAAATTAGAAAAAGAGATTTTTCCATCAGAGATGCACTTATATCTTAAAAAAGTTCAGGACTTAAGATATGGAGAAAATCCGCATCAAAAGGGTGCCTGGTATAGATTTATTGATAGAGAATATAAAAGAGAAATTTTTCAGGGGAAGGAATTATCTTTCAACAATTTTCTTGATATGGAAAGTGCTTATAATCTTGTTTGGCAATTTGAAAAACCTGCTTGTGTTATAATAAAACATACAAATCCCTGTGGTGTTGGTGTTGGAGATAGTTTAATAGAGGCATATGAAAAAGCACTGCAAGCCGATCCTTTAAGTGCTTTTGGTGGAATAGTTGGATTTAATAGAAAAATAGAAAGAAAACTTGCCAAGATTTTTATAAAAAAATTTTATGAAATAATTGTTGCTCCTGATTATGAAAAAGAGGCACTTGAAATTTTTAAAGCAAAACCAGAATTAAGAGTTATAAAATGTCCGGAAAAGATGGAATATTTTTATGATTTTAAGACACTTGTAGATGGACTATTAATTCAGACACCAGATGAAATTGACTATGAAAAATTTGAAGTTGTAACTGAAAAAAAACCGAATGAGGAAGAGATAAAAGGTTTAAAATTTGCATGGAAGGTATGTAAATTTGTAAAATCAAATGGAATAGTTATTGCAACAAAGGACCAACTTTTAGGAGTTGGAGCAGGTCAGATGTCAAGATATGATTCAACAAGAATTGCAGTTATGAAAATGAAGGAAAACTTTAAAAAGATACCCCAACCAATTGTCCTTGCTTCTGACGCATTTTTCCCATTTCCTGATAGTATTGAACTTGCCTATTCTGCTGGTATAACTTCTATAATTCAGCCAGGTGGTTCAAAACAAGATGAAGAAGTAATAAAAAAATGTAATGAACTTGGTTTATCAATGATATTCACAGGAACAAGACATTTTAAGCACTAAAATGAAAATTCTATTAATAGGAGATTTACATTATAGAAGTGATGGTATTTCTTTAATTCCAGAAAGAAAAACAAAGTTCGGAATTGAATTTTTGAAAAGAATAAAAAGAAGGATAAATGAAAATATTGATATTATTATTATCTGCGGAGATTTAATTGATGATGGGGGAAATATAAATGCTGAAAATGAGTATAATGAAATAAAAAAAACTCTTGATGATTTTAAAACAAAAAAAATTCTTTATGTATTTGGAAATCATGATAAAGACCTTAAAAAATTTTATAAAATTTTTCCAGATACAAGATATTTTGTTTCTGATAATTTCATTTTTTATGTTTTTCTTGACAAATATTATGAAAGTGATATCTGTATAAGAAGCCAAGAAGAGATAAAAAATTTTAAAAGATTTATTTCAGAAAATCCTGATAAAAAAATAGTTGTAATCCAGCACAATCCAGTTTATCCCAAAATAGAAAGTTCATATCCATATAATATAAAGGATGCAGAAAAAATTCAAAATTTATATAAGGAAAACAATGTTTTTCTTTCAATAAGCGGTCATTATCATAAAGGAATAAATTTAACTAAGAAGGATGGAGTTTATTATTTTACCCTACCTGCAATCTGTGAAGAACCATTTAAATTTTTTATACTTGAACTTAAAAATCCACCTAAGATTAAAGAAGAAACCCTTAAAAACATGGTTCAAATTATTGATTATCACTGTCATACAGAATTTGGTTATTGTGCAGAAGATGTAAGTATGGAAAAAGTTATTGAAAGATGTAAGTTATTTGGTGTAAAAAAATTATATTTTACTGAGCATGCTGGACAATTATATTTATCTGACAAAGATTACTGGAATTATAAATTTTTTGGTGGGATAGATACATTGAAAAAACAAAGAAAAATGAAAAAAGATAGAATTAAAGATTATATTGAAAAATTTAAATCTTTGAATACAGATATTGCAGGTCTTGGTCTTGAAGTTGAGATTGATAAGAATGGGAAATTAACATTATTGCCTGAAGATAGAGAATATTTTGAAATTCTTATTGGAGCAATCCATTACATTCCTGAGGAATTTCTTGTAAGCAGAAAAATACTTGAGAAAAAATTTCTTGAAATGATTGAAAAACTTATTGAAAATAAAATAAATATACTTGCACATCCCTTTAGATTTTTTATAAGAAAAAATATTGAAAAACCAAAAAATCTATATAAAGATGTTGCAAAAATTTTAAAGGAGGCAAATGTTTCTGCTGAACTTAATTTTCATACAAATAATCCGGATTTAGATTTTTTTAGAATATGTCTTGAAGAAAATGTAGATATTGTTTTTGGTTCAGATGCCCATAATTTACTTGAAGTTGGTGATTTTTCAAAACATATTGAATTTATGAAAAAATTAACCAGTTTTTAACTTTCTTTATATTTGAGTTTTCACCATGTCCAGGATAAATTTCTGTATTTTCAGGTAATAAAAGCAACTTTTCTTTTATGGATTTGATAAGTTTTTCTTCATCACTTTCTGGAAAATCAGTCCTTCCAATTCCTTCAGCAAATAAAGTATCGCCTGTAAATAAAATATTTCCAAATTTAAGGCAGATACTTCCAGGAGTATGTCCTGGTGTATGAATAACTTCAAGTTTTATTTCACCTATTTTTATTTCATCTCCTTCTTTTAACTCTAAAATTTCATTATTGCAGAAATAAGGGAATGAGAATAAGGAAGAGAGGTTTTTATCAGGATTTTTTAAAAATTCAATATCTTCTTTATGAATATAAACAGGCAGATTAAAAAAATTATTACCACAGATATGATCAAAATGTCCGTGTGTGTTTATTATAAAAATTGGTTTTAAGTTTTCTTTCTCAATTTCCTTTTTAATTTTATCTACATCTCCACCAGGGTCAATAATTGCACATACATTCTTTTTTTCACATCCAAAAATATAGGTATTTGTATAAAAGTCCGTCATTATAACTCTTTTTATTTTCATAATTAAAAATTTATTATATCATATTTTAACCATATATAAAGCACTGGGGTTTAAAACAACCCCAAGTGCTTTTTCTGGCGCTTTTTGCCCAGAATAGATAAGAATACCTTGAACTCCCCTCAAGATTGAGGGACTTTGCGGAGTTGATACCTTTTGGGGATTTTAAAGGGGTTTAAACC
>JBMFMQ010000013.1:0-23511 GCA_049970595.1 Candidatus Ratteibacteria bacterium | reverse complement strand
AATCTCTTCCTGTCTTTTCTTATATTTTTCCTCAATTTCATTTATAATATCCAAAAATTCTGTTTTAATATTTTTTTTCTCTCTTTTTCTACTCCACAAAATCTTTACTGTTTCTTCCCTTGCTATAATCTCAGGATTCCCTCCAAGAATTATATCAACACCTCTTCCTGCCATCTGTGTTGCAATTGTAACGCTTTTTAATTTTCCTGCCTGTGCTATTATTGCTGCCTCTGCTTCATGATTTTTCCCATGTAAAACTCTATGAGGGATTCTTTTTCTTTCAAGAATTTTACTTAATTTTTCTGCTTTTTCAATTGATATTGTTCCTACAAGAACAGGTCTTCCTATTTTATAAAGTTGTTCAATTTCATTAATTATTGCATTAAATTTTTCTTTTTCAGTTGTATATATTTCATCATCATATTCTTTTCTGTTTAATGGTTTATTTGTTGGTATTACTATTACATCAAGTTTGTATATTTCTTTAAATTCAAGAGCTTCTGTTAATGCTGTTCCTGTCATTCCAGCAATCTTTTTATATAGTTTAAAATAATTTTGATAAGTTATTGTTGCAAGTGTTTGATTTTCACCCTCAATTTTTACACCTTCCTTTGCTTCTATTGCCTGATGAAGTCCATCTGACCATTTCCTTCCAGGCATTAATCTTCCGGTAAATTCATCAACTATAATAACTTGCCCATCCTTAACAACATATTCTTTATCCCTTTTAAAGAAATTATGTGCTCTTAATGCCTGATTTATATGATGAATAAGTTCTGTATGAGTTCCATCATAAAGGTTTCCAATATTTAACAATTTTTCACATTTTTTTATCCCTTCTTCAGTTAAATGAACTGTTTGGTATTCCTCATCAACAACATAGTCCTTTTCTTTTACAAGTTTCCTTACAAGTCTATCAACTTCATAATAAAGTGAGATATTTTCTTGGCTTGGACCAGATATTATTAATGGAGTTCTTGCTTCATCTATTAATATTGAATCAACTTCATCTATAATCGCATAATTTAAACTTCTTTGGACCTGGTCTTCTTTTCTTACAGCCATATTATCCCTTAGATAATCAAATCCAAATTCACTGGCAGTCCCATAGGTTATATCACATAAATATGCTTCCTTTCTGCTTACAGGTCTTAAATAAAGATATCTTGAATCAGGGGGTAGATGTGATGGGTCAAATTTATAAGCAACTGAAGAATATTTATCTTTTGATTCTTTATATGAAACGATACAGCCAACAGAAAGACCAAGATAATGATAAATTGGGCCCATCCATTGGGTATCCCTTTTTGCAAGGTAATCATTAACTGTTACAAGATGGCATCCTTTTCCTTCAAGAGCATTTAAAAATAATGGTAAAGTTGCAACAAGTGTCTTTCCTTCTCCTGTAGCCATTTCAGCAATTTTCCCATAATGTAGAACTATACCACCTATTATCTGAACATCAAAATGCCTCATATTTAAAGTCCTTTTTGCTGATTCTCTTACAAGTGCAAATGTATCTACTATAAAATTATCAAGTGGCTCTCCTTCTTCTATGAGTTTTCTAATCTCTTCTGTTTTTTTTATCATATCTTCTCTTTTTAAATTTTTTACCTCTTCTTCCTTTTCATTTATCTTTTTTAAAATTTTTATTAAATTTTCAAGAAATAAAACCTTTTCCCTGTTTAAAATTTTACTAATTAAAAATCTTGTTCCTGGATTTAAAAGTTTTAACCTTCTGAGCAAATCATTGTAATAGTCCATTTTTTCCTCTTTTTCGGATGGAATTTTCAATTTGATTGCCGGGGGGCAGAATCGAACTGCCCACGCCAGCCTTTTCAGGGCTGCGCTCTACCACTGAGCTACCCCGGCTAAAAATAAAATACCAATATATAAATTTTTTGTCAAGTTTAAAAATTTCTTTTAAAATATTAAATATGACAAGAAGAGAATTAAATATAAAAGTTTTTGAAGGGAAAGCAGATAAAGTTTTATGGCAGCCACGCCTTGAAACATGGATATATTACCATAGAAAAAATAATTCTTTACCAGATAGTTTTAAAGACCTTTCTGATTTTGAGATTTATGACCAACTTGGTTGTTCTGTTAGATATGGTGCTTCAAGGGGTCTTTTTGAATTTAATGAGGAACCAGTTGAATTTTTTGAAAGGTTTATAGACCAAAACCATACAGAAACTATTTTAAGAACTAAATGGGGTGACTTAAGGACAGTTTATCAGATTGTTAAAAAGAATGAGAATAAAAGGATAGTAAAATTTCCTGTTGAAAATGTTAGTGAACTTAAAATACTAACAAATTTAATTAGGAATAAAAGATATGTTTTTGTTGAGGAGATTTTTAAAGAAAGTGATAGAAAATTGGGTAATAGAGGAGCACCTACAATCTTTCTTTCAAGTTCTGGTTTTACTGATTTAATTAAATGGTATGCAGGACTTTTAAATACATATTATCTTCTTTGTGACTATCCGAAAGAAGTAGAGGAATATCTATCTGCTTGTGATGAGAGAGATGAAAGGATGATAAAAGAGGTTTTAAAATCTGATTGCAGAATTTTTAATCTTGGGGACCATGCAACAAATGAATTTACTCCACCTCCAATTTTAGAAAAATATCTTATTCCAAGATGGCAAAAAATAGGCGAAATTATGAAAAAAAATAATAGATTTATCCATAGTCATTGGGATGGGAATTCAAAATTGATATTAAAGTATATAAAAGTTTCTAATCTTTCTGGAATAGAAGCATTAACTCCTTATCCTCAATGTGATATGTCTCTTGCAGAAATAAAAGAGGCAGTTGGTAATGATTTTGTTGTTCTTGATTTAATTCCTGCTATTTTTTTCCTCCCTTCTTATTCAACTGATTTTGTTCTTGATTTTACAAAAAGGGTTATTGAGATGTTTTTCCCAAAATTAATACTTGGTGTATCTGATGAATTACCACCTTTCGGAGATATAAAAAAAATAGAAAAAATTTCTGAATATATTTATAAAGAATTTGGAAGTATAGAATGATTAAAATTGCTCTTTTTGGTTATTCAGGAAGTGGTAAGACATATATTTTTAAAAAACTAACAGGGAAGGAAAGCGAAGTTTTTGACCCATTTAAACCGAACATAGCTATTGGTATATATAAAGACCAACGGCTTGAGAAAATAAAAAAAATTATAAATCCAAAGAAGGTTGTTTATCCTGAATTTGAGATATATGATTTTAAGGGTTTTCCAGAAGGAGAGGGATTTCCTTCAAATTATTTTAAAAATTTTTTTGATGTAGACATTCTTCTTTTAGTAGTGAAAAATTTTACTGAAGATGCAAATCCTTTTGAAGAAATTGAATCATTGAAAATGGAACTTATATATCATGATATAGAAAGGGTTGAAAAAATAATAGAAAAAAAAGATGAAAATAAAGAAATATGGGAAAAATGTCTTGAATTTTTGAAAAAAGAAAAATTTTTGAAGGATATGGAAATTGATAAAAACAAAATCAGTGGAGCAGAACTTATAACCTTAAAAGAATTTATTATTTTTTTAAATGGAGACAAGAAAGAAATAAAAACAGATTTACCCTTAATAAAAAAAAGTGAAGAAATTTATAAAAAAGCAATAGAGATACTTGGAATGATAACTTTTTATACAATAAAAGGAGATATAGCGCAGGCATGGATTATTCCAAAAGACCTTCAAGCAAAAAAGGCAGGAGGTAAAATTCATAAGGATATAGAAAAGGGATTTGTAAAGGCAGTATCATTAAGTTTTAATGAATTTATTGAAATAGTTGACTGGCAAAAAGCAAAAAATATGGGGATATTAAAACTTCTTGGACCAAATTCCAAAATAAATGATGGAGATATTATTGAATTTTATTTCACAAAATAATTATCTCTTCTTAACCAAATATTCCTTCTTCATATATTGTCTACCTGGATACTATGTCCTAACCCAAAAGATAAAAAAATTTGAAAGTTGCTCTTTATCCTGTTAAGACATATAATAAAAAGGAGGGAGAAAATGGGTCTTCTTACAAAATGGGAAGAAAATATAAAAAATCTGGAAAAGAAAATTAATAAATACTTATATCTTGATGAATGGAAATTTAAACAGAACTGTGAAAAAGGAGAAAAAATTGAAATAGATGATAGTTTCTGGGATAAAAAAACTCAACCAATCAACTGGTTATTAAAAGATGGAGATGCCTACTTAAGGAAATGGATTGAAATACCAGAAGAAATTGAAGGAATAAAGATAAAAGGAAGTAAAATTTATTTAAAATTTGTTTTTCCTTCAGGAGTTACACTATTTCTAAATGGAAAAGAAGTTTATTCTCATAAATTCTGGGCAGATAAAATTGCAACTCCATTTTTACTAACAGAAAAAGCCAAACCAAATGAAAAATTCCTTATAGTTTTCAAAACAGAAAAGGGTGATGGACTTGGTTGTTTCTGGGCATATTTATCAATTAAAAACTTAGATGATTTAGTTTTTCAATTAAAGTCAGTTTTGTTTCAATTAAAATTTGCTCAAATAATTATTGAAGAAACAAAAAATAAAAAATTTACTGAAATTGTAAAAAAATGTAATGAAAAACTTGATGCAGAACTCATTGTTAAAAAAGATTGGGAGAAAATAAAAAATATTATAAAAGATATTGAAAATATTCTTGAAGATTTCAAACCATATGCCAAAAAATTTAAAGTTCATCTTATAGGGCATGCTCATATTGATATGAACTGGTTATGGACATATGAGGATACTGTTTCTGTAGTTTTAAGAGATTTTAAAACAATCACAAATTTAATGGATAAATATAATGATTTGACCTTTTCTCAAAGTCAAACACATGTTTATAAAATTGTAGAAGAAAATGATAAAAAACTTTTTGAAAAAGTAAAAGATAAAATAAAAAATGGGAACTGGGATATAACTGCAAATGCTTATGTTGAAAATGATTTAAATATGTCAGATGGTGAGAGTATTGTAAGGCATATAATTTATTCAAAAAAGTATATAAAAGAAAATTTTAATAAAGATGTAAAAATTATGTGGTCTCCTGATACTTTTGGTCATCCATATATAATTCCTTCAATTCTTAAAAATGCTGATATAAAGTATTATTATTTTATGAGATGTGGAAAAGGATATCCATTATTTATGTGGGAAGGACCTGATAAAAGTAGAGTTATTGCTTTTAATAGTGTTTACAATAATCAGATTGACAGTGATAGAATAATTCCACTTTTAATTAATTATTATAAAAGATATAAAATAAAAGATTTCATGTTTGTTTATGGAGTTGGTGACCATGGAGGCGGACCTACAGAAGAAGATATTGAAAGGAAAATAAAACTTAATGAAAAACCATGTTTCCCAAATCTTGAATTTTCAACTACTGAAAGATATTTTAATATAATTGAAAAATATAAAAAAAGATTGCCAATTGTTAAAGATGAATTGAATTTTATTTTTGAGGGCTGTTATACCACACATTCAGATATAAAAAGTAATAATAGAAATTGTGAAAATATGTTAAAAAAAGTTGAAAGTATTTCTTCAGTATTTTCAATAAATAATGGGCAATATCCTGAAAAGGAAATTGAAAAAATGTGGCAAAAAACTCTTTTCAATCAATTCCATGATATACTGGATGGTTCAGCAATACATAAATCATATAATTATTCCAATAATCTTGCTATGGAAGTTATAGACAAAGGGAATAAAATAATAAATGAGATACTTGAAAAAATAAAGAAAAAAAATAAGAGTATAACGATTTTTAATCCAAATGGCTGGGAGATAAAATGTCCAGTTAAAATACCAAACTATGAAAATGAAAATATACACATTGAAGATGATTGTGGTATAAAAATAGATGCCGAAAGAATTGAAGGAAACATTATATTCAATACTACTTCTATACCACCATATAACTTTAAAACATTTTATATAAAGGAGGGCAAAATTAACAAAGGAAAATTTATAAAAAAGGAAGATGAATGGGAAAATGAATTTTATAGGATATGGATAGATAAAAATTCAGGTCTTATAAGAGGACTTTATGATAAAAAAAATAAAAAAGAAGTGATACCAAGAGCAAATTCAATTCCAGAAGATAGAAGTTCATACTGGGCAGAAACTTGTGCAAATTTAATAAAAGTTTACTGGGAAAAACCACATCCTATGAGTGCATGGATAATTGGTAATATTTATAAAATTGAAAATTTAATAGATTTGGAAAATTTTCAAATAAAGGAAGGAAATTTAGAACTTATTTTTGAAGTTACAAGAAAATATAAAGAAACAAAAATTATTCAGAAAATAATCCTTCATAGAGATTTTCCATTCATTGATTTTGAGTTTGAAACAGATTGGCAAATAAAAGGGAATAGTGAAATTGGTGTTCCTATGTTAAAAGCAAATTTTAACTTTAATATCCAAAAGAATGATTTTTATTGCGAAATACCTTTTGGTGTTATAAAAAGAAAAAATTTCCCAAGAGAATATCCTTCATTAAGATGGGCTGGATTTAGAGAAGATAATTGGTGGGCTGTAATAATGAATAAAGAAAAATATGGATATTTTGTAGATGGGAACAATTTATCTTTAACTTTATTAAGAAATCCATATGAACCTGATGCTGAACCTGACTGTGGAAAACATTTTGCTTCATATAGGTTATTTTTTGGAAAATCAAATATTACAGAAATAACAAAAATGGCTTTTGAATATAATATTACACCAATTATATCTGATGGAGAAATAAAAAAACAAAAATTGTTTTTTATTAAAGGAAATATTGTTCCGACATGTTTCAAAAAATCAATTAAAGATAATACATATATCTTAAGAATGGTTGAATATGAAGGGAAAAGAGGGAAATGTGTTATAAATTTTGAAAGAAATATCAAAAATGTATGGTTTAGCAATATAAAAGAAGATAATTTAAGAAGAATACCCGTAAAAAATGGGGAAATTGAACTTAATTTTAAACCATATGAAATAATAACCCTTAAAATCGGAGGACGGGGCTTTGGGTAGAATTATGAAGAAAAATGAAATAAAAATTTATTTTTATAAAAGCAGTGGTCCAGGAGGTCAGAGAAAAAATAAAAAATTAACAAGTGTTAAAATCTTACATATTCCAACAGGTATAACTGTAAAAGGAACTGAGTTTCGTTCTCAAGCAAAGAATAAAGAAATTGCTTTAAAACGGCTTGAAGAAAAACTGAAAAAATTAAGAGAAAAGAAAAAAATCAGGATAAAAACAGAAAAACCCTTGTATGTCAAAATAAAACAGATTCAGGAAAAGAAAAAAAGAAGTGAAAAGAAGAAACTTAGACAGAAAATAAAAGAATTTTAATTAAAAATATCTTCCATAATTTCTTGCAACTTCAATCATTCTAAATATATTTTCTTCTGGTGTATCTCTTCCAAGTTGGTCTCCAGTTGAAAGAATGAAACCACCATTTTCACCTGCATCATCAATTGCTTTTTTACATACTTTTTCAACCTCATCTGGTTTTGCTGTTAACATAAAAGTTGTATTTATATTACCCATTAATGAAATTTTATCTCCATATTTACTTTTTATTTCAGAAAGGAAACAGTCACCCATTGGTGGTTCTTCAAGTGGATTTACACAATTTACCAGTGTCTCATTATAACACATATCAACAAGGTCTTTTTCCTTCCCGCAGCAATGTATCATAACAGGAATTTTCTCTCTATTTGCCATTTCAGATATAACTTTAATTGTTGGTAATGAATATTTTTTAAAAAGAGAAGGAGAAGCAAGAGTTATCGCTCCTGAACCACCCGTAAGTATAAAATCAGGTTTTGCTTTTATAACATATTCTGTAAAATTTATTATATCTTTATGCTGAATTTCTGCCCATCTGTCAAATAGTTCAGGATAATCATAATAAGCGTAGGTAAGACCTAAAAGTCCATTTTCAAAAGCATCCTGCCATATATGAAAACAGGACATGGAACACTAATTCCAAGAATACCTTTATCTCCTAATCTATCCCGCATCTTTTTTAACTCTTTATCATCAAAACCAGAAAAGGAAGTATAATATGAAGGAGAAAAATATTTAATTTTTTCAAAGTCCTCTTTAAAATTTTTAATCATGTGTTCTTTTACCCATGGAGGATTATCTTTGGGATAAATAACAATTGTATGCAAAGAGCCTTTAGGTGTATGATAGATATACTCAACTTCAATTTTTTCTTCATCTTTAAAAATAATTCTTTTTTCTTCCTTTATAACATTATCATACTTTAATTCAATAAATCCATATATAAACCAGCCATCAAATTTAAAATAAGAAAGTGCATCAAGATATGCTTCCCATAAAGGAGGATTATTATAAAAATATATATCCCAAAATGGTTTTTTTGTTAATTTAGCAGGTATCATATTTGAAATATCAGGAGCAACTGGTACCATATCAGGTTTTTTATTCCATATAGCATATAACATCCTTTCTTTTGAACTCATATTTCTTCCTCCATTTTATACTTTCAAGTTTTATTTTATATTTTAACTTTTTGGGAATAAAAATTAAAATTTTTTGTGTTTCTTGACCAATTTTTAAAAACCAATATAGCGGATTTTTTCAGTGGACAATAGATTATAATTCTGGAAAATGGATGTTAGCCAGGAATCTAGCTTTAGCAAATGGTAAATATTCAGCAGGATATGCAAGTATCGTAAGGAAAATTGCAGGACGGAAATTCCTATATTTTCTTGATTTTTTCAACAGGGTTATTGTTTGTTTTTTCGGAGGACGGAGGTCCGAAATAAGTGAAATAAATTGTATATCAATGGTTTTTACATCTCTTGACAAATTCTTTTTTTGAGGGATAATAAGATAAAAAGAAAAAAGGTAAAATAAAAATAATGGGGTTCAGTAAATATTTACTGGTATGCTTTGAGGGGTTATAAAGATATTTTCAGTGGATTAAAGGATTTAAAAATTAATAGCATAGAACTTTATGTGAATAGAGACCTTAAACAGACATCTTACCAGGATATGGGTTACATAGTAAACCTTGGTTTTGACCTCTCCTCTGAATACAAAAGAAACAAAGTTGCAGAAGAACTAAAGGCGCGACATTTAAGTATTTGCGCTATCCTGGTGGATAATGATTTTGGCAAAAAAGATTTAGAATCAGAGATAAAATGGGTAGTGGATGCTTGCCGCGTTGCTTCTGAATTAGGTGTTAAAGCGGTCAGAACGCCTCGGCCTCACTTTGGACACAGGTAATTTTTATTGGTTCGGTTATCCTCTAAATGAAGTCTACAAAATTATCCAAGAGTTTGCTCCCTATGTAAGACATGTGCATCTTAAAAATCTTAATTTTTCTCCCTCTGAACGGAATAAAAAAAGAAGACCCGGATTGCATTGGCCAGAAAGTGCTGCTCCTATCTATGAAGGTAATGTTGACCATCAACATATTATCAATATTCTAAAATCATCAGGTTACGATGGTGACCTCACAATAGAAGATGAATCACTGAGTAAATTTCCAAAAGAGAAATGGATTAAAATTATAAAGAAAGATATTGATTTTATTAAGTCTCTTTTCTGAAGAGATATATTCATTTATTACAGAACTTACCAATTTTAAAGATATATAAGCCATTGAAACACAAAAGATTAGGTCAAAAATCAATTTTCTATATTAGCATTTTGCTTAATTGTTTTATGATAAACCTTTTTCAGAGAGATTATTTTTGAGGAATGCCGAAAACTTGACAAAATAAAAAATAGGATTAAAATTAATATACAATATGTTGTTGTTTTTTTAAAATTGTTATACAATATATTGAAACAGAATGAAATGTCCATATTGCGGATTTATGAAAGATAGAGTGATAGATTCAAGAGAGTCAGAAGATGGACTTTTAATTAGAAGGAGAAGAGTTTGTTTGAAATGTAAAAAAAGATATACAACTTATGAAGAGATTGAATTGAAGCCATTAATTGTTGTAAAAAAGGATGGTAGAAGGGAAAAGTTTAGCAGAGAAAAGTTATTTATAGGAATCCAGAAGGCATGTGAGAAAAGACCCATAAGTACAGATAAAATAAATAAAATTGTGGAAGATATAGAAAGTTTATTGAGGCAGAAATATGACCAGGAGGTTAGTTCAAGAGAAATAGGAAAGTTTGTTATAAAAAAATTAAAAAAACTTGATAAAGTTGCGTATATAAGATTTGCCTCTGTTTATCAGGAATTTAAAGACATAAACCAGTTTTTAAAGGAAATAGAAAAAATAGGAGGGAAAAATGTTTAAAAAAATTATAAAAAGGGATGGGAGAATTGTTGATTTTGATTCTTCAAAAATTACAAATGCTATTTTTAAAGCAGGTCAGGCAACAGGTGAGTTTGGAATTGATATCGCTAAAAAACTAACAATTAAAGTTCTTGACCTTGCAACTGAAATAATAAAGGACAAATTACCAACTGTTGAAGAAATTCAGGATATTGTGGAAGAAGTCCTTTTAAATTCTCCTTATAAAAAGACAGCAAAAGCATATATAATTTACAGAGAACAGCATGCAAGAATAAGAGAAATAACTACAAAAGCAAGTTTAGACCTTGTAAACCAGTATTTAAACCAAACTGACTGGCGTGTAAAAGAAAATAGCAATATGAGTTTTTCCCTTCAAGGTTTGAATAATTATGTATCTTCTGAAATTACAAAAACATACTGGTTAAATAATATATATCCACCTGAAATAAGAAAAGCATATATTGATGGAGATTTTCACATTCATGATTTAGGATGCTTAAGTGTTTATTGTGTTGGATGGGATTTACAGGATTTATTATTGGTAGGATTTAAAGGAGCAGAAGGGAAAGTTGAAAGTGGTCCTGCGAAACATTTTGGTTCAGCATTAGGACAGATTGTTAATTTCTTTTATACACTCCAGGGAGAAGCAGCAGGGGCCCAGGCTTTCAGTAATTTTACTACTTTGCTTTCTCCTTTTGTAAGATATGATGGATTAAGTTATAAGGATGTAAAACAGGCAATTCAGGAGTTTATATTTAATATGAATGTTCCTACAAGAGTTGGATTCCAAAGCCCCTTTACAAATCTTACTTTTGACCTTAAAGTTCCTGAAATTTATAAAAATCAACCAGTAATAATAGGTGGAGAGATTCAAAATACTACCTATGGTGAATTTCAAAAGGAAATGGATATGATAAATAAAGCATTTTTTGAAGTTATGCTTGAAGGTGATGCAAAAGGAAGAGTTTTTACATTCCCAATTCCAACTTATAATATAACAAAGGATTTTGACTGGGAAGATGAAGTATTAGATGGTCTCTGGGAAATGACAGGTAAATATGGTATCCCTTATTTTTCAAACTTTATTAATTCTGATATGAAACCAGATGATGTAAGGAGTATGTGCTGCAGATTGAGATTACAGACAGATGAGTTGAAAAAAAGGGGAGGAGGACTTTTTGGAGCAAATCCCTTAACAGGGAGTATCGGCGTCGTTACAATCAATCTCCCAAGAATTGGGTATCTATCAAAAACAAAAGAAGAATTTAAATCAAGGTTAAATGATTTACTTGAACTTGCAAAGGAAAGTTTGGAGATAAAAAGAAAGGTTCTTGAAAGGTTTACAGAACAAGGACTTTATCCTTACTCAAGATTTTATTTGAGAAATGTTAAAGAAAGATTTGGAAAATACTGGGTTAACCATTTTTCAACAATAGGAATAATTGGGATGAATGAAGCATGTTTAAATCTTTTTGGTAAGGATATAGGGGAAGAAGAAGGAATTAATTTTGCGATAGAGATAATGGAATTTATAAGAGAAAAATTGATTAAATTTCAGGAAATTACAGGAAATCTTTATAATCTTGAAGCAACTCCTGCAGAAGGGACAAGTTATCGTCTTGCAAAAATAGATAAAAGTAAATATCCAGATATAATTGTTGGAAATGAATACCAGTATAAAAATGGAGCAGAACCATTTTACACAAATTCTACACACTTACCTGTAAACTATACAGATGATATATTTGAAGTTCTTGAAAAACAAGATAAACTTCAGTCACTTTATACTGGTGGAACTGTAATCCATATATTTGTTGGAGAAAGAATAAATTCAAAAGAAGGGATAAAAAAACTTGTTAAAACAATATGCGAAAATTTCACATTACCTTACTTTACAATAACTCCCACATTCAGTGTATGTCCAAGTGATGGATATTTAAATGGGAAAGTTTATAATTGTCCTAAATGCGGGAAAGCAACTGAAGTTTATTCAAGAATAGTTGGTTATTTAAGACCTGTAAGTCAGTGGAATAAAGGTAAATATGAGGAATTTAAAATAAGGAAAATGTTTGCTTTAAAATGAAAATAGGTTCAATACAAAAAACATCCTTAATAGAATTTCCAGGTGTTATAAGTTGCATTGTTTTTACTTGTGGTTGTAATTTTAGATGTCCTTACTGTCATAATCCTGAACTTGTTTTACCTGAAAAATTTGAAAATACAATTTCAGAAAAGGAGTTTTTTGATTTCCTTGAGAAAAGAAAAAAATATCTTGAGGGTGTCTGTATAACTGGAGGAGAGCCGTCTATTCAGGAAGATATAATTGATTTTATAAGAAGAATTAAAAATATGGGTTTTAAAGTTAAATTTGATACAAATGGTTCAAATCCAGAAATAATAGAGAAACTTTTTAATGAGAATTTAATAGATTACATTTCAATGGATATAAAGGGACCTTTTGAGAAATATGAAAGGATTTGTGGAGTTAAAGTTAATAAAGAGGAAATAAAAAATTCAATTGAGATAATAAAAAAATCAAAAATTGATTATGAATTCAGAACAACTGTTTTAAAAAGTCAGATTGAAATTAGTGATTTTGAAGAAATAGGGAAAGTAATAGTTGGTGCAAAAAAGTATTATCTTCAGAAATTTATCCCTTCAAAGCATGTAAATCCTTCCTTTTATAAAGAAGAAACCTATTCAGATGAAGAATTTGAAAAGATAAAAGAGATAATAAAAAAATATGTGATTTTGTGTGAAGTAAGATAGGTCTGGTATAATATAGATGGGGCAGTAGCTCAAAGGGAGAGCGTCCGCTTCGCATGCGGAAGGTTGCCGGTTCAAATCCGGTCTGCTCCATATTATAAAAATGGAAGGTTTTAATAAGTTTGGAATAACATTAATGGAAATGCTTGTTTCTATAATAATTTTATGTTCAATAATGGGTATTTCTTTGCCTGTTTTACACAGGGCAAGAAATAAGGCGTTAATAGTAAGAACGAAATCAATTATAAGCACTATTGAAGCAGCATTATGCATGTATGAAACTGATTTTGGCGATTATCCAAAGTCAGACGATGAAAATAATAGTAAAGTTCTTGTTGAAAAATTACAGGGACCAATTGATAGTGATAGATGGAATGGACCATATTTAAGATTGAAAAAAGAAGATTTGGATAAGGATGGGAATATACTTGATGCATGGAAAGTCCCAATAAAATATAAGTATCCACAGACAGAAAAAAATAATGTTCCTTTTCTTCTTTTTTCAGCAGGTCCTGATAGAAAATTTGAAACAGAAGATGATATAGGAAACTGGTAAAAAGGAGGAAAAATGAAAGATATAATAAAATGGCAGAAGAAAAAAAGGGAAAAACTTTATAATTTACTTGGAGATTTGCCTGACAGAAATTATCCAATTAGTGTTTTAAAAAGAAAGGAAGAGGAGAGAGAAAAATATATAATTGAAAAATTGGTTCTTGATTTGAATGGATATGAAGAAGTTCCTGCATATTTTGTAAAACCAAAGGAATTTAAAGGAAAACTTCCTGCTGTGATTTTCAATCATTCTCATGGTGGGAAATATTATCTTGGGAAAGATGAATTTATAGAAGGGAATACTTATATGGAAAAGCCGCCTTATGCAGAAGTTATAACATCCTTGGGTTTTGTTGGTATATGTATAGACCATATAAATTTTGGAGAAAGAAGTGGAAAGGATGAACTTGACTTATTTAAGGAATTAATATGGAATGGAAAAGTTTTATGGGGTCTTATGGTTTTTGATAGTATAAAGGTAGTTGATTATTTACTTACAAGAGATGAAGTAGATGGGAAAAGGATTGCAACGATTGGAATGAGTATGGGTTCGACTATGGCTTGGTGGTTATCAGCTCTTGATGAAAGGATTAAAGTTTGTATTGATATTTGTTGTTTAACAGATTTTCATACATTGATTAAAATAGATGGTCTTAAATATCATGGAATCTATTATTTTGTCCCCTCTTTACTTAAATATTTTTCAACATCTGATATAAATGGGTTGATTGCTCCAAGACCGCATCTATCTGTTGCTGGTATTTTTGATAAAGTAACTCCTTATGATGGTCTTTTAAAAATAGACAAAGAAATGAAAAAAATATATAGTAAATTTGGTAAAGAAGAAAACTGGCAGTTAAAGTTATATAATGTTGGGCATAGAGAAACATTTCAGATGAGACAGGATATAATTGAATTTCTTTTAAAACATATTTAACATGAAGAGATTTGATATTGGAATTGATATAATAAAAAAAGCAGGAAAATATTTAAGAGAAAAATTTGATAGTTCTTTTAAATTAAAGGAATTCAGATACGATATTAAATTAAAACAGGACATTGAGAGTGAGAAAATTATAATTGATGGAATAAGAGAAAAATTTCCTTATGATTCATTTTTTTCTGAAGAAACAGGGACTATAAAAAAGAATCAGGAAAATTTATGGATAATAGACCCTCTTGATGGAACATTAAATTTTTCAAGAAATATCCCTCATTGTTGTATCTCAATTGCCTATATTGGAGAAAATGAAAAATTTGGTATTATTTATGATTTTTTCAGGGATGAGATATTTACAGGAATTGAAGGAGAAGGTTCTTATTTAAATGGGAAAAAAATTGAAGTAAGCAAAATAGATAAAATTGAAGATGCAATAGGTGGGATTGGTTTTATGGTTGGGGAAAAGGAAATTGAATCTGGAATTGAAATTTTAAATAAAATAATAAAAAGAGTAAAAAGGATAAGAATGATGGGTTCTGCTGCACTTGATTTTGCATACCTTTCATCAGGAAGAATTGATTTTTTAATACATTTAAATTTAAATAGATGGGATTATGAAGCAGGTAAAATTATACTTAATGAAGCAGGTGGAAATTTGATATTGGAAGAGATAAATGGAATTAAAATTTTTAAGGGAACAAACAGAAAAATAAATCTATAATGAAGGAAAAAAAGAGAATCAAATTTGATAGTTTAGTTTTAAAACCTGTTACTAACCTAATTGAAAAGTTTAATTTATTTATTAAAAAAATGGAAACAAGAGAAAAAGTTACAGAAGTTGATGGATTTGTTTCAAATTTACTTGATGAATTAAAAGATGTTGAAAAGGGTATTCTTGGCTTTTTTGCTGAAATACTTTTTATGTATAACCTTTCAGAAAGGATGGTAAGCATTGAAAATGAAATATCCCTTGTTGAAATTCTTGGTGAGAGAACAAAAGCATTTCTTAATCCAGATTTTATAAAAATTTACTTAATTACATCTGATGGTAAAATTTCTTCTGCCTATAGTTATCCAAGTGATTTTGAAGATGATTTTTTATTAAAAATTATTGAAGGAACTTTTGAGAAAGGAGAATCAATTATTTATGAAAAGAGAATAAATAATAAGTTTTACTCAATTTTAATAATTCCTTTAAGAACAACAAAAGATAAATATGGGATATTTGTTGTCGGCAGGGAACGGAGAAAATCCTTTAGTATAGAGGAGATTGCACTCATGATTGCAGGAACATCTGTTATAAGTTTTTCTATTTCAAATATTAAATTGATGCAAAAAATGATAGTGAATGAGAGACTTGTTATGATAGGTCAGTTGATTTCAGGTCTCACACATGACTTAAGGAATATATTGAACAAGTTTGAAAATGGCATCTATTTTATTGAGTCAGGTATTGAAGAAAAGGATATAGAGGATATTAAAATTGGTAAGGATATAATTAAGAAAAACTATATAAAACTTAAGGAATTTGTCCTTTCAATGGTTGACTATTCAAGGGAAAGAGAAATTTCTTTAAAAGAAGTCAATCTACAATCTTTAATTGATGATGTGACTGCTTATTTTGATACACTTTTAAAGGAGAAAAACATTCGGTTAATAAAAGAATATGATGAAAACCTGAAAATTGTAAAAGTTGATAGACATAGAATAGAAAGGATGATTTCAAATTTAATCCAAAATTCAATTGATGCAGTTGAAGAAAATAAAGGAATAATAAAAATAAAAACAAAGGACTTACAAGATAAATTTCAGATAATCGTTGAAGATAATGGATGTGGTATTCCTGAAAAAAATTTAAACAAAATCTTTGATATATTTTTTACAACAAAGGGTTCAAGGGGAACAGGTTTTGGACTTGCAATAGTTCAAAAAGTTGTTAAGGAGCATAACGGAAAAATAGAGGTAAATTCAAATCCTGGAGAAGGAACAACATTTACAATAACTTTCCCAAAACTATAAGGAGAAATTTTGAAAGAAATAATTATACTTTCTATTGTTCAGGGAATATGTGAATGGTTTCCTGTTAGCAGTTCAGGACATCTTTTTTTATTCCAAAAAATTCTTGGTCTTCAACCAGATATAAGTTTTGATATTTTTTTACATTTTTCTTCCCTTCTTGTTATAATCATTTTTTTCAGGAAAGAAATTTTAAATTTGATAAGTGGATTTTTAACATTTGATAGAAGCAACGAAAATTTTAAATTGTTCATTTATATAATATTTGCAAGTTTAATTACAGGGTTGGTAGGTTTTTTTCTGAAAGATAAAAGTTTTCTTGAGAATAAAAATGTTGTTTCTTTTGGTTTTTTTATAACAACAATTTTAGTTTTTCTTTCAGATAAAAAAGGAGAAAAAAAAATAAATTTAAAAAGCTCTTTAATTATTGGTTTTGCTCAAGGGATTGCACTTATACCAGGAATATCAAGGTCTGGTGCGACAATTTCAACAGGTAAAATAATCGGTCTTGAAAGTAAAGAAACATTCAATTTTTCTTTTCTTATAGCAATACCCGCTATAACTGGAGCAATTCTAATTAAATTTAATGAGATTAAAAATATAAGACCAGATTTCATTCTTTTTGGATTTTTTGTATCTTTTTTTGTAAGTATTCTAACACTTTATATGTTAAAAAAGGTCATCATCAAAAATAAATTTAAATATTTCTCTATTTACACTTTCATGGTTTTTTTGCTTTCTTTATTTATCACCTGATTGGATACTTACCAAAACTGACCCCTGCTTCAAGAAATTCTATATAATTTTCTTCCTCCTCAGGTGAAATTGGAGCAGATTCAGGAATATCAGAAGGAATTAAAACAAACCTGCCATTCCTTGCTCCTTGGAATAGACAATCCTTTACAAGATTTCTTATATCCTCTTTAGGTCTAAACTGCAAATCTTCTAAGATAATACCTCCCATTATTGTAATATTATCCCCAGCAATTTTTCTTGTTTTAAGGATTCTATTGGGTAATTCAACCCCATTACAAACAGGTTCTATAATATCTATTGGCATTTTTAAAACAATTGGTAAAAGTTCTTCAATTCCGTCATGCCAGTGATAACATATATAATTAAAATTCCCTCTTTTCAAAATTTCAATTAAAGACCTGTCAAACCTCAAAACAAATTCTGAAAATGCTTTTTTTATATCAGGGAAATATTCAGGTGGTAAATTTGGAGGAGTTGCATATTCTGCCCCTCTAATTCTTATAATTGTATTTGAAATAGAAAAAGATACAAATCTGTAAAGATCAAGCAATCTTTCATAAATTTTTTCAAGAAGTTGCATAATTAATTTGGGATAATCAAGTGCAAATTTACCAAAATCACCTGGAGCAAATAAAAATCCAACAACACCGACTGGATCTGGAAGACATAAAACCATCATTCCTTTATCTCCAAGATTTTTTTCTATATTGTGAAACTCTGTAAAGTCAGGTTGATATGGGACATAAGGTAAAGATAAAAATTTTAATATATCCTTTTCTCTTTCAATCCATGGTTTCTGAACCCACTGATGGAAACTTGTATTTGAAGTTCTTGCAATCCTGATAAGAGGACCATATTCTGTTTCTACAGTGAGTTTTACCGTTGTTGATAAAGGAGTATCCTGAAATTCTTCAACCTTTAAATCAATTGAACCAGGAGCAGAAAAGAAAAAACCAGTTTTTGGTCTATAAAATTGAAAAGTATCCTGTAATTCCTGTGCCTTTTTTAGCAATCTTTCAAAACTTTTATGCTTTGCCCAGAAACTATCATTATCAAATGGATTTAGTTTATAAAGAGAAACCGGAACTCTATCAGGAATTCCACCCCTTAAAACTGTTAATATTCTTTCCTTACTCGTCATTATTTTCTACCAAGAATTTTATCCATTGCAAGCGATGTATTATAAATTTTTGTTTCAGGAAAATACTTATATGGCCCAACTTCTGCAGTTAAATAACTGTTATAACCAATTTCTTTAAGTGCTTTTATAACTTCTGGCCAGTTAACATCCCCTTCAAGAAGGTCACAGAATCCATTGATATTTCCAATAGACAATTTAAAATCTTTTAAATGTATTCTCTTTATTAATCGCCCAAGTATTCTTATCCACATTTCAGGAAAACCAATTACCAGAATATTTCCAACATCAAAATAAACTTTAACATATTCAGAACCAATCTCCTCAACATATTTTTTCATTTCAATAGGACTTAATAAAAATTTATTCCAGACATTTTCAACACATATATAGACATTATTTTTTTCAGCAAGTTCAACATATTTTTTAATTGATTCCTGACTGTTTTTATAAGCGATATCATAACTTACTATTTCTCCTTCACCAGATAGTGAAGCCACAACCCCAGGAACAACAAGTATTGCATCTGTTCCAAGCCATTTTGCAATTTTAATTCCTTTTTCAAGCAGTTCTTCTCCCTTTTTTCTTACTTTTTGATTTGTGCTTGATAGAGGATATTTCCAGAACTGTCCAACAAGTAAACTTGCAATTTCAAGTCCATTTTTCCTGATTATATCAGCAACTTTTTTTACTTCGCTTTCAGAAGAATTTAAATTTAATATCCCTCCTTCTTCAGATGTATTAACTTCAACTCCTTCAAATCCAGCATCTTTTAAAATCTTTAAGCCATCCTCAAATTTAACATTGACAGGAAGAATCCATAAATTAACACTTTTTTTCATAATTTTCTCCTTTTTAAATATGGTCTAAAATTGGGAAAAATATATTAATTGGGAGAAATTTTCTTATTTTTTCTTTTAAATCCTCCTTTAATTTTACACCAATATCTGAAATATTGAAAAATAATCTTACCATCTCTTCCTCTTTTAATTTTATTATATTTTTATTTCCATTTACAAATTTTATTTTACCATTTTCTTTTTTTATTCCAACTTTTTCTTTACCTTCAATCTCAAAATTTAATTCCTCTCCCTCTTCAACACTTTTTTCAATTAATTTTATAAATGTTTCAACTGTTTTTTTTAAACTTACAATCTTTATCATTCCTGCTGGAAAAATCTGCCAGTATGAAGTTGCTTTTAAAATTATTTCAGGTATATCAGAAAAATCAGGAAAATCAATTAAAAATTTTGTCTTACCAAATCTATCAGCAATATATTTCAAGATTTTTAATATTAATTCATCATCTCCTCCATATTCATATACTTTTGTTTCTGGTCCTGCTTCATCTATAACAACATAGGCAAATTTTTTATTTTCCTCTGAATAATATGTTGCTGTTTTTAATTTTTTATATATCTGTTTGAAATATTCATAATCTCTTTCAATTCTGTAATTTTTTTTATTATAGTTTTCAATAATCTTTTCCAATACATCTTTTTCTCCAAGGTATCTTTTTGCTTTTGCCTTTGTAATTTTTGTTTTTTCAAATCCCCTGTTTGTAATAAAAAGAGTTATAATTTTGCCTCCATTTTCATATCCAAAATTTATATATCTGTGTCTATCACCCCATAAAATTGAAAGAGGATAATTTTCCTTTTCCATTTTTTTTATTGCTTCATTCATTAGAATTGTCATATAACCTTTCCCCCTTTCTTCATAATCTGTTGAGACAGAACCAATCCCTCCAAATTTAACTTTTACTCCATTTTGAATTGTCTCTATTGGGAAAATTCTTACAAGGGAACAAATTTTATTATTTTCTTCAATTATAAGAATATTTTTATAATCTACATTTTCTTTTTCGCAGACATGTGGATAAGCAATTGGGAAATAATTGTGGCAATGTCCATAAACATCTTCTAAAAATCTTAAAATTTTTTCATAATCAATTTTTTCTGGATTTTTAATTTCCATTTTAATCTTTAAATATTATATAATAAATTTAAAAATTGTCAAAAAAATGAAAATATGTATACTTGCTGGTGAGAAATCAGGTGATAATTACGCTGCTTTATTATGTGAAAATTTAAAAAGAATAAAAAAAGATATTTTTATTTTTGGAACAGGTGGGAAAGAAATGGAGAAAAAGGGAGTTTATATAATAAAGGGTATGCCATTTGGTTCTATGGGTTTTACAGATGTTTTTAAAAAAATAATAAAATACTTGTTTTTTTTAAAAAAATTGATAAGAAAAATTGAAATTGAAAAACCGGATATTGTTATTTTTATAGATAATCCTGCCTTTAATCTTGAAGTTGCAAAAAGGTTAAAAAAAAGATTTAAAAGTTGTTATTATATACCACCAAAAATTTGGGCACATAATTATAAAAGAGTTAAAATCTTAAAAAAATATATTGATTTTGTCATACCAATTTTCCCCTTTGAATGCGAGATTTATAAGAGAGAGAAAATTAAATTTTTTTATTTTGGACATCCTTTTGTTGACCTTGTAAAAGAAAAAAAATTTAATACTAAAATTAAAAAAGAAGAAGCCATAAACATAGGATTACTTCCCGGAAGCAGAAAAGAGGAAATAAAATACAATCTTCCTTTAATGAAAAAAATAATCAAAAACTTGAATAAAAAAATGGGTTTGGAAATTTTAATATCATGTGCAGATGAAAGTTTTAAAATAGATATAGAAAAAATATTTAAAGATATATCTTACCAGATAATTGAGGATTTACATTTTTTGATAAAAAATTCAGATGTTGTTGTTGCTGTTTCAGGAACTGTGAATTTAGAAGTTGCTTATTTTGAAAAACCAATGATTATTATTTATAAAACATCATTTTTAAATTATTTTTTTGCTAAATTTTTGGTAAAATTAAATATGATAAGCCCAGTTAATATATTTCTTGGTGAAAAAGTTTTTCCTGAATATATTCAGAATTTTGAAATTGAAAGAGTTACAAAAGATATAATTGATTTAATTGAAAAAAAAGAATTATATGAAAGGGAAATGGCTGGATTTAGGAAATTAAAAGAAATTTTAATATGGGAAAATGTGAGTGAAAATATTGCCAATTTTATAATAAAAGGAGAGAAATTTGCTTAAAGAATATCTAAAAATTAGAAATTATATCAAGATAAAATGGAAATATTTTTTTATTGGTATCATTTTTCTCTTTTTAAGTGTTTCCTTAAATAGCATATCTCTGACAACAATAATTCCATTGATGGATAGGATACTTTCAAGAAGAAAGATAATTTTACCCCAGAATTTCCCATATTTTATAAGTATTAAATTGGAACCAATTATATCAAAACTAAATTCTTATCATCCATTGGTAATTTTAAAATATCTTATTTTTTTTATGATATTTGCCTTTTTTCTAAAAGGGCTATTTTTTTATTTTAATAATTATTTTTTTAAACTTTTTTCATCAAGAGTTCTGACAGACCTTAGAGAGAAAATTTACACAAAATTTTTAAACCTTTCTCTTGATTTTTTTATTAAAAGGCAGACAGGAGAACTAACAACAAGGATTATTTATGATGTAGGAGTTTTAAATAATGCAATAGAATCTTTTTTCCCACAATTTGTATTTCCTTTTTTTCTTGTGATAAGTTATTTATTCATAATATTCATTATTGACTGGAAATTAAGTTTAATCTCCATTTTTATCTATCCTGTTATTCTTATTCCAGTTTTTAATTTAAGCAAGAAATTGAGAAAACTTGGAAAAAAAATACAAGAAGCATATGGAAGAATTGCCAACATTATAAATGAAAGTATATTTGGTCAGAAAATTATAAAGGCATATAATCAGGAAGGTAATTTTATACAGAAATTTAAAAATGACAATGAAAATATTTTTAAAATTATTATGTCAATAAATAGAAGAGTTTTATTAATAACACCTTTTATAGAATTTTCAGGAGTGCTTGCCTCAAGTTATTTAATTTATTATGGTGGAATAAAAATTATAGAAGGAGCAATAAGTCCAGGGTTTCTATTCCTTTTTTTCTTTTCCCTTTTTTCAATTATAAGTCCATTAAAAACAATTATAAATACATATGCACACTTAAAACAGTCAAGTTCAGCTTTACCAAGAATATTCAGTATTCTTGATTATCAGGAAAAGACAAAAAGTGAAGGAAAAAAATTTTTTAAAGGACTGAAAGAAAAGATTGAATTTAAAAATATATTTTTTGCATATGAAAAAAAATTGATACTTAAAAATATAAATCTTGTTATAAAAAAAGGAGAAAAAATAGGGATTGTTGGTAAGACAGGTTCCGGGAAAAGCACTTTAACAGGTTTAATTTTAAGATTTTACGACCCAGTTTCTGGGGAAATTTTGATTGATGGGGAAGATATAAGAAATTATAAAATTGATTCTTTAAGGAAATATATAGGATATGTCCCTCAGGAACCAATCATATTTTATGGAACAATAAAAGATAATATTACATTTGGAAATTATGACGAGAAAAGGTTTGAGGAAGTTATAGAAATGGCTGGAATTAGGGATTTTATAAACAGTTTTCCAGAAAAAGAAAATACATTTATAGGTGAAAAAGGGGAAAATCTTTCAGGTGGGCAGAAACAATTAATTTCAATAGCAAGGGCAATATATAAAAATCCTGATATTTTGATTTTTGATGAAGCAACTGCCTCTCTTGATAGTGAATCAGAAAAGATTGTTCAATTAGCAATGGAAAGAATAATGGAAGAAAAAACAGTTCTCATTGTTGCTCATAGATTATCAACAATTAGATTTACAACAAAAATTATAGTTCTTCAAGATGGAGAAATCGTTGAAGAAGGGACACACGAAGAATTATATGAAAAAAAAGGTATATACTTTAAATTTTTAAAACTTCAGCAAATATAAATGATGTGTAAGTTTTTACTAAATCCCATTAGTTATCTTCCCTTTTTTATATTATACCACATTTTTAAGTTTGTTTCTTAAAGGGGTTTAAACCCCTTTAAAATCCCCAAAAGGTATC
>JBMFMQ010000012.1:0-24074 GCA_049970595.1 Candidatus Ratteibacteria bacterium | reverse complement strand
AAAAGGGTTGGAAAGTTTTAAAGGAGTTCATAGAAGATGTGAAATATTAGGAAATAAAAAAGGAATAATTGTTATAGATGATTATGGACATCATCCAACAGAAATTAGAGCAACACTTGAATGTATTAAGCAGGTATTTCCAAATAAAAGATTGATAGTTGTTTTTCAGCCACACCAATATAGCAGAACAAGATTTTTATTAAAGGATTTTGCTTCTTCCTTTTCTCTGGCTGATAAAGTAGTTGTCCCAGATATTTATTTTGTTAGAGATTCTTTAATAGAAAAGAAACTCATTAATTCTGAAATTCTTGTAGAAAAAATTAGAAAGAACGGAAAAGAAGCAATTTATCTTCCAACATTTAAAGAAATTGTTGAATATTTGTGTGAAATTGCAAAAAAAGGAGATATAATATTAACCATTGGAGCAGGTCCTGTTGATAGGGTTGCAAAAGAATTTTTAAAAAAGATTTCGTAAATGAAAAAATTAGTTTTAACAAGAGAAGATATCCAAAGGATTGAAAAAGAAACAGTTGAAAAATTTAGTATAAGTAATCTTATTTTAATGGAAAATGCTGGAAGGGAATCATTTTATACAATAAAAAAATTTTTAAAAAATGTAAAAAACAGAAATTTTTTAATTTTTTGTGGTAGAGGGAATAATGGTGGAGATGGTTTTGTTTTAGCAAGATACCTTTTCAATAATTATGCAAATGTAAAGGTTTTCTACTTCGGAAAACCAGAAGAATTTACAGATATCTCTTTACTAAATTTCAAAATTTTAAAAAATTTAAGAATTGACACAATCTCAATAGATGAGTTAAAATTATATAATTTGAATGTAGATAAAAAATCTATTTTTATAGATGCTATTCTTGGTATAGGATTGAAATATGAAATAGTGGGAAAAATGAAAGATATAATAGAATTTATGAATGGATTGAAAAATTTAAAAATTTCAATTGATATCCCAACCGGTCTTGATGCAAATACAGGAGAAATTCATGGTGTCGGTGTGAAAAGTAATTTAACAATAAGTTTAGGATTTTTAAAAAAAGGTTTTTTTATAAATAAAGGTCCAGAATATACAGGAAAGATAGAAGTTGTTGATATTGGATTTCCAAGATTTTACTATGAAAAACCTATTTAAATTACTTTTTATATTATTGATGGGAAGCCAATCTTTTTCTTTTACCGAAAATTCTTTTGTAGTTGTATATGGAACTAAATCAAAAAAAATTGAATTCATAAAAAATGTGCTTAAAAAGAAAAATAAAGTTTATATTAAAGAAATTGCTGAATTTCTAAAAGATGAAGATAAAGATGTAAGAAGTTTGGCATCTTATACTCTTTATGAAATTGGAGATTCTACATGCATTGATTATTATAAAAAGGCGCTTCAGGATTCATACTGGCAGGTAAGATTGTATGGAATTAAAGGACTTGTAAAGTTTGGAGAAGGTGATATATTAGATGATTTGATTTCTTCCCTTGATGATTCATACTGGCAGGTAAGATATTATGCTGCCATTGGAATAGGTAAATATGGAAATGAAGATTCAATTGAACCACTTATTTCACATTTAAAAGATGAAAATATAAAGGTTAAGGAGGTGATTTTAATTTCACTTAAAAACTTGATGTGGAAAAATATTTCAAGAGCAAGTTTTAAATCAATGAGTGAAGACCAATTAAAACCAGTTTTTGACTGTTTTGGTGAAAATGAACAAATAAAATTATTAACAATATCTCTTTTTGAGAGTGCAGTGGATAAAAGATGCATACCTTACCTTGTTAAACTCCTTTCTGATGAGAGTGATGAAATAAAAATCAAATCTCTTTGGGTGCTGGAAAAATTTAAAACTTCAAATATAGAGGAAATAGAAAGTTTATTAAATGAACCATCTGTGAAAGTGAAAATTGAAACAATAAAGACAATAGTGAGATTAAAAGCAGAAGATGGTATAGAAGGTTTAATTAATGGGCTTAATGATGAAAATGAAAGGGTCAGGATTTATTCTCTATGGGCATTAGAAAAATTTAAAAATCCGTCTTCTTATCCAGAAATAGTTAATTGTCTTGCTGATTCTTCTTTAAATGTAAGAAATGAAACCATGGCTATAATTGAAAGATTAAAAGACCCTTTGTTAATCCCGATATTAGAAAAATTTATAGAAAATAAAAAAATAGATATTGAATATAGAAAACTCGGTTTAATTGAACTTGGAAAAGTGGGTAAAAGTGATTTAAATAAAGCAAAAGAAATACTAAAAAAATATTTAAAAACTTCAAACAAGGAATTAAGATATGCTTCTATTGAAAGTTTTTATTTTCTTGATAGATATGATGATGATTATTTAAAGTGTCTTGTATATATGGAGAAAAATGACCCTGATTTAAGGATAAGAAAAGCAAGTTCAAGATATTTAAATGAAATAGTGAAGGAATTTATTTCCATGATAAAAAGTTCAAGAGAATTTGAGAGGAAATTTGTAATTGAAAAGATAGAAAATTTAATTGGATGTAAGGAAATAAATAAATTGTTATTGGAGATGTTTTACAGCAAATATCCAGAGGTGAAAGAAAAGGCACTTCAAGTTTTGAAAGAAACTCCTAACAAAATATTTTCTAAAAATGTTAAAGAGTTGATTAAAAGTCCTGATATTGAAATAAAAAAACTATGTGCTATTCTTCTTGGAGAAATAAAAGATAAAAGTTCTATTAATCTTTTGAAAGAAGGATTGAAATATCCAGATTCTGAATATCAACTTATATGTGCCTTGGCATTGTGTAAAATGGGAAGAAAGGATGGGATTGGTATAATTTTGAAAAATATTGATAACCAAGATATAAATTTTCAGAAACTTGCAATTGAAGGGATTGTCTATTTAAATGATAAATATTATTCCTATATACTTTTTAAAAAACTTTTTGATTCTGAACTTGATATTAAACTTCTTTCTGCATATGGTCTTGCAAGAATGGGAGAAGTAACTGGTTTAGAAACACTTGTAAGATTTTCAGAGATAAATGTTGAACCAATAAGAACACTTGCAAACATTTATCTTCAAGATAAAATAATTCCTTTAAGTTTAAGAAATAAGATACAAGGTATCAGAGAAGAAATTTATAGAAGTAAAATAGGAATTCAGGAAATAAGATATAAAGTAATTTATTCTTATAAAACTGATATTCCAATAGAAATTGATGGAAAAGATAATGAGAGAATCTGGAAAATGATAGAAGAAAAAGATGAGTTTATAAAAATTGTTGATGAAAAAGTTCCTGTTGACATTCAAACAAAAGTTGCGAGTGTTTATGACGATAAAAATATTTACTTTCTTTTTATATGCGAAAACCCTATAGATGGCTCAATAGAATATGATTCAAGAGATTTTATAACAATTTCAATTGACCCTAAAAATTCTTTAAAAGAATGGTATCAATTTGTTTTTCATCCACTTTTAGACATTAAATATTCATATGTTTGGAAATTCTATAAAGATGATGAATCAGAAAAAATATGGAATCCAAAATGGAAAGTTCAAACAAACTTATCTGGTCCTTCAAGTGTAAGAAGATGGATTGCTGAAATTTCTATCCCTTTAAAAGATTTAAAAATAGAAAAAGTTGAAGATGGAATAAGGTGGAGTATAAATTTTCAAAGAGAAATTAATAACTATGTAACTTCAACATGGACAGGAAGGATAGATATTCCAGAACAGTTTGGATTAATAATTTTCAAGGAGAATTTATGAAAAAGTTTTTGTTCATTTATTTATTTTCTTCCTTTTTACTTTTCTCTTCTTCATGGTATGAAAGAAATAAAGAGTTATTGGTTGTTTTTTCTTCTGATGTTTGGAAATATATTGAAAAGGCAAATTATTATTCAGAAAGAGGAGATTTTAAAAATGCTGATTTTTATTTAAGGAAAGCAAAAGAAAAAACAGAAAATTGTGAACCATTTTTACCATCTAACTGGCCAAGTGGATGGCCAAGGAATAAAGAAAGTTTAAAATATTTAAAATATGCAAGTCCAACTGCTTTTATTTATAGAATAATTGGAGATTTCTGCTTTGATAGAGGATATACAAAAGAAGCAATAAGATTTTTTGAGATGTATATTAACACTTCTTTAATTCCAGAGACAAATTACTATGTTTTACTTGCTGATATTTATGAAAAGGAAGGGATGTATAACCAGGCACTTAATTTATATAATGCTTTGAAAAAATTCATAGAAACTAAAAATTACTGGGGAAAAGAATATTCTGCTGAATTTCTTGAAAAGAAGATAAAAAATATCAATTTTATTTTAAAGAAAAACCGTGTTATAGTTCTTTCTCCTTTATATATTGAGATTCCTTCTTTTATACAATCAGATTTTTTTGATATATTTTTGAATGAGGTCAAAAACATTAAAAATATTGATATTATCCAGAGAGAAAATTTTGAGAAAGTTTTAAAAGAGCAGGGTTTTATTGAAAAAGATATTGAAGATGAAGAACTTAAAACTGCAGGAAAAATTTTAAATGCAGATTATATTTTAAAACCATCCCTTACTCAAATTTCAAAAACATATATTTTAAATGTTGATGTTTTTTCAGTTAATAAAGGAAACTGGTTTGAAAATTATGAATACAAAACAGATGATGCAAGATATATACTAAACCTTGTAAAAAGGTTTACCTTTAATTTTCAAGGTCTTGATGTTCCATTTCAACTATATCTTCCAGAGACAAAATTTCTATGGAGTTTTGAAGCAGATAGTTTAATAAATGATTTAAAAATTTCAAAGGATGGTAAAAAAATTTTTATTGGTTGTGATTCTGGCTCAGTATATTTACTTAATGAAAAAGGTAGGATAATAAAAAGTTTAAGAATGCCAGAAAAAGTGGTCAAAATTTCAATTTCTCCAGATGGTAATTATTTTTCATTTTTCACACTTGAGGGGAAATTATACTTTGGATCTGCTAATGGGAAAATATTATGGAGTAAAAAAACTGGGAATCTTGGAAGAGGAATTGCTATATCTGAAAATGGTAAATTTATTGTAGCAGGAATAGATAAAGCAGTCTTTTATATAGATAAAAATGGAGAAATTTTCTGGGAAATCAATTTAAATGACTTAATTTCATCATTAAATATTACAGAAAATGGAGAACTTGTATTTATTGGGACAGAAAAAGGAGAAATCTTATGTTATAAAGATGATGGAAATTTAAAATGGAATAAAAATGTTAAAGAAAAAATTATTGATATTAAAAGTGGGGGAAATTTTTTGTGTGTAGAAACAGAAAATGGGAAAATATATTTGTTTGATTTAGAAGGAAATGAAATTAAAAACTTCAAATTTGACGATGAAATTGAATTTAATATTTTTAATCCTGAAATTCTTGATTTAATTTCTGGTAAAAAAAAGAATTATTTATATTTTCTCTCATATGACAAAAAAAGTTTATGGAAATATGCTTTAAAAGAAAAAGTTTCATTTATCTCATCTATTCCTGATGGTAAATTTGTTGTTTCTGCGGAAGGGAAAAATATATTTACATTTTCAATTGTCTGGAAATAATCATTTATTTTTAAATTTTTCAGGTAAAACTTTTTCAAGATAAAATTTACTTTCTTCATAAACATCACTATAAGGATAAAAAAGAATAATCTGCAGGAAAGAAAGTTTTGCTTTTTCAATTTCATTTAACTCAAGACATATTTTCCCGAAATTTAATAAAGCATTATCAGCAAGTTTGCTTAAAGGATAATTTAAAATGAAATTTCTGAAAGCAATTAGAGCAGATTTGTAATCATTTTGTCTGTAAAGGGAATCAGCAATTTCATATTGTCTTTTTTCATTCAAACATAAATAAGGATATCTTTCTATCCCTTTTTTATAAATCTGGCTTGCAAAGTATCTATCTTCATAAATTGTTTTTTCTATATTTTCCTTAATCTTTTCTATTTCTTCAATCTCTTCCATATTGTATAAAATTTTATCTTTTTGACCAAGAATTTGAAGAAGCATATTTTCTCCAAGTTTCACATTTTCCCTATATTTTGCTTCTCTATAAAGTTTTGTTCCAATTCCAACAATTGCACCAAATAAAAAACCTCCAAAATGAGAAGCATAAGCAACCTGTGATTGAATTTTATATATTGAAACAAATAATGTATTTAATGCTTGCATGAAAAACCAGAAAAAAAGCCATAAATAAGAATAAATTTCAAATTCTCCAAAACCAATTAAGATAGAAAAATATTTAAAAGTTATTCTGCTTTTAGGAAATAAAACTGCATAAGCACCAAGAACTCCTGAAATTGCACCTGAAGCACCTATAACAGGAATCTTCATAAATTTTTTTGGGATAAAATATGAATATAAAATTCCAGCAGAAATTCCTGAAAGCAAATAAAAAATAAGGAAATTAAATCTTCCCCATCTATCCTCTATATTGTCTCCAAAAAGCCATAAATACCACATATTAAAACCAAGATGAAGAAGTCCTCCATGAAGAAAAATAGAAGTAATTAATGTTTTGAAAGAAAAATTAATAGGTATAAAACCATATTTTAAGACAATTACTTTATATTTGGGTGTAAAACCAAAAAGAAAATAAATAAGACAATTAATAAAAATAATCAAACATACAATTACCGGAAACCTTTTAACACCATACTCATCTCTAACAGGAAAAAAGAACATTTGATTTAAAGTTTGAAAAGACCTTTAAAGCCAAGAAATGCTAAACTCATTAAAGCAGCAAGAATAAAAGCAATGGGAACTCCTTTAAAACTTTCAGGAACTGGTGCAATTTCAATTTCTTCTCTTATAGATGAAAAAACAATTATAACAAAGCAGTATCCAGCAGAAATTCCAAAAGAAAAGACAACATTCTGAATAAATGAAAGTTTATAATCAATTCCAAGAAAAGCACTTGCCAAAATTGCACAGTTTGTTGTTATCAAGGGAAGATAGATGCCAAATGCACGATATAATGCAGGTAATTTTTTTCTTATTATCATTTCTTCAAACTGAACAAAAGAAGCAATTGTCAATATAAAAGTAGTTGTTCTTAAATATTCAAGATGCAAAGGTAAAAGTATAAGATTATAAACAGCCCAACTTAAACTGCAAGCCATAACAGTAACAAAGATAACAGCAATTCCCATTCCTATTGATGATTTTATATTTGTTGAAAGTCCTATAAAAGAACATAGTCCCAAAAATCTTATAAGAAGAATATTATTTATTAAAAAAGCAGAAAGAAAGATAAAAAATAAATTTGCTTCATTTAACATATTTTCTTCCCCTTTTCAATTTTCTGTTTTAAAGCAATTAAAATTCCTATAACTAAAAAAGCACCTGGTGGCATAATCATAATTAAAAACGGGCTGAAATTAGAACCAAATAAAAATTTCCCCATAAATGTTCCATTCCCAAGAATTTCTCTTATTGATGAGATTACAAATATTATTAAAGTAAAACCGATTCCCATTCCAAGACCATCAAGAATAGAATTTATAACACTATTTTTTGAAGCAAATCCTTCAGCACGACCAAGAATTATACAATTGACAACAATTAAAGGAAGATATACACCAAGATTTCTGTGAATTTGTGGAGAGAATGCAGCAAGAACATAATCAGTAATTGTAACAAATGTGGCAATGACAACTATATAAACAGGAATTCTAACATGAAAAGGAACTATATTTTTTATTAAAGAAATTACAAAGTTTGAACCAGTTAAAACAAAAATAACACAAATTCCCATACCGAGTGCATCCTTTACAGAACCACTTACAGCAAGGACAGGACAAAGCCCAAGCATAATAAATAATATCGGGTTTTCTTTCCATATCCCATTTAAAAAAACCTTAAAATCAATAATTTTTTTCATTTTAAGGACTTAACAAAATCTTTTACTTTTCTTTTAACCTCATCACTTTCAAAAATATCCTTTTCAGATAAAACATTACATATAACAATTCTTCCGACATCTTCCATTTTATGATATTCAACCATTCTCAAATAACTTTCAACAACAAGGTCTGCACCTTCAAATTCATCTCCTGCAGCAGTTAAAATAAGTCCTATTTTTTTACCTTCAACAATTGATATATAACTTCCATCTTCATTATATTTGTCAAAACAAAATGTTCTATCTATAAATGGCTTTATAACCCACGAAAAACTCCAGCAAAAAACAGGACTTGCAAGTAAAATACAATCTGATTTTAAAATTTTCTCATATAAATTCTGCATATCATCATTAATTGAACAATTTGGTTTATCCTTGACTTTCTGACATTGGAAACATTCTATACATCCTGATATTTTTTTATCTATCAAATATATAAGTTCTGTCTCATTTTTATTTTTTTCAAGTTCATCAAGTAAAATTTTAAGCAATTTATAAGTATTTCCGTTCTTTCTCGGACTTCCAAGAAAAGCAGTTATTTTCATTTATTCCTCCAGTTTTTCAAGTAATTTCCTTACTCCATCTACTATTGCTCTTGAAGAGATAGTTGCTCCAGTTATAGCATCAATTTTTCCATCTAATTTATCCTTTTTTAAATATATTTCATCTTTTGTTTTTCCTGTAAACTGGTTTAAGAAACTATCCTGCGTTATTTTTGCTCCAAGTCCAGGTGTTTCATTATGTTCTTTTATTTTTACTTTTTTTACTTTCTTTTCATTATCAATTCCAACTTTAAAATATATATCCCCTCCATAACCAAAACTTTTAACATCAAATATTTTCCCAATTTCTTCACCTTTTTCATTTAAAACAGATATATATTTTATCCCTCTTATTTCCCTTTCTTCAAACTTAACTCCATCAGGAAAAATCTCTTTATTTAATTTTTCTTCTTCCTGTTTTTTTATTTCTTCAATTTTTGGTTTTGTTGTGTTATATACCTGGGCAAGAAGATATCCTGATAATCCACAGATAAATGTAATTACCAAAATCCCAATTATAATATCCTTTTTTTTCATTTTTTATACCCGAATTTTTTTGGTAAAGTATATTTATTTATCAATGGAACAAGTGTATTCATAAATAAAATTGAATAACAGACACCTTCAGGATAACCACCTACCTTTCTAATTAAAAATGTTATTATTCCACATCCAATTCCAAATATTATTTTACCTTTTTTTGTTATTGGGGAGGTAACATAGTCAGTTGCCATAAAAAATGCACCAAGAATAAGTCCACCTGCCATTATCTGATATAAACAATTCTGTTTGAAAAATAAAGACAGAATTGCAACTGTTATTATATATGAAATTGGAATATGCCATGTAATTACTTTTTTTGAAATTAAAAAAATCGCTCCTATAAGTAATAAAATTGTGCTTGTTTCTCCTATACAGCCAGGTCTTGTTCCTATAAACATCTGCCATAATGAAGGAAGTCGCTGATTTAAATTTTCTTTAATAATAAATAGAGGGGTTGCAGAAGTTATTGCATCAATTCTATAATCAAATGGTTTGGTAAATTTTGTCATCTCAACTGGATAAGAGGCAAGTAAAATTGCTCTGCTTGCAAGTGCTGGATTGAAAACATTAAAACCAATTCCACCAAATAACTCCTTAACAAGAAAAATTGCAAGAAAACCACCAAGTCCAGCAATCCAAAGGGGAATTCTTGGAGGTAAAACAAAGGAAAGCAATATTCCAGTTACAATAGCACTTCCATCAAAAAATTCTATTTTTCTTCTGGTAAAAATTTTAAATAAAATCTCGCTTAAAATACAAGAAATTATAGAAATAATAACAACTTCAAGGACATAAAGACCAAAAAAATATATACTTCCAATAAGAGCAGGAAACAAAGAAATTATTACATAAAACATTATCTTTCCAGTAGTTTCATAACTATGGATGTGAGGAGAAGAAGTCATTTTACAAATTTTTTCCATTTTATTTTTTCAATTTAAATTTTGCACATTTTATAAAATCAACAAGTGGTCTTTTAGCAGGACATATGTAAGCACAGCAACCACATTCAATACAATCAAAAACATTTAAATTCTCACATTTATCAAATCTTCCATATTCTACATATCTTCCTATTTCACTTGGCATTAAAAACATAGGACATACATCAACACATTTTCCACATCTGATACAGGGTTGAATATCTTCCGGTAATCTTTCTTCAGGCAATAATAAAATACCTGTTGTTCCTTTTATAACAGGGACATCAGTATTTGGTATTTGTATTCCCATCATTGGTCCACCAATAACTACTTTTCTTCCATATTTTATCTCACCTTCACAATAATTTAAAATTTCAGAAATCAAAGTTCCTATCCTTACCTTTAAATTTTTTGGTTTATTCACAAGTCCTGTGCAAGTCAAAACCCTTTCAGTTAAAGGTATTCCATCGCAAACTGCTCTTTTTATTGAAAGGGTTGTCTGAACATTGAAAACAATACATCCCACATCAATTGGAAGTCCTCCTGATGGGACTTCTTTGTTTAAAATTGATTTTATTAAATGTTTTTCACTACCCTGTGGATATCTTTCTGGAAGTAGTTTTATTTTAATATTTATATATATTTTCAGGTTCTTTATTGCTTTTTCAAGAAATGGAAGAAGGTCTATTTTATTTTTCTCAATTCCTATGAAAACATTTTTTACATTAGTTGCTTTACATATTATCTGAATCCCCTCAATAATTTCTTCGGTATATTCTTTTAAAACCCTGTAATCGCATGTTAAAAATGGTTCACATTCACATCCATTTATTATTATAAATTCAACCTTTTTACCTTCGGGAATAGTCATCTTTACATGAGTTGGGAAAGCAGCACCACCAAGTCCAACAATCCCTGAATTTCTTACTATATCAATTATTTCTTTTGAAGAAAGTGCCAACCAATCCCTTTTTATTTTTTCTATACTTTTTCTTTCTCCATCACTCTCAATTATTACACTTAAAGATTTTCTATTTGTTGGCAGGTTATAAGGTATTATATCAACAACTTTTCCTGAGACAGAAGAATGTATATATGAACTTATAAAACCTGTAATTTCACCAATAACCTCTCCCTCAACAACATAATCACCCTTTTTTACAATTGGTTTTGCAGGACTTCCTGTATGCTGTGATAGAGGTATTATAACTTTTTCAGGATATTTAAATTCTTCAATTTTTTCATTTTTACTTAAACTTTTAAAATCAATCAATTTAACTCCATTTTTAAACATTTTATGCTCCAAATTTACCAAGTTTCAATGAGCAAGCAAGTAAAAGATACATAACATTTTTTGAATAAATATTTCCAAGAATTCCTTTTGCACAGTCCCTTTCTGTAAATCTTTCAACATCATCTGGCAAAGTATTTGGTGAAACAATAACTATTGGAACAGGATGCCATGAATGACTTTTTAATTTTGATGGAGTAGAGTGGTCACCAGTTATTGCAATTGCTTCAAATTTCATATTTTTTATCGGCTCTATCTTTTTATCAATCTCTTCAAGAATTTTAACCTTCCCTTCAAAATTTCCATCCTCTCCAAAACTATCTGTCTTTTTAATATGTAGAAAAAAGAAATCATAATCATTGTAAACTTTCTGTAATGTCTCAATCTCATCTTCAACTTTTTCACCGCAATCTATAACATCCATACCGACAAGTTTAGATATACCTTTATACATAGGATAGGTAGCAATACAACAGGCATTCAATTTATATCTTTCTTTAAATTTTTGAATATCAGGATATGTTGAAAAACCCCTTAAAAGTAAACAATTTGCTTTTGAATTTAAGTTTTTTAACAAATCTATAACCTTTTCTTCAAATTCATTTAAAATCTTGGCTGTAAAAATTCCTTTTTCACTTAATGGCTCAAATTTTTTCAAAGGTAATCCTTCTTTTCCAGGGTCATTTTCACTTACATCGCATGATAAATTTTCTCCTGAAAGAACTATAGCGCATCTGTGTTCTTTAACTGTTTTAATTTTTAATTTTACTCCCCTTATTTCCTTAATATTTTCAGAAATCAAATTTACAATTTTTTCATTTTCTTGGCTTGATATTCTTCCAGCCCTTCTATCCAAAACTATTCTTTTCTCATCAATTGTTGCAAAATTTCCTCTTATTGCAATCTCGCCTTTTTTAACCCCAAGACCAATCCCGAGACATTCCAGTATTCCCCTCCCTATCTGTATTTCTATTGGGTCATATCCAAAAAGTGCAATATGTCCAGGACCACTTCCAGGAGTAATACCAGGTAGTATAGGAGTAATCAATCCACATGAGCCAATTTTTGCGAAATAGTCAAGGTTTGGTATATTTGCTGTTTCAAGTTCAGTTTTTCCTGTTTTTGAATCCGGAAGACCACCAACTCCGTCAAGAACCATAAGTAATATTTTTTTATCATTTTTCTGTATTATTTCAGGTAATATTTTTTCATATTCCATTTATACTCCTATTAAGTAAAAATTCTTGCAATAAAACTTTTTTTAATTTTTACTGCTTTATGTGAACAAACCTCATAACAACAAAAACATAATATACATTTTTTTCTGTCAAAATTCAAGTTCTTTGAAATTGCCTTTACTGGACATATATTATAACAAGCATAACATTTTTTACATCTTTTTTTATCAATTACAGGTATTATTTTAAAACATTTTGCAATTGGTTTAAAAAATTTTGAAAAAAATCTGTTTTTAATAAAAAAATATTTTTTTGTTGATGGTAATTGAAAATTTTTTACTTCTTTAAATTCACCAATAATTTCTGGTTCTTCAAAACCATACTTATCCATATAGATTTTAATAAAATCAACTTTTTCAGGATTAACTCCAATTAATTTGCAACAAACATAATCAACATATATTGATTTTTCACCAATTATTATATACCCTAAATTTCTTAAATTCCCTGAAGAAGGACCATCTCCCTCCATTCCAACTATTCCATCTACAACAGTTAAAAAAATTCTATCTTCAATTTTCTTATAAAATTCAACAAGAAAAAGTGAAAAATCATAAGGACTTACAAATTTACTGTGAAGGATACTCTTTATAGGTCCTGGGATTAAGCCATAAAGATTTTTAACTCCAAGTGTCAATGTTGTTAAATTATGTGTTTTGAATTTTGGAACATTTATTATTGAAAACTCATTTATAAAAGATGGAACAGGAATTTTATAAATTTTCTTGTTAATTTCAATTTCAAGAAAAATTGAATTCTCAAATTTTTTTAAAGGTATTTTGTATTTTTCGCTTATTTCTTTATATCCACATTTTTCCCAAAATTCTTCTATTGGTCGTAAAAAATTTGCAGGACTATCACCTATAATAATTTCCTTACCCTTAAAAATTTCAATAATTGCTGAAATAATTGCAGGATGTGTTGTAACTGCCTCTTCTGGTTTTCTCGCTGATAGCATATTTGGTTTTATAAGAATTTTTTCAGGAATATTTATAAAATTTAATTTTTCAACTATTTTTTTCAACCTTTCATAAATTAAATCTTCTGAATAAAAATCAGATTTAAAAACAAAAACCTCATTTCCCAATTTTTCCCCTTTTTTTAGATTATACCTAAATTTATTAGATATTCAAAGATGATTAATTTTTTCAAAATAAAAATTTACTTTTTTTATTTTTAGATAAATGTTAAAATTAAAAAAGAAGGGGATAAAAATGGTTTCAAAAATCCTTTTTTACAGAAAAAACATATTGAAGGAAATCTATGAAAAAGATGGCATTTCAAGAAAAGAACTCCATGAATTACTTGATATAAGATTTGCAACAATTACCCAGATAGTAAGGTCTTTTATAAATGAAGGAATTATTGAAGAAGTTGGTAAAAAAAAGAAAGGAAAGGGAAGACCACATTTACTTTTAAAAATAGTCCCTGATAGTAAATTTTTTGTTGGATGCGAATTAACACCAAAAAAAATAATTTCTGTTATTTTGAATTTTAAGGGAAAAATTGTTGGAAGTGGAGAACTTGATATTAAAAGTAATGATGATAAAAATGAAATATTGAAGAAGATAGTTGATTTAATAAAATATGTAATTGAGAGAAATAAAATTGAAAAAAAGAAAATATGGGGAATAGGATTTGTGGACCCAGGCATAATTGATATAGAAAAAGGGATATCCATTTTTTCTTCAATCCTCCCTCAGTGGAAAGATGTTGAGACAACAAGATATATTGAAAAAAATCTTGGTATAAAAACATTTATTATAGGAACATCTCAAGTTAAAGTTTTAAGTGAAAAATTTTTTGGGAAGGGGAAAAGGAGTAAAAACTTTATATTCATTGAATTAGGAGAAGGGGTTGGATGTGGTATAATGAATGAAGGGAAGATTATTCATGGAGTAGGGGGAGTTGCTGGAGAATTTGGTCATATAAAAATTTATGGAAGAAAAGAATTGTGTAGTTGCGGAGGTATAGGATGTCTTGAAGCAATTGTGAGTATTCCATCAATTGAAAAAAGAGTTGAAATTATTAAAGGAGAAAGATTAAGAATTAATGATATTGTTGATAAATATGAGGAAAATTCAGAAATAAAAAACATCATTGACGATGTGATTGATGTTTTTTCTCTTTCAATATCAAATTTAATAAATATTTTAAATCCTGAACTTGTAATTTTTGATAAAAATTTTCAATTCTTTGAAAAATTACTTGATAAAATTATTGAGAAGATAAAAAATAATATGGTTTATAATTATCCTGTCAAATTTGAAATTTCTGATTTTGACGAAAATATTGGTGCAATTGGTGGTGCATGTTTTTCTATTAGTAAATTTTTGCAACTTGACATTTAATTTTTTTTATTATATTATTTACAAAAAAGTAAAAAAGGAGGGGAATATGGAAAAGAAAAAAGTATCAGATTTCAGGTATGATACTGGACCTTCAAGAATTTCATGGAGTGCTGTTGGAGAAAAAGTAAAATTAGTGGATATAATGGAGATTTTAAAATTTCTTATTCAACCAAAATTGAAAGAAAATAAATATAAGAAACAAGTCAAAAGAGTTGAAAAAGAAATCAGAGAATTGATTAAGATTGGTAATTTAGCAGGAAAATTGACACTTGGAGAGAAAGTTAGTAAATTGGAAGAAGAAGTTAAAAATTTTCTTAATTGTAAATACGCTGTTTTTTTAACAAATGCAACTGCTGGTTTTGAAATTTCTTATAAATTCGCAGATTTAAAACCAGGAGATGAAGTTATAGCACCAGCTATTACATTTATTGCTACAATTTCTTATCCTTTATCCATTGGAGCAAAAGTTGTTCTTGCAGATATTGACCCCAAAACTTTAAATATGGACCCAGAGGATGTTGCAAAAAAAGTTACAAAGAAGACAAAAGTTATTGTTCCTGTTCATATAGGCGGTTATCCATGTGATATGGATGCAATTATGGATATAGCAAAAAGATTTAATATTGTTGTTCTTGAAGATGCAGCACATGCATTTGGAGCAGAATATAATGGAAAGAAAATCGGAACTATCGGACATTTTGGTGCTTTCAGTTTCCATGAGGTTAAAAATATTACATCCTTAGGAGAGGGAGGAATTCTTGTTACTAATGAAGAAATAGGAAAAGATTTTCCAAAAGCAAGATTTGTGGGATTTGATATATCAAATCCAATTCCCTTATGGCTTTATGATGTTGTGGCATTAAAATGGAAAGGTGATTACTTTGCTCCTGGGAATCATTCTGTTACAGAAATCCAAGCAGTTGTTTTACTTTCCCAGATAAAAAGATTGAATAAAATTATTGAAAAAAGAAGGAAGGCAGCAGAGTATTTAAATGAAAGGTTTAAAGATATCAAAGGAATTGTAATTCCACCACTTGATGATAATAAAATAAAATCAACCCACCACCTGTATCTTTTCCAAGTAGACCCATCTTTACTGAAAGGAGATATTCAGGATGTAAAGAAAAAAATGGCAGAGAAAGGTATAACACAAATACCTCATTTTGCACCATTATATAGATTTTCAATTATGAAACAACTTGGATATGACACTGAAAAAATAAAACAGACATGTCCAAACGCTGAAAATGTATTTTTACATAGATTTACACACTTACCTTTATATGATTTTAAAAAACAAGATTTAAAATATATGGCTGATTCAATTATAGAGATTATTAAAGGAATGCAGAAATGATAATAGGAATACCAAAGGAAATAAAGGAAGAAGAATATAGAGTTGGAATTTTACCTAAAACTGTGAGAAAACTTGTAAAAAGCAAGCATAGGGTAATTATTGAAAAAGATGCAGGAATTGGTGCAGGAATAAAAAATGAAGATTATGAAAAAGAAGGGGGAGAAATTGTTGAGAGTCATTCCTATATATTTAAAAACTCTGAACTGATTGTTAAAGTTAAAGAAATTTTACCTTCTGAATATGATTTACTTCAGGAAGGACAGATTATTTTTACATTTTTTCATTTTTCATCAAACATTGAAATGACAAAAAAACTTATAGAAAAGAAGGTAACATGTATTGCTTATGAACTTGTTGAGGAAGATGGTAAACTTGTAATTTTAAAACCAATGAGTGAAATTGCAGGAAAATTAAGTGTCCAACAGGGAATGAAATATCTTGAAAAAGAGTATTTCGGGAAAGGTGTTCTTCTTTCAGGAGCAGAAGGTGTGAAAAAGGGGAAAGTTGTAATAATTGGGGGTGGAACAGTTGGATATAATGCTGCTAAAATTGCTTACTCTATAGGTGCAGAAGTGGTAATTTTTGAAGTAGATAGAGAAAAAATAAAATTTTTAAAAAAGGAATTTCCAAAAGGTAAGGTTTTATATTCAGAAAAAGAAAAAATAAGAAATGAAGTTAAAAACGCAGATGTTATTATTGGAGCGGTTTTAGTTCCTGGTAGAAAAGCACCAATTATAATAACAAAAGAAGACCTGAAAATTTTAGAAGAAGGAACTGTTTTGGTTGATGTTTCAATTGATGAAGGAGGTGTTTTTGAAACAAGTCATCCAACAACACATAAGAATCCAATTTTTGTTTATGAAGGAATAGTACATTATTGTGTTCCAAATATTCCAGGAGTTGTTCCAAGGACTTCAACATATGCTTTATGCAATGTAACTGAAAAATATATACTGGAGATTGCAAAGCATGGTTTAAAATCATTTGAAATTTCTTCAGGATTGAAAAGTGGAATTTCAATAAAAAAAGGAGAAATAGTAAATCCAAAATTAAGTTGGGCCGTGCAGGACTTGGCGCCTCCGCCCGCTTTTTAATTAATTTCCCTATCGGGAAATGCGGGCTTCGGTCGCCATCCGACATTGTAATTGCTCCTATTCGTCGCAATTACTTAAAACATGTCTCCTTTCAAGTCCTGCAATTTTGTTTTCCTACATCTTTCGTTTTCCTGCTTCAGTTTCTCATTATTGCTTAAGTTGGGCCGTGCAGGACTTGAACCTGCGGCCTACGGATTAAGAGTCCGTTGCTCTACCAGTTGAGCTAACGGCCCAGTTAAATGCGCCTGGCGCGACTTGAACGCGCAACCCTCTGCTTAGAAGGCAGATGCTCTATCCTGTTGAGCTACAGGCGCATATTAAAATATATTATCAATTTTATGCTCAAAAGTCAATAGTTTGCTGTAATTGAAACAAATTTTCTTGAAAAATATTTTTTCTTGTGTTAAATTTAAGGTTAAAATTTATACTAAAATGAGAAAAATTAAAAAACTATTGATTTTTGTTTTCACATGGTTTGCTTCTACAAATGCAAATGTTTTTTTTGACCATCCGGAGTTAAAAAGATTTGAAGAAGATTTTTTTGTAAATTTTACTCCATCAAGTAGAAGTTATCAATTTCCAATAAATGACCAATATATTTTAGGACCTGGAGATTCAATTATAATAAATGTTTGGGGTTTTTTTGAACAGGAATATAAAAAAGAAGTGGAAGTTGATGGAAGTATTTTTATTCCTGGTATTGGGAAAATTTATCTTGCAGGGAAAAAACTTGGAGAAGTAAAAAAAATTATAGAAGAGAAATTTTATAAAAAGTATAAAAATATTAAAGTTTCTGTTTCTGGAGGTGAAGTTAAACCAGTGAATATTTTTGTTCTTGGAGAAGTAAAAAAACCGGGTAATTATGAAATTTCTCCGTTTTTTAATATACTTGATATTTTGGCAATTGCTGGTGGTCCGAATAGAATTGGAAGTTTAAGAAAAATAGAAATTACAAAAATAAATGGAGAAAAAGAAATTCTTGATATATATCCCTTACTTTTAAAAGGTGAGAAACCAAAAATATATCAATTTCAAAATGGTGATACAATATTTGTTCCTCCAGCAGAAAATTTTGTTGGAATAACCGGAGAAGTAAAGAAACCCGGAATTTATGAATTAAAAGAACTTAAAATAGAAGAAATTTTACAATTGTGTGGAGGATTTTTACCAACAGCAGACACTTCTCATATTCAAATAGAAAGAATTGATAAAGAAAAAGGAAAGATTTTAATTGATATTAACGAAAAGGAAGCAAAAGATTTTCAACTGAATAATTATGATATCGTTAAAATCCCACCTTTAAGTGTAGAAATATTTTATCAAGTGGAAGTTTTGGGTGCTGTAAAAAATCCGAGAATTTATGGATGGAAAGAGGGTTTAAAATTGAGTGATGTTTTGAGGGAAGAAGATTTATTACCTTTATCAGAAAGACAAAGAGCAGAAATTATCAGAATTAAAAATGGTATCAGAGAGGTAATTAATTTTTCTCCTGAAAAACTATTTAAAGGTATTAAAGGAGAAAATTTATTATTGAACCCCCAGGATAAAATAATTATTTATACAAAAGAAAAACCAGAAAAGAAAGTTTTTGTTTCCGGGGAGGTAAAATTTCCTGGGGAATATATTATTGGGACTGGCGAAAAACTTAGTAGTATAATTAAAAGGGCAGGTGGATTTACTGATTCTGCATATCTAAAAGGAATTCTATTTTTTAGAGAAACGATAAAAAAACAGAAGGAAAAGGAAATTGAAAACTTTGTTAAGAGGAAAAAAGAAATATTGAAAGATGCTTTGAGAATAACAATAAATACTGAGGAAAAGCAGACAATAGAGAAAGGGATTATGGCTCTTGAAAAACTATCACAAATGGAGATTACAGGTAGAATTGTTGTTAAAATTGATAGTTTTGAAAAATTTGAAAATAGTGAGTATGACATTTATTTAGAGAATGGAGATATAATTTATATTCCTAAAAAGCCAGTATATATTTCAATCATTGGAGAAGTTAATAATCCAACAAATATTTTCTATCAAGAAAATTTAACCATTAACAATTATATAGAAAGAGTTGGAGGATTTACAAAAGATGCAGACAGAAAAAATATATATATTATAAGAGTAGATGGTTCAAGTGATAAAAACTTAGAAAAAATTGAACCAGGAGATACAATTGTTGTTCCATTTGAAGCAAGAGGGGAAAAAATGCGACTTGTTAAAGATATTATGCAGATTTTTTATCAGATAGCAGTTGGTGTTGGAGTATTATTAAAATGAACAGAGAAAAAGTAAAAAATGGTATTTTAAAAGGTAGTCCAATTAAAAGGCACGGTATTCTTTTAATTCTCACATATCTTGCTATAATAAACCTTACAATTCTTTTTTATCTGATTTCTCCAAAATATTATAAGGCAACTGCTTCAATCTTGCAACCACCCGAAACTGAAATAAGTAGTGCTTCCCTTCAAACAACAAAGTTTTCAAAAGAACCAATATCACTTATTAGAACAAATACAGAACTTTTTTTCTCAATACTTAACAGCAGAAGAATGAAAGATGATTTAATTAAAAAATTTGACCTTAAAAAACATTATAATGTTTCAAATGATGATGAGGCAATAGAAATACTTAATAAAAGAGTTAATATTTTTTTGACCAAGGATAAGGTAATACAGATAGATGTAATAGATAGAAACCCTGAAATTGCTACTGGGATTGCAAATTTTTACACTGAAAATCTTGATTTTTTGATTAAGGAATTAACTATTACTACTGCAAAACAAAATAGAATATTTTTAGAAAAACGTATTAGAGAAACTACTGAAATGATTGAACAACTGGAAAAAAGATTAACTGAACTTCAAAATCAAAATAAACTCGTTGTAGACCCGAATTTAAATCAAATTTCACAAGCAGGTGGTAAACTTATGGAACAATTAATTGATAAACAATTACAACTTGAAAAAGAAAGACAGATTCTTGATGAAAATGACCCTAAAATTATAATGCTCAAAAATGAAATAAAAGAAATCCAATCTTCTCTTACAAAATTATTGAGTTCACAGGATGAATTGACAAAAATATTAAGAGAATTAAAAGTTCAAGAATCTCTTTACAATTTTCTTACTTCCAAGATGGAAGAAGCCAAGATAGACGAAACAAGAGATACACCTGTTGTTCAAGTTCTTGATAGGGCAAAAGTTCCAAATAAAGTTTATAGACCTGATTTGAAATTTTTGATAATATTAATCAGTAGTATTATAGGTGGAACTGGATTTTTGGTAATATTTTTTGATATTTTGAGATTTTTAGGAAGTATATAAAAAAATTCTAACCCTCCTTGAAAACTATTTCACTGGAGATGATTAAAAATGTAAATTATGGAATTATATTATTGAAAGGAGGTGAAAAAATGGTTGAAAATATTAAATGGTTAGGACATGCTTCAATATTAATTTCTTTTGGAGGTAAAAATATATATATTGACCCATGGAAACTCATAAAAGACCAGCCAAAAGGTGATTTAATTTTAATTACTCATTCTCATTATGACCATTTCAGTGTTGATGATATAAATAAAATCTCTAAAAAAGAAACAATTATTATTGGTCCTCATGATATTTTAAAATTAAAGGTTGGCGAAAAGATTGAGATTAAACCTGGTCAGGAAATTGATTTAAACTGGGTAAAAATAAAAGGAGTCCCTGCATATAATGTAAATAAACATTTTCATCCTAAAGGAAATAATTGGCTTGGATATATAATTGAGATTGAGGGCCAAAAAATCTATATTGCTGGTGATACTGATTACATTCCTGAAATGAAGGAAATTTCTGCAGATATAGTTTTTTTACCTATTGGAGGAACATATACAATGACAGCGGAAGAAGCAGCAAATGTAGTTAATACAATAAAACCAAAAGTTGCGATTCCATATCATTTTGGAGATATTGTGGGTTCTGAAAAAGATGCCAAACTTTTTGCTTCTCTTGTTTTAAACGCAAGGGTTGAAATTTTAAGAGTTGAAAAATAAAAATTTTATGGATATTTTGCTTCTATAATTGATTTTATACCACCTCTTGGATTAAATTCACCTTTGACTTTTACCCATTTTGGTTTTGCTGCATTTACTATATCTCTTAATATTCTATTAACTGCATTTTCATAAAATATACCAATGTTTCTATACGCCTGAATATAAAATTTTAATGATTTTAATTCAATCACCCATTTATCAGGTTCATATTCAATTGTTATGGTTCCAAAATCTGGCTGACCTGTTTTGGGACATAAGGAAGTATATTCTGGAATAATGATGGTTATTGTATAAGAGGGAAATTGATTTTCAAAACAATCTATTTCCGGTAGTTTTACATCAAGACCTTCTTTTGCAAAATCTTTATAATCCTTCATTTTCAAAACCTTATTTGGAAATTTTTAAATTCACCTGTATATTTTTCTTCAATTTTTTCTATATTTCTTATATTACCGCCTAAGTATCCTTTTTTTAATTCCTCAATAAATCTTTCAAGATTTTCTTCATTTCCTTCAGCAACAATCTCAACTTTTCCATCAGGCAAATTCTTCACCCATCCTAAAATATCAATATTTTTAGCAATCCTTTGAGCATACCATCTAAAACCAACACCTTGAACTCTTCCACTTATATATATATGATACCTTTTCATCTGAAAATTAAAAAGCCCGCCAGAAAAATTGGCGGGCTTTTGGCTTAATATTCAGGGTAGGGTGGAGGACTTGGTGTTTTTTCTTTCTTTTCAGGTATTTCAGTAATCAATGATTCAGTGGTTAAAAGTAAAGCAGCCATACTGGAAGCATTCTCAAGAGCACTTCTTACAACTTTTGTTGGGTCTATAATACCTGCTTCAACAAGGTCTTCAAATTTATCCTTTTCTGCATTAAATCCAAAGTTGGGATTATCACTTTCTCTAACTTTCTGAACAACAACTGCTCCATCAAGTCCAGAGTTTTCGGCTATCTGTCTTAAAGGTGATTCAAGAGCTTTTTTAACAATCATTGCACCTGTCTTTTCATCTTCATCTTCATAAGTTAGTTTATCTATTTCATCCTGACACCTGATAAGAGCAACTCCTCCACCAGGAACAACCCCTTCTTCAACTGCTGCTCTTGTTGCACTTAAAGCATCTTCAACTCTTGCTTTTCTTTCTTTCATATCTGTTTCAGTTGGTGCTCCTACATTTATAACAGCAACTCCACCGGCAAGTTTTGCAAGCCTTTCCTGTAATTTTTCTCTATCATAATCAGATGTTGTTTTTTCAATTTCACTCTTTATTTGATTAATCCTTCCCTGTATCTTTGCAGCAGAACCTGCTCCCTCAACGATAGTTGTATTCTCTTTATCTACAATCACTCTTTTTGCTCTTCCAAGCATAGAAAGGTCAACATTTTCAAGTTTAAGCCCAAGTTCTTCCATAATTGCCTGTCCACCTGTTAAAATTGCTATATCTTCAAGCATTGCCTTCCTTCTTTCTCCAAATCCAGGTGCTTTAACTGCACAGCATTGTAATGTTCCTCTTAGTTTATTAACAACAAGTGTGGCAAGTGCTTCTCCTTCAACTTCCTCTGCGATTACCAGTATTGGTTTTCCTGCCTGAGCAACTTTTTCAAGCAATGGAAGTATATCCTTTACAGAAGAAATTTTTTTATCATGAATCAATATATAACAATCTTCAAGAACACATTCCATCCTTTCAGGGTCGGTAATAAAATATGGAGAAAGATATCCTCTGTCAAACTGCATTCCTTCAACAACTTTAAGTTCTGTCTCTGTTCCTTTCGCTTCTTCAACAGTTATAACACCTTCTTTTCCAACTTTATCCATCGCATCTGCTATAATTTTACCAATTTCAGAATCATTTGCTGCTGCTATTGTTGCTACCTGTTGGATTTCATGTTTATCTTTAACTGGTTTGCTCATCATTTTCAATTTTGCAACAACTGCTTTTACTGCTTTTTCAATACCTCTTCTTAAATGTACTGGATTTGCTCCAGCAGCAACATTTTTAAACCCTTCTTTTGCAATTGTTACTGCAAGGATAGATGCAGTTGTTGTTCCATCTCCTGCTACATCATTTGTTTTTGAAGCAACCTCTCTTAAAAGTTGTGCTCCAAGATTTAAATATGGGTCTTCAAGTTCAATCTCTTTCGCAATAGTAACTCCATCATTTATAACTGTTGGAGAACCAAATTTTTTCTCTAAAACTGCACATCTTCCTTTTGGACCCAAAGTAGGCCTTAAAGTAGATACCATTATTTCCATTCCCTCAACTATTTTTCTTCTTGCCTCTTCGCCAAGTAAAATTTGTTTTGCCATCTTTCACCTCCTTTTTATTTTTCTTCAATAACAGCCAATATATCATCTTCTCTTAAAATTATATATTGTTTATCATCAACAGTAACTTCTGTCCCAGCATATTTCCCATATAAAACCTTATCCCCAACCTTTACCTGAATGGGGATAACTTCTCCTTTATCATTTACCCTCCCTTTTCCAACAGCAACAACTTTCCCTTCTTGAGGCTTTTCTTTTGCAGTATCTGGTAAAATTATACCACCTTTTGACTTTTCTTCTGCTTCAAGTGGCTCAACAACTACTCTATCGGCAAGCGGTCTAATTTTAAATTTGCTTGTCATTTTTCACCTCCTTTTTTAATAACTTAAATAATAATTATACCCAAATTGTCTATATTTGTCAAGGGATGTTAAGTATTAGTAAGTTTTTACTGAATCCCATTGGTTATTTTCTCTTTATATTATACCACATTCTTAAGTTTTTTT